>NZ_RPRY01000166.1 GCF_003949795.1 Streptomyces sp. WAC06614
CGGCCCACCCGTACCGGCCGGCCCACCCGCCGGACGCTCCGCCGCGCCGCGGCCGACTGGCGGCTGCGCTTCGCCTTCCTGTCCGTCGTCTGGGGCTTCAGCTTTCTGCTGATCAAGGTCGGCACGACCGCCTTCGCGCCGTTCCAGGTGGCGTTCGGCCGGGTGTTCTTCGGTGCCCTCGCCCTGCTGGCCGTCCTGCTGGTGCGCCGTGAGGCCCTCCCCCGCGGCGCCCGGACCTGGGGCCACCTGGCGGTCGCCGCGCTCCTGCTGAACACCGCCCCGTTCTCGCTCTTCGCGTTCGCCGAGCTGAGCATCCCGTCCAGCCTGGCGGGCATCTGCAACGCCACCTCCCCGCTGTGGGGCATGGCCCTGTCGCTGGTCGCGCTCTCCGAGGACCGCCCGACCCGGCGCCGGTTCGCCGGCCTGGGCCTGGGGTTCCTCGGGGTGCTGACGGTGCTCGGCGCCTGGCAGGGCTTCGCCGGGATCGACGCGAAGGGCACCGCGATGGCCCTGCTGGCCTCGCTGTGCTACCCGATCGGCTGGATCTACGTCCGACGCACCCTGGCCTCGACCGACGGTTCCGCGGTCGCCCTGACCGGGGGTCAGCTCCTGCTGTCCTCCGTCCAGCTCGCCGTGCTCGCCGCGCTGTTCACCCCGGCCCCGGCCGCCTTCCCGCTGTGGCCCGTCCTCGCGGTGATCACCCTGGGCGCGGCGGGCACAGGCCTGGCGCTGCAGATGCAGTACGGGCTGGTCGCCGAGGTCGGCCCGACCACGGCGCAGATGGTCACCTACTTCATCCCGGTCATCGCCACCACGGCGGGCGTCCTGGTGCTCGGTGAGCAGCTGCACTGGAACACCCCGGTCGGCGCCCTGGTCGTCCTGGCGGGCGCGGCCCTCACCCAGAGCCGCCCCAGGGCGGCGGCCCGGCCCTGACCCGCGCCGGCCCGGGGCCGCGGGTGCGGCCCGGGGCCGCGGAGCGGGCCGCCGCCGCGGGTGCGGCCCGCCGCCGCGGGTGCGGCCCGCCGCCGCGGAGCGGGCCGCACCCGCGTCCCCGGGCGCGGGCGTTCAGTCGTAGCGCACCCCGGTCCCCGGGCGGGCCGCGGTGGCGACGGCCTCGGCCAAGGGCTCGATGTCGGCCGCCGACAGGGGCGAGACGGTGATCCGTACGGCGGGCCCGGTCTCCACCCGGAACCGCGCGCCGGGGGCGACGGCCCAGCCCGCGCGCACCAGGCGGGTCACCGCGCTGGTCTCGTCGGCGACCGGCACCCACACGTTCATGCCGCTGCGCCCGTACGCCGCGACCCCGCGCCGGGCCAGCGCCCGCAGCAGTGCCCCGCGGCGCTCCCCGTACGAGCGGGCCACGGCCACCGGGTCCACCGCGCCGGAGGTCCACAGCTCCACGACCGCGTACTGGAGCAGCCGGCTGACCCAGCCGGCGCCGAGCCGCTGCCGTCCGCGCACCCGGTCCAGGGTGGTCGCGTCGCCGGTCAGCACCGCCAGCCGCAGGTCGGGCCCGTAGGCCTTGGCGGAGGACCGGACGAACGCCCAGTGCCGGGTGGCCCCGGCCAGCGGGCACAGCGGCTGATCGACGATGGCGTGGCCGTGGTCGTCCTCGACGAGGAGCAGGCCCGGGTGCTCGCCGAGCACGGCGCGCAGCTCGTCCGCGCGCTGCGGGGTCAGGGCCGCGCCGGTCGGGTTCTGCGCCCGGCAGGTGACGACGGCCGCCCGCGCTCCGGCGGCCAGCGCGCGGGCCAGGCTCGCCGGGACGGGCCCGTCGCCGTCCACCTCCACCGGCAGGATCCGCAGTCCCATGGCCGGGACGAGGTCCAGCAGGCTGCCCCAGCCCGGGTCCTCGACGGCCACCGCGTCCCCGGGTTTGAGGTGGGCGGCCAGCACCCGCTCGATCCCGTCCAGGGCTCCGGAGGTCACCGCCAGCGGTCCGGCGGGCACTCCGTCGGCGTCCAGCCCGGCCCGGGCGAGTGCGGCGAGGTCCGGCACCACCGTCTCGCCGCCGTAGAGCCCGCGCTGCTCGGCGTCCCTGGCCGCGGCCGCGGCCAGGGCCGGGCCCAGCCCGGGCAGCAGCGCGGGGTCGGGGTTGCCGGTGGACAGGTCCCGGGCGCCGGGCGGGGCCTCGATGCGCATGGCCTCGCGCGGGGAACTCGCCGGGCGCGCCCGTACCCGGCTGCCGCGCCGGCCGTCGGTCTCGATCACCCCGCGCTCGCGCAGCGTCCGGTAGGCGGCGGCCACCGTGTTCGGGTTGACCCCGAGCGCGGCGGCCAGCTCGCGCATCGGCGGCAACGGCGCCCCGGGCGCGAGCGCGCCCGAGCCGACGCCGGACTCCACGCTGGCCGCGATGTCCGATGCGCGGCGCCCCTCGATCCGATATTCTCCTAGCACAAACCACATTATGCACTAGTGCAATGGAGTCCGCACCATGACCGCCGCCCCCGTCGCATCCGCCTCCGTCGCGTCCTCCTCCTACGCGAAGACCGCGCGCACCGTCCCGACCCGCGCCAAGGAGCGGGCCCGCTACGACCGCGAGACGGTGCACGCGATACTCGACGCGGCCTACCTCTGCCACCTGGGCTTCGTCCGGGACGGCGCGCCGGTCGTCCTGCCCACGCTCTACGCCCGGGTCGGCGAGCGGCTCTACCTCCACGGCTCCACCGGCTCGCGCCCGCTGCTCGCGGCGGGCAAGGCGGACCCGGGGCTGCCGGTCTGCGTGACCGTCACGCACGTGGACGGGCTGGTGCTGGCCAAGTCCGCCTTCCACCACTCGATCAACTACCGGTCGGTGATGGTGCACGGCACCGCCTACCAGGTGACCGACGAGCAGGAGGCGCGTGCGGCGCTGGACGCCCTGGTCGACCACGTGGTCCCGGGCCGCGCCGCCGACTCCCGGCCGGCCAACGCCAAGGAGCTGGCCGCCACCGCCGTGATCCGGCTGGACCTGGAGGAGGTCTCGGCGAAGATCCGTACCGGTGGGGTCAACGACGAGCCCGAGGACCTGGCACTGCCGTACTGGTCGGGCGTGGTCCCGGTGACCCGGAGCTACGGCACCCCGGTCCCCGCCGAGGGCCAGGACCCCGCCCCGACCCTGCCGGACTACCTCGCGGCGCTCTGAACCGCGGCGGGCCGGCCCTCCAGCCCGCCCGCGGCACCGGGTCCGCCCGTGGCGACCGGCCCGCCCGCGGCACCGGGTCCGCCCGTGGCGACCGGCCCGTCCGCCGGCCGCCGGGCCTCGCCCACGATCAGCGCGACCACCGCCGCCAGCAGCAGGACGGTGCCGAGGACGACCGCGCCGGTCAGCCGCTCCCCCAGCACCAGGACGGCGATCACGGCCGCGCTCACCGGCTCGATCAGCATGATCACCGAGACCGTCGCGGCCCGGACCGCCGCCGCCCCCTTGAAGTAGAGGACGTACGCGAGCGCGGTCGGCACCACCGCCACGTACGCCATCAGCCACAGCACCCGCCCGAGTGCGGCGGTGTGCGGGACCACCCCCTCCAGGACCGCCAGCGGCAGCAGGCACACCGCCCCCACCCCGGCCGACCAGGCCGTGGTCACCAGCACGTCCCCGCCGGCGCCCCGCCGGCCCTGCGCGCGGGTCCACAGCGTCATCGCGGCGTACCCGGCCGCCGAGAGCAGGGCGAGCCCGACCCCGAGCGGGCGCACCTCGGCGTCCCCGCCGCCCAGGACCAGGACGGCGAGCCCGGCGAGCGCCCCGCACACGGCGGCGGTGCCGCCCGCGCCGAGCCGCTCGCCCATGCCGTAGCGGGCGCCCAGCGCGATCATCACGGGCCCGGCCCCGAGGGTGACGACGGTGCCCACGGCCAGCCCGGTCTGCTGCACCGCGCCGAAGTAGGCGGCCTGGAAGACGGTGAACATCAGCCCGGTGAAGAGCAGCGAGCCCGGACGCGGGCGCGGCCGGCCGCTGTCGCGGCCGCGGCGCAGCGCGAGCACGCCCAGCAGGACGAGCAGGCCACCGGCGCAGCGCCAGAAGGAGAGGGCCAGCGGGCCGAGGTCACTGGCCAGGAAGAGCAGGGAGGCCGCCGCTCCGGCGGTGCCCCAGGCGGCACCGGCGACGACGAGGTAGAAGAGGCTGCGCCCGGCAGCCGAAGTGTGGGACACGTGTGTTCTCCGCGCGTGCGTGAAGGATGAGGAGTTCGGTCATCGCTTCGCGGGCAGCACGGTCGGGCCCGTCCCTCCGCGCGGCGGCGGACGGGATCGGGCCGGACCGGCCCGGTACGTCCGGGCCGGTCGGGAAGACGGTGTGGCGGCCGCCCGCGTCAGACGGCGGGCGGCGGAAGCACGGTCGCATGCATGCGCGTCACCCTAGGCGCTGGTCGGCTCGCGGTCCAGCGCCGCCGACCGGCCCGGACCGTCCGGCCCGTCCGGCCCGTCCGGGGCGTCCGGGGCGTCGGACGCGGGGGCGGAGGCCGCCGACCGGGACGTCTGGGCGATGAAGGCCCCGCCCAGCACCAGGGCGCCGCCGAGGATCTGCGGCGTCGACAGGTGCTCGCCGAGCAGCACCCAGGCCAGGACGGTGGCCACGACCGCCTCCAGACAGGCCACCACGCCCGCCACCTGGGGCGAGAGCATGCGGACGGAGACCACCCCGGTGAGGTAGGCGAACACGGTGGCGACCAGCACCACCCAGCCGACCAGCACCGGCGCGGGCACCATCGTCCCGGCCACCTCGGCGTCGCCGGCCAGCAGGTGCCAGTCGATCTCCCACGGCCGGGCCAGCACGGTCATGGCGAGGGCGCCGACGGCCATGCCGTAGGCGATGACCCCGATCGGGTCGGGCACCTCGGACCCGTCGGTGCCCTGGTCGGCGAAGACGAAGTAGAAGGCCTGGCAGCAGGCGGCGGCGAGGCCGAGCAGCACGCCGAGGGGGTCCAGGCTCAGCCCGGACCAGATCTCCACCACGCAGGCCAGTCCCACGACCGCCACGGCGGCGCCGGCCGCGGCCGCGCGGGTCACCGGCTTGCGCTGGACGAAGCGGATCCAGCCGAGCAACAGGGCCGGGCCGAGGTACTCCAGCAGCAGGGCGACGCCGACCGGGATCCGGGACAGGGAGGCGAAGTAGCAGGCCTGCACACCGGCCACGGCGACCAGGCCGAAGCCGGCCAGCAGGCCCGGGCGGCGGCGCAGCAGGCCGCGGTGGCGCCACATCAGCGGGGACAGCACCAGCGCGGCCCCGGCCACCCGTATCCAGACCATGTGCAGCGGGTCGAGCCCCGCCTCGATCAGCGGCTTGGCCGCCACTCCCGAACCACCGAACGCGAACGCCGAGACCAGGGCGAGGCCCAGTCCGGCATGTCTCCCAGACGCTTGCATCGGGCCATCATGACATCCGGTGTCAGGACCGTCACGAGGGTGACACCTGTTGAGACGATACCGGCCGGGCAGGCCGATTTCTGACAGGTCGTCAGTATTGAATGTTCCGCCCCCCGGGGCTACGTTCCGCCGCACGGACCCGACGAGAAGGGGTGGTCGCATGGCCGAAGTCAGCGCGGAATCACGCATCGAGGCGCCCGCCGCGAAGGTCTGGTCCCAGCTGACCGACTGGGACGCGTACGGGCAGTGGAGCATGACCCACACCAGCTTCCCCCGGGGCGGCCCGCAGACCCTGGAGGTGGGGACCACCTTCGAGGAGAACATGAAGATGATGGGCTTCCCGGCCGAGGTCACCTGGACCGTGGAGGAGCTGGAGGCCGAGCGGGTCCTGGCCATCCGGGGCAAGGGCCCGATGGGCGTGATCGTCGGCACCAGGTACACCCTGCTCCCCGACGGCGGGGCCACCACCGTCCGCATCGACGGCGAGTTCACCGGCGCCGCCGTGTCCCTGATGGCGGGCAAGCTCAAGGACTCCGCCACGGCCGCCCTCAACGAGTCGCTGCGCAAACTGGCCGGCCTGGTCGCCTGACGCCCGGCCCCGCCACCGCCCCGCCCGCCGCCCACCGCGGCGGCAGCGGCGCCGGACACGCCGGAGCGCCCCGCGCGAGGATCGCGCGGGGCGCTCGGGTTTCTCAGGTTTCCCGGGGCTCTCGCCCCCGGCCGGCTCAGTGCTCGTCGGCCAGGATCAGGTAGAGCTTCTTGCGGGCCTCGTTGATGACGCCGACGGCCTTCTCGCGCTGTTCGGGCGTGCCGGTCTTCCAGACCTGCCCGAACGCCTCCATCAGGCCGACGCCGGCAGCGCGGATCTCGGCCATCGACTCCCAGTCGACGCCGCGCCCGGCCGCCTCCCACGGCGCGTCGGGGCCGGCCTCGGCCTCGGTGCGCCCGGTGTCGGTGAGCGTGAACAGCTTCTTGCCGCCCTCGCTCGCGCTGGAGATCAGCCCTTCGTCCTCCAGCAGCTGGAGGGTGGGGTAGACCGAGCCGGGGCTGGGCTTCCAGGCCCCACCGCTGCGCTCGCCGATCTCCTGGATCATCTCGTACCCGTGCATGGGGCGGTCGGCCAGCAGCGCCAGGATCGACGCGCGGACGTCGCCGCGCCGGGCCCGCCGGTGCGGTCCGCCGCGCCCTCCGCGCCCGCCGAACGGGCCGCCGCCGAAGGGCGGGCCGAACGGGCCGAAGGCGCGCCGGCGCCCCTCGTACTCTCCCTGACGGTCGGGGCCGCAGTGGGGCCCGTTCCCGTACCGGTGACCGTGCCCGTGTCCGTTGCCGTGTCCACGTGAACGCATGACTGCGCTCCTTTCGTCATAGATCGCCTGAACGGTGTGTCGTCACAACCATCGCTGATCGGTCGCGATGCGTCAACGATATATCGGAAACACGCTTACGACAACCCCGCCGACCAGGCCGGACACCCCGTGCCCCCACCGCAGAGGCACGCCGCGTCGACGCGGCCATGCCGCCACGCCCGGGCCGGCCGGCGTCTGCCACAGCGGCCAGGGCTACGGGATCCGGGCCCAGGTGGTCCCTCGTCCGGGCCCGGAGCTGACCACGAGCCGATCCCGGGCCGATCCGCGCCGGCCGGCCCGCCCGCACGGGGCAGGCCAGTCGTCGCGGATTGGCCTTGTCGGCGGACCGGCGGGGGCCTCTACGGTCGGCCCATGCGTATCCGAATCGTCGACGCCTTCACCGACCGGCCGTTCCAGGGCAACCCCGCCGGGGTCCTGCTCCTCGACTCCGCCTTCCCGCCGGACTCCTGGCTCCAGCAGGTGGCCGCCGAGGTCAACCTCTCCGAGACCGCCTTCGCCCACCCGCTGCCGCCCGGCGGGGACGCCGACTGGGCGCTGCGCTGGTTCACCCCCACCGCCGAGGTCGACATGTGCGGCCACGCCACCCTGGCCACCGCCCACGTCCTGGCCCGCGCGGGACTCGCGGACGGCCTGGTCCGCTTCTCCGCGCGCTGCGGCCTGCTCACCGCCGAGGCGGCCACGGACGGCACCATCACCCTCGACTTCCCGACGTCCCCGCTGACGCCCGTGCAGACCCCCGCCGAGATCGCGGCGGCGCTGGGCGGCGTCACGATCCGCTCCGTGCACGACACCGCCGACCACATCGGCGACCTGCTGGTGGAGCTCACCGACGAACGCACCGTGCGCGCGCTGGACCCGGACCACTCCGCCCTGCGCGGCTACGCCCGGCGCGGGGTGATCGTCACGGCGCCCGCGGAGGACCCCTCGCGCGGCTACGACTTCGTCTCCCGCGGCTTCTTCCCCGCGTTCGGCATCGACGAGGACCCGGTCACCGGCAGCGCCCACACCGCCCTCGCGCCGTTCTGGTCCGCCCGGCTGGGCGGCCGTACCGAACTCACCGGCCTCCAGGGCGGCGCCCGTACGGGCCTGGTCAAGGTCACCCTCACGGGCGAGCGCACCCTGCTGACCGGCCACGCGGTCACCGTCCTCGACGGGGAGCTCCTCACCGCCCCCTGAGCCGCCGCCCCGCCCGGAGCCTCGAACCGGCCGGGGCGGCTCAGCGCTGCGGCGTCGGCAGCCAGCCCACCTTGCCCGCCAGCAGCGCGTACCCGCCGAAGGCCACGATGTCGAGCAGCGCATGGGCGGCCACCAGCGGGCCCACCCGCCCCCAGCGGCGGTACAGCAGCACGAACACCGCGCCCATCACGGCATTGCCGAGGAACCCGCCGATGCCCTGGTAGAGGTGGTACGAGCCGCGCAGCAGGGAGCTGGCCGCCAGCGACGCCTTCGGGGACCAACCGAGCTGGTCCAGCCGGCGCAGCAGGTAGGCCAGCACGACGACCTCCTCCACCACCGCGTTCTGCACGGCGGACAGGACCAGCACGGGGAACTTCCACCACACGTCGGGCAGCGCCTCCGGCACCACCGTCAGGTTGAAGCCGGAGGCCCGCGCCGCGAGGTAGAACGCCAGCCCCGCGCTGCCGATCCCGGCCGCGACCAGCGCGCCCCGCGCCAGGTCCGGGCCCGGCCGGGTGCGGTCGAACCCGAGCGCCCGCAGCCCCGGTACGCCTTCCCGGGTGAGCAGGTGCGCCACGAGCAGCACCGGCACCAGCGCGGTCGTGATGCCGAACAGCTGCCACGCCAGGTCGAGCCACGGCCGGCCGGGGGCGTAGGAGCCGTTGAGGGTGGCGGCCTGGTCCTTCAGGCCGCCCGGCCTGGTGAGCGCTCCGATGAAGCTGATCAGCGAGGACACCGCGCTCGCGCCCAGGGACAGGGCGAGCACCAGCAGCGTCTCCGCGCGCAGCATCGCCCGCCCGTCCTGGCGCAGGTCCTCCACCACCGTCTCCGGCTCCGCCCGCACGCCCCGACTCCCGTCCTGCCGTCCCGATCCGACCACCCCATACTGCCTCGCCCCGGGGCGGGACGGATCACCGGACGGTCCGGGGCGGTCAGCGCAGCCCGGTCGGCCAGGTGTGGACGGGATCCCCCTTGTGCATCAGCTCGGTGTACCGCCGGGTGGTCGCGGCCAGTGCCGCCGGCCGGTCCAGCCCGGAGTCGAGGGCCGCCCGGTAGGTGTCCACCTGCCAGGTGGCCCCGTTGACCCGCCGTCGGCAGCGCTCCTCGATGATCCCCAGGTAGTGGTCCCGGTCGGCCGGCTCGATCCCCCAGGCGTCCAGACCGGCCGCCGCCATCGGCAGCAGCTCGTCCAGGACCAGCCGCACGGCCGGTACGCTCGCCAGCCCGCCGGCCCGGCCCTTGCGCGGCCAGCGCAGCCGGGCGTCGATCCCGTACCGGCACGCGGCGTCGAAGTTGGCCTCCGCCTCGGCGAACGGCATCCGGGTCCACACCGGCCGCGCCTCGTCGGCGAGGGTCCGTACGAGCCCGTAGTAGAAGGCGGCGTTGGCCACCACGTCGGCGACGGTCGGGCCGGCCGGCAGCACCCGGTTCTCCACCCGCAGGTGCGGCGCGCCGTCGGCGACCCCGTAGACCGGACGGTTCCACCGGTAGACGGTGCCGTTGTGCAGGACCAGCTCCTGCAGCGAGGGGATCCCGCCGTCGGCGAGCACGGCGAGCGGCTCCTCCTCGTCACAGATCGGCAGCAGCGCCGGGAAGAAGCGCACGTTCTCCGCGAACAGCTCGTACGCCGAGTCCACCCACCGCTCGCCGAACCAGGTGCGCGGCCGGACCCCCTGGGCCTGGAGCTCCGGCGGCCGGGTGTCGGTGGCCTGCGTGAACAGCGGCGGCCGCGACTCGCGCCACAGCTCGCGCCCGAAGAGGAACGGCGAGTTGGCGCCGACGGCGATCTGCGCCGCCGCCACGCACTGCGCCGCGTTCCACAGGTCCGGGAACCGGCTCGGGGTCACCTGCAGGTGGAGCTGGACGGAGGTGCACGCGGCCTCCGCCACGATGGAGCCGGAGGTGCAGGTCAGATGCTCGACCCCGTCGATGTCGAGGGTGAAGTCCTCCCCGCGCAGCATCAGGATCTGCTCGTTGAGCAGCGAGTAGCGGTCCACCGCCGACAGGTTGGCGGCGACCACGTCGTCCTGGGTCAGCGTCGGCAGGATGCCGACCATCACCACGCCGGCGTCGATCTCGGCCGCCTGCCGGTGCGCGTACCCCAGGCCCGCGCTGAGTTCCTCGGTGAGCTGGTCGAATACCCGGCCGCCGAGCCGGTGCGGAAGGACGTTGACCTCCAGGTTGAACATTCCGAGTTCGGTCTGGAAATCAGAGCTCGCTATCCGCTCCAGAACCTGTGCATTCACCATTCGCGGCAGCCCGTCGGAACCTGCCAGATTCAGCTCGATCTCCAGCCCCATCATGTTCTTGGGCCGATCGAACCTCTTCTCCGCCAGAAGCCGCTCCAGCCCCTCCAGGCACTCGTGAAGCTTCCTTCGATACCGCTGCCGATCGGACAGGTCGAATCCGCCTGCCACGACCTTCTCCCCCATCGAAGCGTCCCTCCTCGCATGGGCCCGCCCGGGCTCCCGGACGCGCTGTACGGTCGATGATGCCCCGACGCCGTGATCGATAACGCCCCGGGGTGCACGACTGGCAAGGAGCGTGCGCCGGTTTGGCCGAGCCGCGCCCGGGCACATTCACTTGGCAAGCCGCCCGACGCAATTTCCGGGTAGCCTTTGCCATTTCTGCAATACCGAAGCTTTCCAGCCGAGCCCCCGTCGGGTAACCTCCGAGGTCAGAGCGCGATGTTTGCGCGCTCGCGGCATGAAATCCATGACAGCGGGTCCGGTAAACGCCTTGCCGGCAATGGCCGGGACAGCTAGCCGAAACACTGTGTGAACACATGTCGTATAAACTCCGCAAACGAGGCAGAGAGTTGGCGCGCGGCCATTGCCCCTCAGCCCACCTCTGACCCCAGAATGCGATCCAGCGCCGTCCGCACCACTCCCCTTATCCCCAGGTCTCCCGAGTGAGAGGCGACCCACCATGCCGCTGCATGTCCCCCCGGCTCCCGCGCCCGCCCTGCGCAGCGTCCTTGCGGCTCTCAGCACCCCCGCCGGATTCGACGAGGTCCTCACCCCGGGCCTGCGCGCGCTCCCCGGCCCCAAGACCGCCGAACTGCCCCTCCCCGTCCACGTCCTGGACCGGGTCACGGCCGGCGGCAGGCCCCCGCGCACCCGGCTGGCCGGCTGGCGGTTCCTGATCCGCAGCGGCGACCGCCACGTCGCGGCGGCCGACACCCGCCTCACCGCGGACGGCTGGGTCTTCTCCCACTTCTTCGAGGGACCGTACGTCGCCGCCACCGAACGGGCCCTGCGTCAGGCCGAGTCCCTGCCCACGGCGTACCAGCCCCGGCTGCTGTCCGTACCGGAGCTGTACATGCTCACGCTGTGGCTGCACGGCGCGGTCGGGGCCGACGCCTCCGCCGGCCTGCCGGCCGCCGCGGACCTGCTGGTGCCGCTGGCCCCGGCGCCGCCCGGGATCGCCGCGTACCGGCCGCACCCGGTGTCGGAGCTGCTGCCGGTGATGACCCTCCGGCTGACCCCGCCGACCCCGCCCGTCCCACCCTCGCTGGCGGCACCGGCGGCCTGATCGCAGCGGGCGGCCGCCCGGTTGGCCCATCCGGGGTAGTCCGCTCGGGCCAGTAGCGAACCACCCGAATTGACAGGGGAGTTGAGCTGAACCGCCCGCACGGGTGATGCGTCATCAATCTATGAGGACAGCTGCCGGGAAATCCCTGCGGACTCAAGTCCGTGGGGCAACACTGGGATCCTGACCACATCGAGATTGATACGGGGGGCGGCCATGAGCAACGCAACGAGCCGCAGCACACAGACCACACCGCAGCGAAAGAACGCATCCATGTGCCAGCACCAGCCTGCCTGCCCTACAGCCGAGTCAGCCGACAGGGAGGCCGCGCAGCCGGTGGCCAATCACCCGGAGCAGGGGTGGAGCCTGCTGTGCAACGGCGTCCTGCTCTTCGAGGACACCGGTGAGCTGCTGCCGGACGGCCAGATCATCGCACCGCACCGCCCGCTCGCGGCGGCCTGACCGACCGCCGCACGCACGCGCACGCCGGAACGCCGCGCACCAACGCCACAGGGGCCGGTCCGGGAGTCTCCTCCCGGACCGGCCCCTGCGTCATGACCTCAGGACCGGCCGGCCTCAGGCGTCGTACTCGTCCAGCGGCGGGCAGGAGCAGACCAGGTTGCGGTCGCCGAAGGCACCGTCGATGCGGCGCACCGGCGGCCAGTACTTCTCGGCCGCGGTGACCCCGGCCGGGAAGACCGCCTCGTCGCGGGTGTAGGGGTGGTTCCACTCGCCGCCCAGCGCCGCCGCCGTGTGCGGAGCGTTGGCCAGCGGGTTGTCACCGGCCGGCCACTCGCCGGAGGCCACCTTCTCGATCTCGGCCCGGATGGCGATCATGGCGTCGCAGAAGCGGTCGATCTCGGCGAGGTCCTCGGACTCCGTCGGCTCGATCATCAGCGTGCCGGCCACCGGGAACGACATCGTCGGCGCGTGGAAGCCGTAGTCGATCAGGCGCTTGGCGATGTCGTCGACGGAGACGCCGGTCGCCTTCGACAGCGGGCGCAGGTCGATGATGCACTCGTGCGCGACCAGGTTGCCCGGGCCCGTGTACAGCACCGGGTAGTGCGGCTCCAGGCGCTTGGCGATGTAGTTCGCGCCGAGCACCGCGACCTGGGTGGCGCGCTTGAGGCCCTCGCCGCCCATCAGGCGCACGTACGACCACGAGATGGGCAGGATGCCGGCGGAGCCCCACGGCGCGGCCGAGATCGGGCCGACGCCCGTCTCCGGGCCGGCGGTCGGCTGGAGCGGGTGGTTGGGCAGGTACGGGGCGAGGTGGGCGCGGACGCCGACCGGGCCGACACCCGGGCCGCCACCACCGTGCGGGATGCAGAAGGTCTTGTGCAGGTTCAGGTGCGAGACGTCGCCGCCGAAGTGGCCCGGCTTGGCGAGGCCGACCAGGGCGTTGAGGTTGGCGCCGTCGACGTAGACCTGGCCGCCCGCCTCGTGGACCAGGCCGCAGATCTCCGCGACGTGCTCCTCGAAGACGCCGTGCGTGGACGGGTAGGTGATCATCAGCACGGCGAGCTCGTCGCGGTACTGCTCGATCTTGGCGCGCAGGTCCTCGGCGTCCACCTCGCCGTCGTCGGCGGTCTTGACGACGACGACCTTCATGCCGGCCATCACGGCGCTGGCGGCGTTGGTGCCGTGCGCGGAGGACGGGATGAGGCAGACGGTGCGCTGCTCGTCGCCGTTGGCGCGGTGGTAGGCGCGCACGGCCAGCAGACCGGCGAGCTCACCCTGGGAGCCGGCGTTCGGCTGGATCGAGACCTTGTCGTAGCCGGTGACCTCGCAGAGACGTTCCTCCAGCTCGTTGATGAGCGTGGCGTAGCCCTGGGCCTGGTCGATCGGCGCGAAGGGGTGCAGCTGGCCGAACTCGGGCCAGGTCACCGGCTCCATCTCGGTGGTCGCGTTGAGCTTCATGGTGCACGAGCCCAGCGGGATCATGCCGCGGTCCAGCGCGTAGTCCTTGTCGGCGAGCGTGCGCAGGTAGCGCAGCATCGCGGTCTCGGAGCGGTGCTGGTGGAAGACCGGGTGGCTCAGGTACGCGTCGGAGCGCAGCAGGCCGGCCGGCAGCGCGTCGGCGGTGACCTCGTCCAGCGCCTCGACGTCGGCGGTGACGCCGAAGGCGGCCCAGACGGCCTCCAGGTCGGCGCGGGTGGTGGTCTCGTCGCAGGAGACCGACACCAGGTCCGCGCCGGCCAGGTACAGGTTGACGCCCTTGGCGCGGGCGGCGGCCACGACCTCGGCGGCCTTGCCGGGCACCTTGGCCGTGAGGGTGTCGAAGTAGCTGCCGTGGACCAGCTCGACCCCGCCGGCGGTCAGGCCCGCGGCCAGGATCGCGGCGTAGCGGTGGGTGCGGCGGGCGATCGTCCGCAGGCCCTCGGGGCCGTGGTAGACGGCGTACATGCCGGCCATGACGGCGAGCAGCACCTGCGCGGTACAGATGTTGCTGGTGGCCTTCTCGCGGCGGATGTGCTGCTCGCGGGTCTGCAGGGCCAGGCGGTAGGCCTTGTTGCCGTCGGCGTCGACGGACACGCCGACGAGGCGGCCCGGCAGGGAGCGGGCGTGCTTGTCCTGGACGGCCATGTAACCGGCGTGCGGGCCGCCGAAGCCCATCGGGACGCCGAAGCGCTGGGTGGTGCCGACGGCGATGTCCGCGCCGAGGGCGCCGGGCGAGGTCAGCAGGGTCAGGGCCAGCAGGTCGGCGGCGACGGTGACGATCGCGCCGAGCTCGTGGGCCTGGTCGATGACGGCCTTGATGTCGCGGACGGCGCCGGAGGCACCCGGGTACTGGAGCACCACGCCGAAGACGCCGCGCTCGGCGACCTCGGCCGGGATGCCCTCGGACAGGTCGGTGACGACGACCTCGATGCCGAGCGGCTCGGCGCGGGTCTCGATCACGGCGATGGTCTGCGGCAGCACGTCGGCGTCGACGAGGAAGACCCCGCCCTTGACCTTGCCCACGCGGCGGGCCAGCGTCATGGCCTCGGCGGCGGCGGTGCCCTCGTCCAGCAGGGAGGCGCCGGAGGTCGGCAGGCCGGTCAGGTCGGCGACGACGGTCTGGAAGTTGAGCAGGGCCTCCAGGCGGCCCTGGGAGATCTCCGGCTGGTACGGGGTGTACGCCGTGTACCAGGCCGGGTTCTCCATGACGTTGCGCAGGATCACCGGCGGGGTGAAGGTCCCGTAGTAGCCGAGACCGATCATGGAGGTGAGGACCTGGTTGCGGCCGGCCAGGTCGCGGAGCTCGGCCAGGACCTCCGCCTCGGTGCGGGCACCGGGGAGGTCCAGGGCCTCGGCGCTCTTGATCACATCCGGTACCGCGGCGGCGGTCAGCTCGTCGAGCGAGCCGTACCCCACCTGGGCGAGCATCTTGGCCTGGGCCTCGGCGTCGGGCCCGATGTGGCGCTGCTCGAAGGGGATGCCACGCTCCAGCTGGGAGAGCGGAATGCGGTTGGCGGTCATGGGCGGAGGCCTCCTGGTCTGTGCGACCTGCGAGGGGTGCCGCGGCGCGGGCACCCGGACGGCCTCCCCCTCTGTCATCTCAACCTGAGAGCTTCACCGGCGGCGCGGGGATCGCCCGCTCCGGCCGGCTTTCACCGTCGGTGAGGAGAGGAACCGGTACTGCCCTCCGGCACCCACACCTGCTTTCCAGAGTGGCCTCGTCCGTGCGGTACGTCTGCCTGAGAGATTCCGGGGAGGATTTGCTCCTTCGGCGCCTCCGTCGAGCTCGTTCGGAGGACTCTCCCGCACAGGGTCACCAGCCGTTCACCAGACTACCAGCGAGGTTCTGGGGCCTCCCTCGAGTGGCCCCCTCCCCGGTTATGCACTTTTGTAGTGCTTACGTGAGGAGTTGCGACCATGTGGAGGGACCGTGCGTACCGACATCGATCCCCGCAGCCTGATCGGCCGCAAGGCGTTCGACCGCAACGGCGCCAAGATCGGCACCATCGACGAGGTCTACCTCGACGACGCCACCGGGGTCCCGGAATGGGCCGCGGTACGGACCGGGCTCTTCGGCCGGGACGCCTTCGTCCCCCTGGAACCCAGCGAGCTGGTCGGGGACACCCTCCGGGTGCCCTTCGAACGCTCCTTGATCAAGGGCGCCCCCGACTTCGGTGTGGGCCGCCACCTCTCCCCCGAACAGGAGCTCCAGCTCTACCACCACTACGGCCTGGACGTGTCCCTGCCCAGCGACATCCAGCGCGACTTCGGCCGGCTGGCGGGCGAGGACTGAGCGGGGGCCCGTCCCTCACGACTCCTCGCCGACCAGCGGCAGCGGGTCGGACGGCTCCAGGTCGGGGTCGTCCACCCGGAACGTGCGCACCCTTCCCGGCGCCGAGCCGGGCGTCTCGAACCGTACGGTGACCCGCCCGACCCCACTGCCCTGCACCCAGCCCGGCCCGTGCACCGCGTGCCGTACGTCGCTGCCGGCCGCCCAGTGGCGTGCGGGCGGGCCCGGGTCGGACCAAGGCACCGGGGC
>NZ_RPRY01000167.1 GCF_003949795.1 Streptomyces sp. WAC06614
GGCGGGCAGCCGACGGTTCACCTCAGGGCAACGCGTTCTGCCCTGGACGACCGGCCGCTGATGCGAGCGGCCGGGCTCCTGCCGGCGCCTGCTCGGGGCCCGCCTGCTCGACGAGGACACCGTCGAATGCGTCACCGGAATGCTCGACGGTGACAGATCCTACGCCGCCCACGGGCACCTGATCCGCGTGCACGTCCGCCCGGGCGCACGCCGCCCGGGCTGACCGGCGCTACGGCAGGACGGTCACGTTCACGGCCTGCGGTCCCTTGGGGCTCTGCTCACGGTCGTAGCTCACCCGGTCCGCCGCTTCGAGGGTCTTGAAGCCGGTTCCGTTGATCGCGCGGAAGTGGACGAAGACGTCCGGGCTCCTGTCGTCCGGCTCGATGAACCCGAAGCCCTTTTCGCTGCTGAACCACTTGACCGAACCAGTCGCCATCGTACTTCTCCGCACTGAATTTCACCGAAACATCGTGACCGCCGGTTTCGACCGGCTGCCGCCACCCCTTCATGCAATATCAAGGTGGCGCCGGTCTCCATCCCTTTCGGACCACAAGCAGGGCATCTGGATGACCCTGTGACTTCCGCTCCGCACAAGGAAACGGTCCGCCGGGAACCCGGCGGACCGTCGTCACGACGACCGAGGCTTCAGAGCACGGTGACGTTCTCGGCCTGAGGGCCCTTCTGCCCCTGGGTCACTTCGAACGTCACTCGCTGACTTTCCTCCAGGGAGCGGTAGCCCTGCGCCTGGATGGCCGTGTAGTGGACGAACACGTCCGCACCGCCCGAGTCCTGCTGGATGAACCCGAAGCCCTTCTCCGCGTTGAACCACTTGACAGTCCCGGTGGACCTGTCGTCTGCCATGTCTTTTCTCCAAAGCACTTCGGGCTGGCCGCTGCACCGTGCGGGGCCTCACCACGTGCACACCGTAAAGGCGCAGCGCCCGAAGGGGAATTCCCTAAAGGGCAGCACATCGGGCAGGCCGGAAGAAACAGGCTGCCTGGGGAAAGAGCAAAAGCGTACCGGCAATGGCCGTCGGGCCGAAGCGGTCCGCCCGGGGAAGGCAGGGCCCTCGCCCCGGGCGTCACCGCGCGCGGCTGGAGTACATGACGATGCCGAAGGGGGAGCTTCCCGGGTTCAGCGACGCGATCACGGTGTTGGTACGGGTGTCGATGACGCTGACGCCCTTGGAGTCGTCGGAGGCGCTGGTGATGTACGCCTTCGTGCCGTCCGGGGTGACGGCGGCGCCGGTCGGATTCCTGCCGACGCGGATCGTGGTGGGCAGGGCCTGGCCCGTGGTGGTGTCCAGGACGGCGACCTCGTTGGAGGCGGCCTCGGTCACGTACAGGCGCCGGCCGTCCGGAGTGAGTCCGAGTCCGGCCGCCAGCCCCCACCCGGGGAGCCGGGCGGGTTCCCCGACCAGGGTGTTCGTCGCCGTGTCGATCGTGTGGACCAGGTTGTTCTGGTTGTCCCCGACGTACACCCGGCGCCCGTCGCCGGACACCACCACTCCCAGCGGAAGGCCCGCCACGGCCTCGTCCAGGCGGATCCGGGCGGACACCTCGCCGGTGGCGGTGTCCAGGACGGCCACGGTGTTCTCGGCGCCGACGGTCACGTAGGCGTGCCGGCCGTCGGGGGTGAGGGCCATGTCGTTCGGATTGGCACCCACGGGCAGGGTGTCCACGACGCGGCGGCTCGCCGTGTCGATGACCGAGACACCGCCGGGGTCGGCGAGCGCGCCGGAGTTCACGACGTAGGCCCGGCTGCCGTCGGGGGAGAGCACGATCTTCTCGGGCCGTACGCCGACCGGGATCCGGGCCACGACGCGGCCTTCGGCGACGTCCACCACGGACACGCTCTGGGGCGCCGGGGCCTTGGTCACGTCGCCGAAGCTGGCCACGTAGGCGGTGGACCCGTCGGGCCAGACCGCGACCGATTCCGGGTTCTCGTCCAGCCCTTCCGACACCGTCTTGACGGTCCGGTCCGTGGCGGTGTCCACGATGGCCAGGCTGCCGCGGGCGCCGTGCGGGATGTCGGAGTTCACGATGAAGGCGTACTCCCCCACCGGCAGCGCCGGCGACGCACCGCGTTCCATGGCGCTCGCACCGGCAGGTGCCATCAGGCAGATGCCTCCTGCCAATGCGATCGTCCGGGCGAGCATGACACTGCGGGGCATGGGTTCCTCGTTCCTTCGCGGGGCTGTACGCAGCGCGCGGGGATCGTGATCCGAGCCGACGCGCCGTCCGTCACCGTGCCACGGCAGCGCCCCGCAGCCATCGGCCATCGAGCCTCACGACGGGAGGACGTCCCCCGTCCGCCGACGAGCCCGATCGTCTGCCCGTAAGTGCACCACCGGGCTTCCCGTCTGCCGCACGATGACTCCCGTCATGCCGTCATGCCGTCATGCCGTCATGCCGTCACGAGAGGAGATCACGTGCCCGGGCCGTACACCGACGAGGAGTTCAAGGAATGGGTCGCACTGGTGAAGAGCGATGTGCACTACCTGACCGAAGTCTGGCCGTTCCACATCGACACCGAGTTCCTGCCGATCGCGCGGATGCCGTGGAAGAGGCGTCTGACGGAGGGACAGCTGGATCAGCTGAGGTCGGCGAAGGACACGTGCGAAGGGAACATCCTCAGCGCGTTACGTGACTTCGCCGCGTACTGCGACACCGCGCTGCACCTCCAGGAGCAGTACGAGCAGGAGGTACGTGACGCGCTCCCTTCGGGTCCCCTCTTCGAGGCGTCCGACCACCTGGGCCCGACCGATCAGCTCCTGGTGAAGGTCCAGGAGTTCTCGGAGCGGTACGCCGACGGGATGGAGGCGCTCCAGGAGGAGTTCGACGCCCGCTACGATGCGCTGCCCGGTTACTGCTACTACCAGTTCGCGCACTTCAAGGCGATTCTGGAGCTGACGGACCCGCAGGACGGCGCAGCCCTGGACTACACCGACCGCTTCGCGTTCTGGACCGACCGGTGGACGCGGTTCCCCATGAAGGACAGGTCGGGTGTGGCGATCCTTCCGAGGTGCCGCCAGGTCTGAGCCGGGCGTCACCGCTCGGCCGTACGCCTCCGGGAGGCGATCAGGCTGGTGATCGTGGTGAGCACCAGGACTCCGCAGATGACACCGAGCGAGACCGGGACCGAGACGACCGGGACGTTCAGCCCGGACTCGTGCAGGGCGTGCAGCACCAGCTTGACGCCGATGAAACCGAGGATGACCGACAGGCCGTAGCCGAGGTGGACCAGCTTCTTGAGCAGGCCGCCGAGCAGGAAGTACAGCTGGCGCAGGCCCATCAGGGCGAAGGCGTTGGCGGTGAAGACGATGTACGGGTCCTGGGTCAGGCCGAAGATCGCCGGGATGGAGTCCAGGGCGAAGAGGACGTCGGTGGTGCCGATGGCGAGCATGACCACCATCAGCGGGGTCAGCACCCGCTTGCCGCCCGCCCGGACGAACAGCTTGGTCCCGTGGTACCGGTCCGCGACGCCGAACTTCTTCTCGATGGACTTCAGCAGGCGGTTCTCCTCGAACTCCTCCTCGTCCTCGTCCTTGCGCGCCTCCTGGATCAGCTTCCAGGCGGTGTAGATCAGGAACGCGCCGAAGAGGTAGAAGACCCAGGAGAAGCTGGCGACGATCGCGGCGCCGGCCGCGATGAAGACCGCGCGCAGCACGAGGGCGATGAGCACGCCGACCAGCAGGACGCGTTGCTGGAGCTGCGAGGGCACCGCGAACTTCGCCATGATCAGGACGAAGACGAAGAGGTTGTCGACGCTCAGCGACTTCTCCGTGACGAACCCCGCGAAGAACTCCTGCGCGGCCCGGCCGTCACCGAGGACGATCCACAGGCCCAGGCCGAAGAGCGCGGCGAGGACGGTCCAGACGACCGTCCAGGTGGCCGCTTCCCTGATCGACACGTCGTGCGGCTTGCGGCCTATGAGGAAGTCGGCGCCGATCAGGAGGGAGAGAACGACAAGGGTCAGCACCCACAGGTGCCAGGAAATTTCCACGATGTGCACGCCTCCGGCGCGGTCCTTTGGTGCAGGGTGACGAGGCCGAGGACGGCGGGCGGCTCGCCCGCGACGTGTACGACCCGGGAAGTATCACGAGATCCGCCATAAACCTGCTGCAAGGATCGGGCGTCCGCCGTCCGCCGCTCCTGGCGTGGCCTGGCATCCCTTCCCGGACGGGGGAGGTGCCCGTCGGCAGGCGGTTCCACCGATCGGCGGGCCGGGCCCGCGGCTGCGGCCGGGCCCGCGGCTGCGGCCGGGCCCGCGGCTGCGGCCGGGCCTACGGCTGCGGCCGGGCCTACGGCTGCGACTGCGGCTGCGCGTGTCGCGCGGGTGACGGCCCGGGGTTCGCCTAGCGTCGGTCGCACGTGGGCGGCGACGGACCGTGGGAGGACCCGTGGGCGAGAAGCCCGAGCGCAAGCGGCGCCCGTTCTGGCAGGAGCTGCCGCTCCTCCTCGTGGTCGCCCTCGTCCTGACCGTGCTGGTCAAGACCTTCCTGGTGCAGGTCTTCTCCATCCCCTCCGACTCGATGCAGAACACCCTCCAGCCCGGGGACCGGGTGGCGGTCGACAAGCTCACGCCCTGGTTCGGAGCCGAGCCGGAGCGCGGCGAGGTCGTCGTCTTCCGCGACCCGAGCGACTGGCTGGCCGGCCAGCCCACGAGCCGGCCGAACGTCGTCCAGGACGTCCTCAGCCAGATCGGTCTGATGCCCTCCGCCGACGCCCGGAACCTGATCAAGCGGGTCATCGGGATCGGCGGGGACACGGTCGAGTGCCGGCGGGGCGGCCCGGTCACGGTCAACGGCAAGGCCCTGCAGGAGCCGTACCTCTACCCCGGGAACACGCCGTGCGACGACAAGCCGTTCGGGCCGCTCAAGGTGCCGGCGCACACGATCTGGGTGATGGGCGACCACCGGCAGGACTCCCTGGACTCCCGCTGGCACATGGACGACCCGAAGACCCACGGCTTCGTGCCGGTCGACGACGTGGTGGGCCGGGCCGTGGCCGTGGTCTGGCCCGTCGGCCGCTGGGCGACGCTACCCGTCCCGAAGACCTTCGACCAGCCGGGCATCGGGGACCAGCGGCCCGCGGCCTGAGGGCGTCGCACCCGGGCGTCGTTCGCGTCAGGCTGCCGGGGCCGCCGCGCCGGGCCGCGGGTGGTGCCGGGCCCGGAGCACCTCCCGCGCGGTCCGGTGGAAGACCTCGGCGAGGCTGCGTACCAGGGTGTCGACGAAGGCCCGTTGCAGGTCACACCTGAAGGAGGCCAAACCCGTGTCGAGGGCCTGGAGGTCCGCCTCCACGAGGTCGGCCCGTTCTCCTGCGAGGCCTCCGAGGCGGGCGGTCAGCAGATCTTGCAGGACGTCCACGGCGTCGGCGAGGTCGACCCGGGTGCCCCGGTCCTCCGCCTCCTGACGGACCAGCTCGGCGAGCGGCAGGAGATCCTCTTCGAGGAGCTCCTGTGTCTGATCCTGGAGCACCTCCTCGGTGAAGTCGGCCATGGCCTCGGCGAGTTGCGCCGTGTGGTCGTCCCCCAGCGCGTCACGGAGCAGTTCCCGCACACCGATGGGCCGGCCCGCGGCGGCCCACTCCTTGATGGATCGTGCGACCCGCCGCACGAAGCGCCGCGGGTCGCCGCCGACGACGTCCTGCGTCAGGAGGGGCACGTGGCTCATCGTCTGCGCGGGCAGTTCGCTCCGCAGCACGGCCTCGGTGCGGGTCCGCAGGGTGGTGCCCAGTACGGTCTCGGCGCTGAGCAGGAGCGGCAACCGGCGCAGGGCCCGCCCGTTCACCGGCAGGATCGTGTCGTACGTCATCCAGAACAGCCGTCGGCCCGGGAAGGCGCCGAGGACGCCGTCGCACGTGTGCCCGGCCCCGGCCTCGACCTGCTCCGCCGTGGTGGGGCAGGACCCTGCGCTGTCGGTGCACAGGTGGACGGGCGCTCCGGCCGGATCGGGCAGCACCAGCTCGAACGGGTCGAACTGCCGGTCCTCCTCGTCCCAACGGTCCAGCAGACCGGTCATCGCGAGATTGTCCAGCTCACTGCCCGGGCCGTACTCGCCGGTGGCCCCCATCTGTTGCGCCAGCGACGGCTGGTCCAGCCCCACGGTCACGTCCTCGCCCGCCATCAGGTGCAGCGTCACCCTCGCGGGCACCACCACCCGTGCCGGCACTCCCGCGCCGAGATCGCAACTCCGGCCCAGCACTACGTACGGCATGAAGCCGCCCTTCCTACGAATCATGCGAAGAAACGAAAACCTGCCCCGCTCGATGCTGTCCCGGGCCCCGCGCCGCCAACAGCCCCGCGGGGCAGCCCATCAGGCACCCGGTCGTGCCCGGCAGGCCGCCCCGTCGGCGGCGCGGAACGGTGTCGGCCGGCGACGCCCCGCCGCGTGGCGCCCCGCCGGCCCTGTCTGCCCGTGTTTCTGCCCCGGAGGGATGGAAGTGGTGCCGTGCCGCTGCCCACGCTGGACATCCCCTGCGGCACGGCGCCCAGCCACCCTGCCGCACCGATCCACGGAGTGAGCCCGGTTGTACACCTGCGTCGCCTGCCACCGTTCCTTCGAGGAATCGGAGGTCCACAGCTCCGACCCTTCCGGGCCTTCGTTCTTCTTGTGCCTCACTTCCTGCCGGCATGACGTGCTGTGTCCCGAGTGTGCGCCGGCGCACGAGAGCGACGCCGTGCGATGCGCGGTCTGCACCGACCCCTTCGTCGCGGCACACGTCCTCGTCGCCATCGTGGGCCGTCTCCCCCGCTGCTGGAGCTGTCAGCTCCCCTACCCACAGGAGTACATGCTGCTGTGCCCCGACCAGGAGCACGGCGGGCTGTGCGGTTTCTGCGGCTCCGAGGAACGGGAAGGCATCGAGTGCCCCTGGTGCGAACAGCACCTCGTGGTCCCCGACGGCTTCGCACTCGGCCTCCCCCCTGCCGGGGTCCCCGGCACGGATACGGACGCGGACACGGACACGGATGGCGGAGGCCACGCCCCGCTGCCGGCGGCGCGGAACGACCCGGCCGTCACGCACGCCTGCACATGGTGCTTCGAGACGTTCGACTCCCCGCAACTCCTGCGGTGCCCCGTGCACGCCGACGTCGCCGTGTGCAAGGGCTGCTTCACGGAGTCCCGCCTGGCCCAGGCGGAATGCCCCTACGCCGACTGCGGAGTCCTCCTGGACGATGAAGGCGCCATGGCGAGACGCGCTACGCCTGCGGGGCACCTGGTCCTGGGCCGGACCACTCCTCCCTCGGACGGTCGCGTCCAGCGCGGGCACCAGTGTTATGCGGCCGCGACGGCCACGGCCTGCAACTGGGCCGCCGGTACCGCCCTGACGACCGACGACGCGATGCATCTCTTCCTGATGTCGGACAAAGCGACGACGACGGTGGCCACGGGCTACCGGGCGGCGTACGAGGCGGCCCGCAGGAAGATCGGCGGGGACCCCGACGGCGCCCGGGTACGCAAGGTGATGGAGCGCGCCGGGGGGCTCGGCGCTCTCAACGCGGCCGTGAACGCGCTGGGGGAACCCGAGTTCCCCGTGGAGGTCCCCTGGCTCTATCGCCCCGCCCTCACGGACGGCGACCTCAAGAAGGCCATGGAGGCGCAGTGCACGGTCATGGTGGCCGGCTCGATGCACTGGACCGTCGTCTACGGGTGCGAGGTGGACCCGGACGGGCACGTCACGGTCGTCTACGAGTTCGATCCCCAGACCGGTAGGCACAGTCCCGCGGCATGGGACGCGGCCGACGCACGGCAGGGCTGCTACATCGTGGGCACGGATTCCCTCTAGGCATCCCCCGAGGAACCGCCCGGGCCCCGTGCCGGGGGCCGGGTCAGGTTTCCTGGATGACGGTGGCGCCGTGGTCGGTGAGGTTCACCTGGGTGCCGTGGAGGTGGACGGTGGCGCCCCGGTAGGCGGTGACGGTGGCGCCGTCCTCGGCGTGGATCACCCCGCCGGTGGCCTCGTCGACGGTGGAGCCCTCGTAGGCGCGGACGGTTCCCCCGATGACCATCTGGATGCGGGATTCCGACTGGAGGTGGACGATCCCGCCGGACACTTCGGTGATCAAGCTGGTGCCACCGGCTTCCACGTGTCCGCCCCTGGCGTGGACGAGGCGGCTCCGCTCGCCGAGTGCGACGGTCCCGTCGGTCACCGCGCCGACGACCGCGTCGTCACAGACCCATACGTGTCCGCCGTGCACGGTGGAGCACCATGACGTCCCGTTGAGGCCGGCGCTCCCGGCGTACATGTTCTCGATCCATCCGTCCTGGACCTCGGAGTGGCTCTGGCTCCGCTTGTTGACGATGGTGCCGCCGCTGACGTGTGCGACTCCGCCGAGGAGGTCGACGATCGTTGCGTCGGCCTCGACCCTGCACCGCCCGCCCTCCATGCGCAGCAGCGGTTGCTGGTCGAACCCTCCGTACAGGTGGACCTCTCCGCCCACGGCCTCGTGGCGCAGGACCAGGACCTCCGCCGCGGGGCCCGCCCCGGGTGCGAAGTGCAGCGGCTGCGCGGCCTGGAGGGCGTTGTCCAGCGTCTTCTGGGTGTAGAGGGTGCGGTAGGGGAGGCCTGCCGTCCCTTCGCGCAGTTGCTGCACCTCTCCGGCGGGCGACTTGCGGGGCTGGGTGGCGACGAAGTCGTACTGTGCCTTGTCGACCAGGGACAAGCGGCCCCGGTCCTCCGGCGGAAGGAGGTCCATGAGCGTCTGCATGGCGTCGGCGTGGAGGTGGCGCACGGGGGGCTCGGATCCTGCTTGCTCGGTCACGCGGACTTCCTTCTCGATTGCTCGCCGCCGGAGTGGGCATGATCAACCTATGGCAGCCCTGACGTGCGTCACATGTCCTTTCGGGCTCCCACTCGGGCAGTGTTGATCACGTCACGTACGCGCCCCAGCCGCCGGCCGGGGACTCGCCGGGCTCGAGGGTGCGCAGCTTGGCCAGGACCTTCGGGTCCTGGGCGTCCAGCCAGTCGCAGAACTGCCGGAAGGACACCAGGCGTACGTCCTTCTTGTCCGCGATGCCCTTGAGGGCCTCTTCGACGGCGTCCATGTAGATGCCGCCGTTCCACTGCTCGAAGTGGTTGCCGATGAACAGGGGCGCGCGGTTGCCCTCGTACGCCCGCTTGAAGCCGCCGAGGTAGGCGCCGACGGCCTGGGTCCGCCAGGCCGGGTAGCGGGAGGGATCGCCCTTGGTGCTGTTCTTGGACTGGTTGGCGAGGATGTTGTAGTCCATGGACAGGACTTCGAAGGAGTGCCCCGGGAAGGGGACGCTCTGCAGCGGCAGGTCCCACACGCCGTCCTTCTTCGCCGGCCACACCTGGCGGCCCCCGGGCGAGCTGGCGTCGTAGCGCCAGCCCAGCTCCCGGGCGGTCGGCAGCAGGTTCTCCTGGCCGAGCAGGCAGGGGGTGCGGCCGCCGATCAGTTCCTTGCGGTAGTCGAAGGGCAGGGCAGCCACGTCGGTGAAGCCGGTGTTGGTGCGCCAGGTGGTCACGAAGGACACCGCCTGGTCCACCTCGCTGCGCCATTGCTCCGGGGTCCACTTGGCGACCGAGCCGGAGCCGCCGCAGAAGTGCCCGTTGAAGTGGGTGCCTATCTCGTGGCCGTCCAGCCAGGCCTGGCGGACGTAGCGCAGGGTGTTGCGGATGTTCTCGTCCTTGAGGTAGCCGATGTCGGACGCTCCGACGGGATTGTTCGGCGGTCGGTAGAGGTCCTTCTTGGACTCGGGGAGCAGGTAGAGGCCCGAGAGGAAGAAGGTCATCGCCGCGCCGTGGTCGTTGGCCAGCTTGAGGAAGCGTGGGAAGAGCCCGTTGCCTATTTCGCCCGCTCCGTCCCAGCTGAACACCACGAACTGCGGCGGTGCCTCCCCCGGCTGGAGCCGCTGGGGCTTGGCCGGCTGGTTCGGCTGGGGGCCGGTGTCGGCGGTGGATCCGTCGCCTATGGGGGTGCCCCCGGAGCCGCCCGCCCCCGGCACACCGGTGGCGGAGCCCTTCTCGCCCGTCGCTGCGGAACTGCTCCGCGCGGCGCCCGAGCCGGTGCCGCACCCCGCGACGCCCAGGGCGGCGGCGGCCCCGAGACCGAGACCGATCGCCTTCCTCCGGGGGATTTCACGCATGACACGACCCGCTTTCACTTCATCCGACATGCAATTTCTTCATGCAAGCAGATGACAGTGATGTCGGAGGATGGCCGGTAACGGGATATCAGTGGTCCCGCCCGATCGGCAGTCCGAAAGTCCGTCCGGCCGTGCAGCAATTCCTCACGACGGGCGGACGACCGGGCAGGCGGAGGAATGCCGGATCGTGGTCGCGACGGCATCGGTCGCGGGCCCGGCGAGGCGCAGGGAACGCTCGCCCTGCCCGGTGCCGTGGACCACCGTGAGGCGACCGTTGGACCGGTTCGGCCGGGAAGTCATCCACCTCATATGGGCGGTGGCGTGGCTGATTTCGGGGAGTGTTTCCACGGGAATCAGAAGGCATACGTCGCCCGTCGTGCTGTAGTACAGCACGCGGCCGTCTTCGGCGGCGGCCACGAGGCGACGATTGGTGGCGTCGATCGCCTTCCGGTCCTCTGCCGACAACGGCGCCGCGGGCTTCGCCCGGTTCCTCCTCCCGGTTCCCGGCGCGTGCCCCTCGGCGTGGTCGGCGTTGCCCGGGGCGGTCGTCCGTTCCGCCTTCGCGTAGATGACCGGGGCGTCGGTGTACGAGGTGAGGGCGAGGCCCATCCGGTCCCGGTGTGCCCGGGGGACTCCCTGCAGGAGAAGGTGGTCGGCATGGGTCAGGACGGTGCAGTTGCCCTGGGTGGAGGCGGTGAACAGGCCGGAGAGAGCGGCGGTGGACCGATCGATGTGGTGCTCCGAGAAGGCGCGGTTCTTCGAGAACAGGGCTGCGGAGTCACCGATCGCGTAGTAGAGGGTGTCGCCCTCGGTCAGACCCGCCAGGAGGGATGCGTTGACCCGGTCGCGGGCGCCTGCGGCTGTGGCCCCGGACTCGTCGGCGGTCGCCGCCGCGGTACCCTCGGGCCGCCGGGCCGACCGGACGAAGTCCGCGCAGGCCCACCAGGAGATCGTGCTCCCGGCGAAGTCGGGGCTGCCCAGGACTCCCGTGCACCGGTGGACGGCGTCCTCCTCACGGCTCTGCGGGACGGGGCACGATGCCGTGTCGCCGTCGCACAGGACCACCGGTTCCACGACCTCCCGGCCGACCCGGAGCACCTCGTAGCCCCAGCCGCTCATGGTGTGCACGAGGCCCTCGTCGGCGATGTGCGGGGCCGGGTGGAGCGTCAGGTTGGGGACCAGCCCGTCGAGGGCCGGGTCGTACTCCCCGCACTGGCCCGAGAGGGTCGATCCGTCGGCGTCGCAGGTCAGCAGCGAGGCGTACCGGAATGCGACCCGGCGGTCGTTCGGAACCCCCACCATGTGCACGTCGTGATGGACGGTCGAGGGATCGACCTCGATGTCTCCGAGACCGAGCAGGATGTAGTGGCCGCCCATGGTTCCCCTTTCGAGAATACGGAGAGTGACGAGCTCCATCCTGCCTGTCTGCTGAATATCCGTCAGCGCCGTTCGGGCAGCGGTACGGGCAACAACGCACGGCGTTCGTCCCAGGAGCCACGGGGCGACCTAGCATCGGGATCCCACCCAGTGATCGTCGAGGAGAGTGCATGCGCCGCCGAGCGGTTGTGTTCCGGAACTGGCCGATGCGGCTCGTCGCCGTGGTGGCCCTGACCCCGCTGCTGGGTGCGTGCCAGTCGGCGCCGTCGCTGGGCGGCGTCGGCCGGTCGCGGGAGCCGGTGAGCCCGGCCGGTCAGACGACGGGCGCCGACACGATCATGGTGATCCGGCACGCGGAGAAGCCCGAGGGCAAGCACGACAAGCCGTACGGGATCACGGCCGACGGCGAGGTCGACAAGGAGTCCCTGACCGTGACGGGGTGGCAGCGGGCCGGGGCGCTCGCCGAGCTGTTCGACCCGGTGCAGGGGCAGATCCGGGCCGGCCTGCGCACCCCGGACCGGATCTACGCGTCGACCCCGGACAAGGCGACGATGGGCAAGGAGGGCTCCAACAGCCTGCGCCCCGTAGAGACGGTCACTCCCCTTGCCCAGAAGCTCGGCAAGCCGGTCGACCAGAGCTTCGGCCACGGGCAGGAGGCCGCGCTGGCGAAGGCGGTCACGGCCCAGCACGGCACCACCTTGATCTCCTGGCAGCACGGGCGCATCCCGGCCATCGCCGAGGCGCTGGGCGTGGTCCGGCCCGCCGTACCCCGCAAGTGGGCGGACAACAGGTTCGACGAGGTGTGGGTGTTCACCCGCGAGGGCAATACCTGGCGCTTCTCCCAGGTGCCCCAACTGGTCCTGGCCGGCGACGTCCCCGCGCCCATCACCTGAGTCCCCGGCGCCGGCCCGAGCCTGCGGGGGGGCCGACCGAGGTGAGGGGACTACGGCCGGGGTCCGGCCTTCCGGAGTCGTTCGGGGGATGCGCCGGGAGGGGTGGGCGCCGCTACTGTCATCGCCCGTGGCCGCCTCGGCACGTTCGGCGACAGGAAGGTTTCTCCAGATGGGCATCATCGTGCTGGGGCGAGGGGACTTCTTCCCTCCGGGTCCCGGGGAAGGGGTTCAGGAGCATGTCACGATCCCGCTGGGGACCACCGTCCACCTCTCCTCCGACTACGGCGCCGGGCTCGTCCTCGGCCCGCCCGGGTTCCCCGTCTGGGAACACCTCTACCACGCCGTCCCGCCCCATCCCGGTGGCCGGAGCCTCGCGAACCTGACGGTGCACCATGACGCGGCCCTCTGGGACCACCGGCTCCCGGCCCATCCGGACTTCCGCGGATCCGTACTGGTCCGGCCCGGCGTCGACGGTCACCCGGATCCGCTCCGGCTGTGCACCTGCGCTCCCGGCCCGCTCCCCGGGGACGTCGACGCGCGGCACGGGTGCGACGGTCTCCTCGGCCGGTTCGACGTCCGGGGCGAGGTCCACTGGGTGGCGGGCTCCTCGTTCGTCAGGGCCGACCCGCCGCCGACCGACGCGACCGACGCGACCGACGCGACCGACGCGACCGACGCGACCGCCACGACCGGTACCACAGGTACGGCCGGTACGTCTGACGGGGCCGACGCGGCCGACGACCGGCACTGGCGGCCGTCGCGGGCCGACCGGGACGAGGCGGCCGGCGCGAACCGCTATCTGCTGAGGATGCTGCGGGGCGGTGAGAGCCTGCACTGTGCGGTCCGGCACGGGCTCCTCCTGGTCTCGCACGACCGGACCCTGAGCAACCACGACCCCCGCCACGTGACATGGGTGCTCGGCGGTGCCAGCACGATCCGCGTGACGGCCTGTGCCCGACGCACGGGCAGCGGTGCGACGATCCAGTTCCCGCGGACGACGAGCAGCCTACGGCTGAGGGTGCTGGCCAGGGCCGCGGAGGACCAGCTCCTCCCGGTCGAGGTGGGCGAGGCCCGTCCCGACGGTGCGCCGCCCCCGCGGGCCCGGTGGTCCCGGGAGGACTGGCAGGCCGTCCAGGCCGCGAACCGGGAGGCCTTCAAGAGCTCGCCGAGGCTGGTCTACGTGTGCGACGGCACCGTCGTGCTGGTGAGCGGCGTGGACGACGGATTGCGCAACCACGACGAGCGGCACGTGAAGGCGGTGTGCCGGGACGGCGGGTTCTTCAAGGGGCGCTTCGAGAAGAACACGTCCTACCTCGGCGGAGGCCGCTACACGATCACCGGCGACACGTACCGGCTGGCGGAGCGGGCGCGGAGCCTGGTCCTGGACTTCACCGGTGACATGCTGATCGACGTCAAGGCGTCGCGTCGTTCGGCATGGACGTCGTAGCAACCGACGCCTACCGGGGCCCGTGGCCGTCTCCGGACGCCGGTCGACCCGGGCCGGGCCTCGCAGGCGGGTCAGCCGGGCGTCACAGCCGGGTCAGGCGGGCGAGGAACGAGGGTGCGGCGAGGGCGTGCTGGAGGGCCACGGGCACCGACTGCGCCTCGGGTCCGCCGCCGACGGTCAGCCGGCCGACCACGGTTCCCGCCGCCGCCTCGTGCGGTGGGGTCCTGCCGTCGTCGCCGAGGGTGAGGGCCATCCGCGTCCCCGGCAGGCCGGCCGCGTCGAGGTCCTCGGTGGCCACCAGCGGACTGCGGTGTCCGAGCCCGTCGTCGACGTAGCCGACCGGCTCTCCCTTGCGGACGACGGTGGCCGGGGTGACGGCGTCGCGTACGGCCTCGATCACCTTGCCGCTGTTGTCCAGCGCCAGCGCGAGGCTGTCGGCGCCGTTGAGGTCGGGGCCGTCGGCGTGCTGGTCCATGAGCGTGCCGAGGATCAGCCGGTCCTTGCCGTCCACCGTCCGGTACGTCGCCCAGGACAGGGCGCCGCCCGCGGGTGTGCTGGAGCCGGTCTTGATGCCGCGCACGCCGAGCTTCGATACGAGCAGGCTGTTGTTGTTGTAGATCGTTCCCAGCCCGGGAATGTCGGCGCTGGGCAGGGCGACGACGCTGCGGAACGCGTCGGACCTCATCACGGCCTCGTCCAGCTTGACCTGGTCGACAGCAGTGCTGACGGTGCCGGCCTCCAGCCCTGAGGGGTCGGTGTACCGGGTGCCGGTCATCCCCAGGGCCTTGGCGGCCGCGTTCATCTTGTCGACGAACGGCGTGACGGAGTCCGAGCCGGTGTCCCACCGGCCGAGCAGCCGGGCGATGTTGTTGCCCGAGGGGATCATGAGCATCTTGAGCATGTCGTACTCGCTGTACTCCTGCCCTGCCTTCAGCCCCTCGATGCGCGACTCGTCCTTGAGGTCCCCGTCCTTGACCGCCTGTGCGTCGACCCGGATCTGCGGCCCGTGGTCCTTGCCGTCCTTCAGGGGATGGTCCTGGAGGAGCACGTAGGCGGTCATGACCTTGGCGACGCTCGCGGTCGGCACCGGCTTCTGCTCCCCGAACGTCTGCACCTGGCCGGACCCGACGACGGTCACGGCGCCCTCTCCCCCGTCGGGCCACGGGACGGCGGGCGCGGTCCCCGGCACGGCGAAGGTCGCCTTGGTCCCGTCCCGGCCGATCACCGGGGTGGGCAGCGGGCGGAACGCCTGCACGACGAGGACGACGGCACCGAGCAGCACCGCCACCGCGCCCCACCGCCGGCGCCGTACGCGCACGCGTCCGCGCGCGCAGGCCGGGCACCGCGCGGTGCCGGGCCGTCGGACCGGGCCGCGCCCGGGTCCCTGGTGCTGGGCGTGCCGTCGGCACGCCTCGGCGGTGTCGTTCACTGTGTCCCACTACGTCGTTCGTCGGTCCTGCCACGCCCCCTCGCCACCGGGTTCTCGGCCGCCCCGCCATTCAAGTCGAGCCGGACGGTCCGGTCGCCCCCTGATCAGGGGAACGACCGGACCACGGCGCGCCCCCCTCGGGGGCCACCAAGGCGGCGCAGGTGCCCCGGCGGATGCCCCTGCGTGCCGTCGGCCGGGCACGGCCCCGCGGTCTCCTTGGCGGTCGATCTACGGCCTGGTGGGATGCACAGGGGGACACGTCCCCTGTCCCTCTGCTTCCCCCGTTTCCCGTTCCCCCGAGTTCGACGTTCGACGTTCGACAGGAGTCGTCTTGACCGCCATGGAGTACGCCCCCTACGCCCCGCACACCGCTCAGGCCGTGGCCGCCCGTGCCACCGGCCTGTCGAAGGTGTACGGCCAGGGCGAGACCCAGGTGGTCGCGCTCGACAACGTCTGCGTCGACTTCGGCCAGGGCCACTTCACCGCGATCATGGGCCCCTCCGGCTCCGGCAAGTCCACCCTGATGCACTGCGTCGCCGGCCTGGACACCTTCACCTCCGGCTCGGTCCGCATCGGCGACACC
>NZ_RPRY01000168.1 GCF_003949795.1 Streptomyces sp. WAC06614
GAGCCGGGGGCGGCAGACCAGGAGCAGGATCACCGCGGCCGGCGTCTCGGTGCAGTTCGGCGCCGCCCTGGCGGTCCTGATCATGCCCGAGGCGGGCGCCACCGGCGTGGTCACGCTGCGGCTCGCCGCGGCCGCGGTGATCCTGCTCCTGGTCTGCCGCCCCCGGCTCCGCGGCCACGGCCGCGGCGACTGGGGCACGGTCGTCGCCTTCGGTGTCGCCCTGGCCGCCATGAACGGGTTCTTCTACCAGGCCGTGGACCGCATCCCGCTCGGCGCGGCCGTCACCCTGGAGGTGCTCGGCCCGCTGGCCCTGTCCGTGATCGCCTCGCGCCGGCTGGTCAACCTCCTGTGGGCCGCCCTCGCCCTGGCCGGCGTCGCCCTGCTGTCCGGCATCGGCGGCGGCTTCGGCTCGCTCGACCTGGTCGGCGCCGCCTTCGCGGTGGCGGCGGGCGCGATGTGGGCGGCGTACATCGTCTTCAGTGCCCGCACCGGCCGCCGCTTCCCGCAGGCCGACGGGCTGGCCCTGGCGATGGCGGTGGCGGCCGTCCTCTCCCTGCCCTTCGGCATCGCCGACGCCGGCTCCGCGCTGCTGGTCCCGAGCACGCTCGGGCTCGGCATCGGCGTGGCGGTGCTCTCGTCCGTCCTGCCGTACTCGCTGGAGATGCTGGCGCTGCGCACCCTGCCCGCGTCGACCTTCGCGGTCATGATGAGCCTGGAACCGGCCCTCGCCGCGACCGCCGGCTTCCTGGTGCTGCACCAGGCCCTCTCCGCCACGGACGCCCTCGCCATCGCCCTGGTCATCGCGGCGAGCATGGGCGCGGTCCGCTCCCAGCGCCCCCAGGACACCCTCCAGCCCTGAGTCGCGCCCCCGGTCCCCCGGGAGCGTCCTGGCCCCAACTCCCGCCTGCCCGAACGGCGTTGCCGGGTTCCTCCGCCCTGTCCGGATCACGCCGTGGGCCGCCACAAAATCATGCAAGCATGCTTGCTTGTTTTCCGGGGCGCTGCCACGCTTCCCTTCACCCCCACCGCACGCCGTCGTGTCCCGGGGTTCCGAGGGGAGCACCTCCGTGCCCGAACCACTCGCACCACTGCCCGTCCTGGCCGACCTGCGCGCCGAGAGCCAGGAGCTCGACCTCCTCGTGGCGGACCTGCCGGACGCCGACTGGGCCCGTCCGACCCCCGCGCCCGGCTGGACCGTGGCGCACCAGATCGCCCACCTCGCCTGGACCGACCGGGCCGCCCGGCTCGCGCTCACCGACGCCGACGCGTTCGCCGGCATGGTGGCCGCCGCCGTCCGCAACCCGGAGTCCTTCGTGGACGCCGCCGCCGCCGAGGGCGCCACGCTGCCGCCCGCCGAGCTGCTGAAGGACTGGCGCACCGGCCGCGACGCACTCGACGCGGCCCTGGCGGCGGCCTCGCCGGACGTCCGGTACCCCTGGTACGGGCCGCCGATGAAGGCCGCGTCGATGGCCAGTGCCCGGCTGATGGAGACCTGGGCGCACGGGCAGGACGTCGCCGACGCCCTGGAGGTCCGCCGGACGCCCACCGACCGCCTCCGGCACGTCGCCCGGATCGGCGTACGCGCCCGCGACTACGCCTTCGCCGTACGGGGCCTGCCCGCGCCCGCCGAGGAGTTCCGGGTGGAGCTCACCGCGCCCGGCTCGGCCGAGGTCTGGACGTACGGGCCGGCCGACGCCCCCCAGCGGGTCACCGGCCCCGCGCACGACTTCTGCCTCCTCGTCACCCAGCGCGCCCACCGCGCCGACCTCGCCGTGGTGGCGACCGGCCCGGACGCCGACCGGTGGCTGGACATCGCCCAGGCCTTCGCGGGCCCGGCCGGCGCCGGCCGGGAGCCGGGAGCGGCCCGATGACCCCGGACCCGGCCCGGCCCCTGCGCATCGGCAACGCCTCCGGCTTCTACGGCGACCGCTTCTCCGCGGTGCGCGAGATGCTGGAGGGCGGCCCGCTGGACGTCCTCACCGGCGACTACCTCGCCGAGCTGACCATGCTCATCCTCGGCCGCGACCGCCTGAAGAACCCCGAGCTCGGCTACGCCCGCACCTTCCTGCGCCAGCTGGAGGACACCCTCGGGCTCGCCCACGCGGGCGGGGTCCGGCTGGTGACCAACGCCGGCGGGCTCAACCCGGCCGGCCTGGCGGCCGCGGTCCGCAAGCTCGCCGCCGAGCTGGGCGTGCCCGTGACCGTGGCCCATGTCGAGGGCGACGACCTGATGCCGTACGGGGACGGCGCCCTCACCGCCAACGCCTACCTCGGCGGGGCCGGCATCACCGAGGCCCTCCGGGCCGGCGCGGACGTCGTGGTCACCGGCCGCGTCACCGACGCGGCACTGGTGTCGGGCCCCGCGGCCTGGTGGTTCGGCTGGGGGCCCGACGCGTACGACCGGCTGGCGGGCGCGGTGGTCGCCGGGCACGTGCTGGAGTGCGGGACCCAGGCGACGGGCGGCAACTACGCGTTCTTCGGGCGGCACGACGTGCGCCGCCCCGGCTTCCCGCTCGCCGAGATCGAGGCCGACGGCAGCGCGGTGATCACCAAGCACCCGGGGACCGGCGGCGCGGTGACGGTCGGCACGGTCACCGCCCAGCTCCTGTACGAGACCCAGGGCGAGCGCTACGTCGGCCCGGACGTCACGGCCCGCCTCGACACGGTCCGGCTCCGGCCGGACGGGCCGGATCGGGTCCGGATCGAGGGCGTGCGCGGCGAGGCCCCGCCGGACACCCTCAAGGTCGGCGTCACCCGTATCGGCGGCCACCGCAACGAGGTCACGTTCGTCCTGACCGGTCTGGACGTCGAGGCCAAGGCGGCGCTGGTGCGGGAGCAGCTCGCCCCGGCCCTCGACGGCGTGGCCCACGCCGAGTGGACCCTGGCGCGCACCGACCATCCGGACGCCCCGACCGAGGAGACGGCCAGCGCCCTCCTGCGCCTGGTCGTCCGCGACCCGGACCCGTCCCGGGTGGGCCGCCCCCTGACCTCGGCCGCCGTCGAACTGGCCCTGTCCAGCTACCCGGGCTTCCACGTGACGGCCCCACCCGCCCCGCCCCAGCCCTACGGCACCTTCACCAGCACCTACGTCCCGGCCGGAACCGTGCCCCACGTGCTGGTCCTGGCGGACGGCACCAGGGTCGCCGTCCCCGCAGCGGCCCGCACCGCAGCGGTCCGCACGGCTGCGGCCGACATCGCTGCGGCCCGCACCGCAGCGGCCCGCACCGCAGCGGCCCGGCCGGGGCCGGTCACGGCCCCGCCGGCGGGCGAGGCGCGGTCCGGGGGCTCGGCCGGTGACACCGTCTCGGCCCCCCTGGGGCTGGTGGCCGGCGCCCGCAGCGGCGACAAGGGCGGCGACGCCAACATCGGCGTCTGGGTCGAGACGGACGAGGCCTACGCCTGGCTGGCGGACACCCTCACCCCCGCCGAGCTGACGAAGCTGCTCCCCGAGGCGGAAGGCCTCCCCGTGGTGCGCCACGAGCTGCCCCACCTCCGGGCCCTCAACTTCCTCCTGCCCGGCCTCCTGGGCGCCGGCGCCGCGTCGGCCCATCGCTTCGACCCCCAGGCCAAGGCCCTGGCCGAATGGCTCCGCGCCCGCCACCTCGACATCCCCGTCCACCTTCTGCCGCACCCGCACCCGCACCCGCACCCAGACCCGGAGGTCGGCCCGTGACCCGCCTCGCCACCGCCCTGGAACGCCTCGCCGCGCTCGACGCCGAGCACGCCAAGGCCCTGGCCGGCGGCGGCCCCAAGTACACCGACCGGCACCGCGCCCGCGGCAAACTGCTGGTCCGGGAGCGGGTCGAGCTGCTGCTCGACCCCGACACCCCGCTCCTGGAGCTGTCCCCGCTGGCGGCCTGGGGCAGTGAGTATCCGGTCGGCGCCTCGATGGTCACCGGCATCGGGACCGTCGAGGGCGTGGAGTGCGTGGTCGTCGCCAACGACCCCACCGTCCGCGGCGGTGCCAGCAACCCCTGGACCCTGAAGAAGGCGCTGCGCGCCAACGAGATCGCCCGGGCCAACCGGCTGCCCGTGATCAGTCTGGTCGAGTCCGGCGGCGCCGACCTGCCCTCGCAGAAGGAGATCTTCATCCCGGGCGGGGCGATCTTCCGCGATCTGACCCGGCTGTCCGCCGCCGGTGTCCCCACCGTCGCCGTGGTCTTCGGCAACTCCACCGCCGGAGGCGCGTACGTCCCGGGGATGTCCGACCACACGGTCATGATCAAGGGCCGGTCGAAGGTGTTCCTCGGCGGTCCGCCGCTGGTGAAGATGGCCACCGGCGAGGAGAGCGACGACGAGTCCCTCGGCGGCGCCGACATGCACGCCCGTACCTCCGGCCTGGCCGACCACTACGCCGTGGACGAGGAGGACGCGATCCGGCAGGCCCGCCGCATCGTGGCCCGCCTCAACCACCGCCGGGCCCACCCCGATCCGGGTCCGGCCCCCGAGCCGCTGTACGACCCGGAGGAGCTCCTCGGGATCGTGCCGCCGGACCTGCGGACCCCGTTCGACCCCCGGGAGGTCATCGCCCGGATCGTCGACGCCTCCGACTTCGACGAGTTCAAGCCGCTCTACGGCACCAGCCTGGTCACCGGCTGGGCCGCCCTGCACGGCCATCCCGTCGGGATCCTCGCGAACGCCCAGGGGGTGCTGTTCAGCGAGGAGTCCCAGAAGGCCGCCCAGTTCATCCAGCTCGCCAACCAGCGCGACATCCCCCTGCTCTTCCTGCACCACACCACCGGCTACATGGTCGGCAAGGAGTACGAGCAGGGCGGCATCGTCAAGCACGGCTCGATGATGATCAACGCGGTCTCCAACTCCCGGGTCCCGCACCTGTCCCTGCTCATCGGTGCCTCCTACGGCGCCGGGCACTACGGCATGTGCGGCCGGGCCTACGACCCCCGGTTCCTGTTCGCCTGGCCCAGCGCCAAGTCCGCGGTGATGGGCCCCCAGCAGCTCGCCGGTGTGCTGTCCATCGTCGCCCGGCAGTCGGCCGCCGCGAAGGGGCAGCCGTACGACGAGGAGGCCGACGCCGGCATGCGGGCCTTCGTCGAGCAGCAGATCGAGTCCGAGTCCCTGCCGATGTTCCTGTCCGGGCGGATCTACGACGACGGCGTCATCGACCCGCGCGACACCCGTACCGTCCTCGGCCTGTGCCTGTCGGCCGTCCACAACGCCCCCGTCGAGGGCGCCCGTGGCGGCTTCGGCGTCTTCCGGATGTGAGCCCTCGATGACCGAGCCCCTGCCCCAGCAGCTCCTCCCCGCCCCGTCGCCCACGGCGCCCCGGCCGCTCGGCCGGCTGCTCGTCGCCAACCGAGGCGAGATCGCCGTCCGCGTCCTGCGTACCGCCCGCACCCTGGGCCTGGACACCGTGGCCGTGCACTCCGACCCGGACGCCACCGCCCTGCACGTCCGCGAGGCCGACACGGCCGTCCGGCTGCCCGGGGCCGCGCCCGCCGACACCTATCTGCGCGGCGACCTGGTCGTCGCGGCGGCCCTCGCCGCCGGCGCAGACGCGGTGCACCCGGGCTACGGGTTCCTCTCCGAGAACGCCGGCTTCGCCCGGGCCGTCCAGGACGCCGGCCTGGTCTGGGTCGGTCCGCCCCCGGGGGCCATCGAGGCCATGGCCTCCAAGACCCGCGCCAAGGAGCTGATGCGCGCCGCCGGTGTGCCGCTGCTCGACCCCGTGGACCCGCTCTCCGCCACCGAGGCCGACCTGCCGCTGCTGCTCAAGGCCGCCGCGGGCGGCGGGGGCCGCGGGATGCGCGTCGTACGGGATCTGGAGGCGCTCAAGGACGAACTGGCGGCCGCCGCCGCCGAGGCCCGGTCCGCCTTCGGTGACGGCGAGGTCTTCGCCGAGCCCTACGTGGAGCGCGGCCGGCACGTCGAGGTCCAGGTCCTCGCCGACGCCCACGGCACCGTCTGGGCCCTGGGCACCCGCGACTGCTCCCTCCAGCGGCGCCACCAGAAGGTGATCGAGGAGGCCCCGGCGCCCGGCCTGTCCGAGGAACTGCGCGGCACCCTGCACGAGGCGGCCGTGGCCGCCGCCCGCGCGGTGGACTACCGGGGTGCGGGCACCGTCGAGTTCCTGGTCACCGCCGACGGCCGGCCGTACTTCCTGGAGATGAACACCCGCCTCCAGGTCGAGCACCCCGTCACCGAGGCCGTCTTCGGCCTGGACCTGGTCGCCCTCCAGCTGCGGATCGCCGAGGGCGAGGCCCTGCCCCCGCAGCCGCCGGAGCCCTCCGGTCACGCCGTCGAGGCCCGCCTGTACGCGGAGGACCCGGCCCAGGACTGGCGGCCGCAGACCGGGGTCCTGCACACCCTGGAGATCCCGGGCGAGGTCCGGGTGGACACCGGTTTCGCCGCCGGGGACAGCGTGGGCGTGCACTACGACCCGCTGCTCGCCAAGGTCGTCGCCCATGCCCCCACCCGGGCCGAGGCCGTCCGCTCGCTGGTCCGCGCCCTGTCCCGGGCCCGGGTGCACGGCCTGACCACCAACCGTGAGCTGCTGGTCCGTTCGCTGCGGCACCCCGAGTTCGCCACCGCCCGTCCCGACACCGGCTTCTACGACCGCCACCTGGCCGCGCTCACCGCCCCCGCCCCGGACGCCGGGGCCGCGACCGCCCTCGCCGCCCTGGCCGCCGCCCTCGCCGCGACCGTCCCGGACCCGGGCGCCCCGCTGACGGCCCGGCTCGGCGGCTGGCGCAACGTGCCCTCCCGGCCCCAGACCCGTACCTACCGGTCCGCCGACGGCACCCCGTACGAGGTCGCCTACCGGCACACCCGCCAGGGTCCCCGGCCCGAGGGGTACGACGGCGTGCGCGTCCTGAGCGTGGCCGCCGACCGGGTCGTCCTCGAACAGGGCGGCGTCCAGCGGGTGTTCCACGTGAAACAACATGCGAACAAGCCCGAGGTCTACGTGGACGCGCCCCCGGACCCCGCCGGTGCGGACCGGACGCTCGGCACGCACACCCTGACCCTCCAGCCCCGGTTCGCCGACCCCCAGGACCGCACCGCACCCGGTTCCCTGCTCGCTCCCATGCCCGGCACCGTCGTCCGGGTGGCCGAGGGCCTGGCCCCCGGCGTCCCGGTCACGGCCGGACAGCCCCTGCTCTGGCTGGAGGCGATGAAGATGGAGCACCGCATCCTCGCACCCGCCTCCGGCACGCTCACCGCCCTCCACGCCGCCCCCGGCCACCAGGTCGAGGTCGGTGCCCTGCTCGCCGTCGTCCAGGAGGAACCGCACGCATGAGCACGACACCCGGCATCGCGTCCGAAGAGCACACCGCCCTGCGCGCCGCCGTCGCCGCCCTCGGGCAGCGCTACGGCCGCGACTACCTCGCCCGGATCGCCCGCGAGGGCCGGCACCCCGACGAGCTGTGGGCGGACGCCGCCAAGCTCGGCTACCTCGGGGTCAACCTGCCCGAGGAGTACGGCGGCGGGGGCGGCGGCATCACCGAACTCGCCATCGTCCTCGAAGAGCTGGGCGCCGCCGGGTCCCCGCTGCTGATGCTGGTGGTCTCGCCCGCCATCTGCGGCACGGTCATCGCCCGGTTCGGCACCGAGGAACAGAAGCGCACCTGGCTGCCGGGCCTGGCCGACGGCAGCCGCACGATGGCCTTCGGGATCACCGAGCCCGACGCCGGATCCAACTCCCACCGGATCACCACCACCGCCCGCCGCGACGGCGACGACTGGCTGCTGTCGGGCCGCAAGGTGTTCATCTCCGGGGTGGACATCGCCGACGCCACCTTGATCGTGGGCCGGACCGAGGACGCCCGCACCGGAAAGCTCAAGCCGTGCCTGTTCATCGTCCCCAGGGACGCTCCGGGCTTCACCCGTTCGGTGATCGACATGGAGATCCAGGCTGCCGAGAAGCAGTTCGAGCTGGTGCTGGACGACGTACGGCTGCCGGCAGAGGCGCTGGTCGGTGGGGGTACCTCCCGCGCCGGAGCCCCCCAGGGCCTGGCGGCCCGGGAGGTGCCCCCAGGGGGAGAGGACGCGGGGTTGCTCCAGCTCTTCGCCGGGCTCAACCCCGAGCGGATCATGACCGCCGCGTTCGCCATCGGCATGGGCCGGTACGCCCTGGGCCGGGCCGTGGACTACGCCCGCACCCGCACGGTGTGGAAGGAGCCGATCGGCGCCCACCAGGCCGTCGCCCACCCGCTGGCCCAGGCGCACATCGAACTCGAACTGGCCCGGCTGATGATGATGAAGGCCGCCCATCTCTACGACAGCGGCGACGACATGGGCGCGGGCGAGGCCGCCAACATGGCCAAGTACGCTGCCGGTGAGGCCTGTGTGAAGGCGGTCGACCAGGCCGTCCACACGCTGGGGGGCAACGGCCTCACCCGCGAGTACGGACTGGGAGCCCTGGTCACCGCCTCCCGGGTGGCCCGGATCGCCCCCGTCAGCCGCGAGATGATCCTCAACTTCGTCTCGCACCAGACCCTGGGCCTGCCCAAGTCGTACTAAGCGGGGCCCGCGACGAACCCGCCCGCCGGGGCGGTGGCAGCGCCCACCGCCCCGGCCGGCCCGGATGCGTAAGGGAGGAGCGGCCGTGGAATCGGTCGTCAACGCCGCGCACGCGCACGGCATCACCACGCTCACGCTCGACTCACCGGCCAACCGCAACGCGCTCTCCACCGCCCTCGTCGGTGAGCTGCGCGCCGCCCTGGCCGCGGCCGGGGCGGACCCGGAGGTCCGAGCGGTCGTGCTCACCCACACCGGGAGCACCTTCTGCGCGGGCGCGGACCTGAAGTCGCCCTGCGCCCCGGCCGATTTCCTGGCGCTGCTGTGCGAGATCGCCGACCTGCCCCGGCCCGTGGTCGCCCGGGTCACCGGCCATGTCCGGGCCGGCGGCCTCGGCCTGCTCGGCGTCTGCGACCTGGCCGCCGCCGGGCCCGGTTCCACGTACGCCTTCACCGAGACCCACCTGGGCCTGGTGCCCGCGGTGATCTCCGCGCCGCTGCTGCCCCGGCTCGACCCGCGCGCGGCCGCCCGCTACTTCCTGACGGGCGAGCCGTTCGACGCCGCCGAGGCGGTCCGGATCGGCCTGCTCACCGTGCACGGCGAGGACGTGGACGAGGCCCTGGCACCCCTCCTGGCGGGCCTGCGCAAGGCCGCCCCGAACGCCCTGGCCGAGACCAAGCGCCTGGTCACCGCCCCGGTCCGGGAGGCCCTCGCCCTGGACGGCGCGGCCCTGACCGAGCTGTCCGCACGGGTCTTCGGCTCGGACGAGGCCCGCGAGGGCATCACCGCCCGCTTCGAGCGCCGGGACCCGTCATGGGCACGGTGACCGGCCCGACGCAGGGGACCGGCTCCAAGCCGGGGAGCGGCCCCAAGCAGGCCCGTAGCCGGGTCACCCGCCGGCACCTGCTGGAAGCGGCCGTCTCGTGCCTGGCCGAACAGGGCTGGGCCGGCTCCACCGTCGCCGTCGTCGCCGAACGTGCCGGGGTCTCGCGGGGAGCCGCCCAGTACCACTTCCCCACCCGCGAGGACCTGTTCACCGCGGCCGTCGAGCACGTCGCCGAGGAACGCTCGGCCGCCCTGCGCGAGCTCTTCACCGCCGGACCGGCCGCCCGCCCCGCCGTGGTCGAGGCCCTCGTCGACCTCTACACCGGGGCCCTGTTCCGGGCCGCCCTCCAGCTCTGGGTCGCCGCCTCCAACGAGGAACAGCTGCGCCCCCGGGTCACCGAACTGGAGGCCCGGGTCGGCCGCGAGACCCACCGCATCGCCGTCGAACTGCTCGGCGCCGACGAGTCCGTGCCCGGGGTCCGGGAGACCGTCCAGGGCCTGCTCGACATGGCCCGCGGGCTGGGCCTGGCCAACGTCCTCACCGACGACGCCGCCCGCCGCGCCCGGGTCGTCGCCCAGTGGTCCCGCATCGTCGAGGCCGCCCTCGGGCCCTGAACGCCCGTACGCCGACGGGCGCCGCCCCCTCGCGGGGTGCAGCGCCCGTCGTGCGCGGCAGGTCCGGCCGGCTCAGCCGGCGATGTCGGCGTAGCCCTCGATCTCGCGCGGGTCCCGCTTGCCCGGGCCCACGTAGCGGGCCGAGGGGCGCACCAGGCGGCCGGTGCGCTTCTGCTCCAGGATGTGCGCCGACCAGCCCGCGGTCCGGGCGCAGGTGAACATCGAGGTGAACATGTGCGCCGGGACCTCCGCGAAGTCCAGCATGATCGCGGCCCAGAACTCCACGTTCGTGGCGAGGACCCGGTCGGGCCGGCGCGCGTGCAGCTCGGCCAGCGCCGCCTTCTCCAGGGCCGCCGCCACCTCGTAGCGCGGCGCGTTCAGCTCCTTGGCCGTACGGCGCAGCACCCGGGCGCGCGGGTCCTCGGCCCGGTAGACGCGGTGCCCGAAGCCCATCAGGCGCTCGCCGCGGTCCAGGGCCTTCTTCACCCACGCCTCGGCGTCACCGGTGCGCTCGATCTCCTCGATCATGCCCAGCACGCGCGAGGGCGCCCCGCCGTGCAGCGGGCCCGACATGGCGCCGACCGCACCCGACAGGGCGGCCGCGACGTCGGCGCCGGTGGAGGCGATGACCCGGGCGGTGAAGGTGCTGGCGTTCATGCCGTGCTCGGCCGCCGAGGTCCAGTAGGCGTCGACCGCCTTGACGTGCGCCGGGTCCGGCTCGCCCCGCCAGCGGATCATGAACCGCTCGACGATGGACTCGGCCTTGTCGATCTCGCGCTGCGGCACCATCGGCAGGCCCTGACCGCGTGCCGACTGGGCGACGTAGGACAGCGCCATCACCGCGGCCCGCGCCAGGTTGTCGCGGGCGGTGGACTCGTCGATGTCCAGCAGCGGTTTCAGACCCCACACCGGGGCGAGCATGGCGAGCGCGGACTGCACGTCCACGCGGATGTCCCCGGAGTGCACCGGGATCGGGAAGGGTTCGGCGGCGGGCAGGCCGGGGTTGAACGCTCCGTCGACCAGCAGGCCCCACACGTTCCCGAAGGAGACGTGACCGACGAGGTCTTCGATGTCGACGCCCCGGTAGCGCAGGGCTCCGCCTTCCTTGTCGGGTTCGGCGATCTCCGTCTCGAACGCGACGACCCCTTCGAGTCCGGGTACGAAGTCGGACATCAGGCGGCTCCCTCAGGTAGTGCGAACACGCGCGGCTCCCGGCGTGATTCGCGGTCCGGCGCGGTCATCCCCGTTGATGCCCGGCAGGGCCGATGGTCATCCGTGCGGGGACCAGCGGACCGGCCCCAAGATTTTGTCGGTTCCGGTTGATGTGCGGAAGCGTGACATACGGCACACCCCCTCGCCCGGGGCTACGGCAGGATGGCGGGGTGACCGCCCACGACCTTGACCCCGCCGTCATGCGCAAGCAGTACCGCTCCGAGATCGTCAGCGAGGAACAGCTCGCCGCGGACCCCATGGAGCAGTTCGCCCTGTGGTTCCGGCAGGCCGCCCACGCGCACGTCTTCGAGCCCAACGCCATGGTCGTCTCGACCGCGACCGCGGCCGGCCGGCCCAGCTCCCGGACCGTACTGATGAAGCAGTTCGACCACCGCGGCTTCGTCTTCTACACCAACTACGGCTCCCGCAAGGGCCGGGAGATCGCGGAGAACCCGCAGGTGGCCCTGCTCTTCCCGTGGCACACCATCGCCCGCCAGGTCCTGGTGACGGGCACGGCCACCCGGGTCGGCCGGGACGAGACGGCCGCGTACTTCCGCTCCCGCCCGCACGGTTCCCAGCTCGGCGCCTGGGCCAGCGACCAGTCGCAGGTGGTCTCCTCGCGCGAGGAACTGGACCGGCGCTACGCCGAGCTGGCCGAGCGCTATCCGGAAGGGGAGCAGGTGCCGGTGCCGCCGGAGTGGGGCGGGCTGCGGGTCGTCCCGCAGGAGGTCGAGTTCTGGCAGGGCCACGAGAACCGGATGCACGACCGGCTGCACTACGTGCGCGAGGGCGAGGGGTGGCGCGTGGAGCGCCTGTGCCCCTGACGGGACGGAGCTGCCCGGGCCCGGGAACGCAGACGACCCGCGGGCTCGGGTCCTCTCCTGCAGGAAAGAGGAGCCGGCCGGACGTGCCGGCGAGCCCGCGGGTCGGGTGACTGCTGGGTATTGGCCGGCGCCTGGCGCCGACACAGCACACTGGGTGCGTCTGCGACGTCGGGCGCTAGCCCGCAGCCACCTCACGCGTCCGGTTGCCATACATTTCCGGAACCACCTCCCTTCTCGTGTAAGGCCCACCCTAGGAGCCCCTCCGGGAGGCCTCAAGCGATTTATTCTGGGGGAATCGGGGGAATGCGGTGTGGGCTGCGTCACGTTCCAGTTGAATGATCTGACGTGCCGCACATGCGAACACCTGCAGGGGGTGCCAGGTGAGTGCTTCCGGACGTAGTGAGACCACCGAGGATCTGCTGGCCGCGCTGCTCGACGGGATGGACGCGGCCCTGTGCGCGTTCGACGCCGACGGCGTGGTCACACACTGGAACCGGGAGGCGGAACGGATCCTGGGCTGGACCGCCGCCGAGGCCGTCGGGCGGCGCGGGTTCGCCGGCTGGGCGGCCCGGGAGGCCGACGCCCAGGAGGTCGAGGCCCTGCTCATGGCGGCCCAGGAGGGGCCGGGGCGGCAGGTGCACGAGTTCGCGCTGCTGACCAAGGACGGCGGGCGGGTCCTGGTACGGACCCAGTCGGCGGGGGTGCCCGGCGCCGACGGCAAGCCGGCCGGCGTGTACTGCGCCTTCAGCGAGGTGCACGCGCAGATCGACCTGGAGCGGTCGATCGCGCTCAGCGAGGCCCTGATGGACGACGCGTCCTGGGGCGTGGTGCTCGTCGACGTGGACCTGCGGCCCGCCGTGGTGAACACCCACGCGGCCCGCGCCTTCGGCATGGGCCGCACCGCCCTGCTGGGGCGGCCGCTGGGGGAGCTGCTGTCGCAGGGCGTGGAGGAGCTGGAGGGCGCGCTGCAGCACGTGCTGGCCGAGGGGGCCCCGCCGGCCCCGGTGGAGCTGTGGGTCTCCGTCCGTACGCCCGAGGGGACGCGGCGGCGGTGCTGGCGCTGCGGGTTCCTGCGGCTGGCCTCGCCGCTGGCGGAGGAGCCCGTGCCGCTCGGGGTGGGCTGGCTGTTCCAGGACATCACCGAGGCCCGGCAGCTCCAGCTCGACACCGCCCAGCTCCGGTTCCGCGCCAACCAGCTGCACCGCTCGGGCCGGGCCGCCGCCGAGTGCGAGGACCCGGCGGAGGCGGCCGCGGTCCGGCTGGAGTTCGCCCTGGCCGGGTTCGCCGACCACGCCCTGATCGACTCGACCTCCGGGGAACGCCTGGTCAGGGTGGCCGACTGGCCCTCGGGCTCGGCCGGGCCGGTCTCGCTCCTGCCGGGCGCCGGGGCGATCCCGGTCCGCTACCCGGCGGGGCATCCGGCGTTCCAGGCCCTGGACCGGCTCGGCCCGGTGCGCAGCAGCGTGCCGCGCGGCGAGAGCGCCGAGGCCTGGGCGCGGACCCGGCACTGGCCCGAGGACTCCGTCCACGCCCTGTGCACGGTGCTGCGCAGCCGCGGTCGGACCCTGGGCGTGCTGACCTTCCTGCGCGCCGCCTCCCGGCCCCTGTTCGACCGGGCGGACGCCTCCTACGCCGAGGAGGTGGCGGCCCGGGTGGCCGAGGACATGGACCTGGCGTCCCTGTCCTCCCGGCCCGCGGGGCCCTGACCGCGGGGCCCTGACCGCGGACCGCGGTTCAGTGGCGGAAGAAGATCCGGTCGCGGTACTCGGCCATCACCCGGCCGTTCCACTCGTGGCCGCCGTCGACGTTGCCCGAGCGCAGGAGCGGGGGCTCCAGGCCGCGGGCGGCCAGGCTGCCGGCGGCCGCGGCCATCACCGCCTGCATGATCGCGCTGGTGACCACGGTCGAGGCCGGGGCGAACGGGGCGTCGATGCCGTCCGCCGTCAGCTCCGCGTCACCGACGGCGATCTTGCTGTCGATCACGATGTCGCAGTGGTCCTTCAGGAAGGTGCCGGACACGTGCCGCGACCGGGTCTCCTCGGCGTACGCGACCGAGGTGACCCCGACGACCTTCAGGCCCAGCGCCCGCGCGTTCATCGCCATCTCCACCGGAAGGGCGTTCCGCCCCGACAGCGAGATGATCACGAGGACGTCGCCCTCACCCGCCGGACTGCTGTCCAGGACCGCCCCGGCCAGCCCGTCCACCCGCTCCAGCGCGCTGCCGAGGGTGGCCGGCATGACGTCGACCCCGGCGGTGCCGGGCACGGCCAGGAAGTTCATCAGGGCCAGGCCGCCGGCCCGGTAGACCACGTCCTGCGCGGGCAGCGAGGAGTGCCCGGCACCGAAGGCGAACAGCCGGTGCCCGTCGGCCACGGCGTCCGCGACGGCCGTCCCGGCCTCGGCGATCGGCCCGGCCTCCTCGTCCCGGACGCGCTGCAGCAGCCCGATGGCGGCGTCGAAGAACTGACCGGCCAGCTTGCTCTCGCTCATGCGCCGAGGGCCCTTCCAGTGATCGGGTGCGTCCGTGTCCGCCGCTCACCGTGCGGTCTGTACCAAGGGCCTGTCAATACGGGCGTCAATCCGTGGACGGGCGGTCCGCCCCGCTCGGGCACGGGACGGTTGTCGGTCCGATGCGTCAGAATTGGGGCAGGGCCAGCGCACGAAAAATCCAAGGGGCACGAATGTCCGGACTGATCGACACCACGGAGATGTATCTCCGCACCATCCTTGAGCTGGAGGAGGAAGGTGTGGTCCCCATGCGCGCCCGGATCGCCGAGCGGCTCGACCAGAGCGGCCCGACGGTGAGCCAGACGGTCGCCCGCATGGAGCGTGACGGCCTGGTGGCCGTCGCCAGCGACCGGCACCTGGAGCTGACCGAGGAGGGACGCCGCCTCGCCACCCGCGTGATGCGCAAGCACCGCCTCGCGGAGTGCCTGCTCGTCGACGTGATCGGGCTGGAGTGGGAGCAGGTGCACGCCGAGGCCTGCCGCTGGGAGCACGTGATGAGCGAGGCCGTGGAGCGGCGCGTGCTGGAGCTGCTGCGCCACCCGACCGAGTCGCCGTACGGCAACCCGATCCCGGGCCTGGAGGAGCTGGGGGAGAAGGCGGAGGCCGACCCGTTCCTCGACGACAGCATGGTGAGCCTGTCGGAGCTGGACCCGGGCACCGAGGGCAAGACGGTGGTCGTGCGCCGGATCGGCGAGCCGATCCAGACCGACGCCCAGCTGATGTACACGCTGCGCCGGGCGGGCGTACAGCCCGGTTCGGTGGTCAGCGTGACCGAGTCGCCCGGTGGGGTGCTGGTCGGCAGTGGCGGCGAGGCCGCCGAGCTGGAGGCCGAGATCGCCTCGCACGTTTTCGTGGCGAAGCGCTGAGCCGCCGCATTTGTGGGTAGTGATGGTCCCGGCGCCTTGCGGCGCCGGGACCGGTCCTCCCCCAGGTGACCCGGAGCCCCGAGCTCTCAGGGTCTTCCCCTCGGACCGTCTTCCCCGAGCGGCCCGCCTCCCCGATGAAGATCTCCCCTCGGCAGCGGCGGCCAATCCTTGAGCAAGGTCACTCGAAAGAGCGGTGTTGGTGGCGAGAAGGCCGCTTTCGAATGCGGGTTCGATAGTCTGGCCGGAAGCGAAGGGGGTGCATCTGCGGTGGTACAGCGCTTCGATGTGACAGGGGCCGACGGCGTGCGCCTGGCGGCCTGGGAGTTCCGGGAATCGGACACCGCCCCGCCCCGCGGCGCCACGGTCCCCCGC
>NZ_RPRY01000169.1 GCF_003949795.1 Streptomyces sp. WAC06614
GGGCTGGAAAATTGTTAGAAGAGTCGGCCCCCCACCCCACCACCACCGCGGGAACGGCCCTGAACGCCGAGAGGTCCGAAGACCACCCGCCGTACACCGGCAGGCCTTCGTAGAGGCGTGCGCCGTCAGCGTCCTTTGCCCCGCATGCGCTCACGGCGCCGCCGATCCTGGGCGCGCTCGGCTTCGCTGCGCCGCGGAGTGGGCAGGTCTCGGTGTCCGCCGACCCTGGTGGCCGATCCGGGGTCCCAAGCACCGCTGAAGAGGGCCAGTTCGAGGACGTCCGGCGTCGCAGGCCATTCGATCGACGCAGCGGTCAGCTGCTCGCTCGCCGCGTACATCCACCGGAGGTAGAGGCGGTAGCGATGGGAGGTCCAGTTGCTGCCACGCCAGATGCGACGGGCGATCGGCGCTGCCCATGCGTAGCCGGCCGCGTCCCCGGTCTTCGTCGCATGGCGACGGAGAACCCCAGCGAGCACGCTGTCGAGGATGAGTGGGCGCGGACCCTTCACCTCCGGCAACGCCTGACCGGCGAAGTAGAGGAACTTGGTGAGAAACGCCGGGCCAAGGCCGTCCCACACCTGCAGGCGCTCGTAGGCCGCGGACGCACCTTCGTCGGCGAGCAGGGACACGGCTTGTGCGAAGGCTTCCTCGGCGCCTGGCTGGGCGAGCACCTGACCCGTGCGGTAGGCGCCGTAGCCCCTGAGGCCGTAGCCCCAGACCTGGGTGGCCACGAAGGCCTCCGCCCACCTCTGTGACCGTTCCGCGGCTCGGACCACGGCCACGACGTCAGCGCGGCTCACGGAGGCCGAAGGCACCGCTGCCCGGTCGGCGAAGGCTTCAGGCCAGGGGGCTATGGCCGTCCAATGGGGAGGCGAGAACGCAACCGTGTGAGCCCCGCTCCCGTGTCTGTACCGCCGGCCCCTCTCCGGGTCGGCCAGCCACCTGCCCAGTGACGCGACCGCGTCTTCCGGCAGCAGCTGCGCCTGCATCGTCGCGTCGAGCTCGTCCGCCAGGAGCTGGTCAAACCTCACGGGCGTGCCCCCTCGCTGTCCGTGCTGCGGCTACAGCCCGGCGGGGCCGGGCCATCGCGGGCGTAGTGGCATGTCTGTGGCGTGAACCCTGGAACGCAGAAGTGCCGGCCCAGGAGGAAATCCCTCCTGGGCCGGCTCGTCTCCCAGTGCCCCCGGCAGGATTCGAACCTGCGACACCCGCTTTAGGAGAGCGGTGCTCTATCCCCTGAGCTACGAAGGCAAGACGCGCTGACAGCCTAGCGGATCAGGCTGTGCGGTCGCGCCCCCGTAACGGTGGGGCGGCGGTGGTGGTGGAAGTCGCGGTGGCGGCCGTGGCGGGCGCCGGTGTGGAGGGGCAGGGGCCTCGGTGTGGTCAGACTGCCAGCGGGGCGTGGAGTTCCACCAGGAGTTCGATCTCCACCGGGGCGTCCAACGGGAGGGCCGCCACGCCTACCGCGCTGCGGGCGTGGCGGCCCGCGTCGGCGAAGGCGGTGAGCAGGAGTTCGCTCGCGCCGTTGACCACGGTCGGCTGGGCGGTGAAGTCCGGGGCGCTCGCCACGAAGCCGACGATCTTGACGACCCGCTTGACCTGCGACAGGTCCCCGGCCACCGAGGCGACCGCGGCCAGGGCGTTGAGGGCGCACTGCCGGGCGAGCTGCTCGGCCTGTTCCGGGGTGACCTCGGCGCCCACCTTGCCGGTCCGGGGCAGCCTGCCGTCGACCAGGGGGAGCTGGCCGGACGTGTGGACGTAGGGGCCGCTGCGCACGGCGGGGACGTAGACGCCCACGGGCTCGGGGGCCGGTGGCAGTTTCAGGCCGGCGGCGGCGAGGCGGTCCTCGGGGGTGGTGGTCATGGGTGGCGGGTGTCCCTTCGGTGACGTGGCGGGTCAGGGGCGGGTGATGCGGACCTGGTAGCTGCCGCCCGGCAGGCGGCCGACCACCGCGATGCTGATGCCGGCCTGCTCGTCGGTGAAGGTCTCGCCCGGCTGGAACGGCGCGTCGGAGAGTTCGGAGTGGACGTTGGGCCGCCGGGTGCAGCCGCCGCTGGCGGTGGTGCTGTCGGAGACCGTGACCGGCCCCTGCCCGGTGTCCACCGCGGTGTCGACCTTGTACACGAGCACCCCGGGCTTGCAGACGGCCTCGTCGTTGCCGGCCTGGGTGCGGACCTCGACCGCGTAGCCGGTGTTCGCCGTGACCGGTACGAAGGCCAGCTTGACCCCGCCCTCCACGGCGAGCGGGGTCAGCACGTGCTCGCTGGTCCCGCTGCGGGAGGCGCAGCTGATCTGCGTGCTGTCGAGCCAGCCCAGCTTCCACTTGTGCCAGCCGAGGAGGTCGTTGTTGGCGCCCCAGTCCTCGCTCATGATGTCCCAGTGGCCGACCGTGGCCCCGCCGTCGGTGGTGTAGAGGTCGGGCAAGCCGAAGACGTGGCCGTTCTCGTGGGGGAGCACCCGGTAGCCGGTCTCCCGGTAGGTGCCCGAGCCGTCGTCCTGGCGGCTGTAGACGAAGGAGGTGTTGGCCAGCGGCACCCCGTCGGCGACCGGTGCCTCGGCGTTCCCGGAGAAGGTCACCGACAGCACGGTGTCCAGGGCGGACGGGCCGGCGTTCGGCGTGACCAGGATGTTGACCAGGTCGTAGCGCGAGAAGTCGACCTCGCTGTCGGCGGCCTTGACGATGTGCTCGACCAGCTGGCGGTAGCCCGGCTCGTACGCGGACCCGCGTTCGATCCCGTACGCCGCGAACGGCATCGGCATCCTCAGCCAGGTCCGGACCGGGGCCTCCGGGTGGTAGGTCAGCCGCCCGTAGGAGCTGGTGCGGAACCAGTCGGAGGTCTGCGGGAAGAACTCGGCCAGCCGGTCCAGCGCGGTGCCCTCGCCCTTGGCGTCGGGGAAGTCGATCATCAGGTTGAGCGCCCGTACCTCGCCCGTGCTGCGGGAGTAGCCCGGCGGGGTGGGCAGCCCTTCGGACATCTGGACGCCCATCGCTCCGGAGATCCGGCACGGCGCGAGCGCCGATTCGGTGCTCGTGGCGGCCGGCCCGGCTGCGCTGTGCGTCCGGCCGCCCATCCCGGCGCTGGCGGTCGCGGTGATGCCGAGGGCCAGCGCGGTGAAACCGACGAACGCGCTGGTGCGGCGGGGTCTGCGTATCCGGTGGCGGGTCTGCGGCATGAGAGACGCCTTCGGGTCCGCGGCAGCCGGCCGGGCCCGGTCTGCGCTCTGTGCGATCACCCTCCGACGCGCCGGGCGCGCCCGCGCGTCGGGAGCGTCCGAACGTGGATCCGGATGTGGCCCGCGTCACACGGGAGGGTGAAATAACCGGGGACCGGTTCCCCGTTTGCATGGGTGTCCCGCGCAAGTGGGGACCCGATCCCCGTTTCGGGGGTCGCGCCATGAGTCGCAGGACGAGGAGGAGCCGTGCAGCGAGGAGCAGTGGCCGTCGCGGACCGGGCCGGCAGGGCCGCCGGTGGCGTGTCGCGGCCCCGTGCCGACGCCGTGCGCAACCGGGAGCGGATCCTGGGCGCCGCCCGCGAGGTCTTCGTCGAGCAGGGTGCGGCCGCGCCCTTCGACGAGATCGCCCGGCGGGCCGGGGTCGGCAATGCCACGCTGTACCGGCACTTCCCCGACCGTGCCACCCTCGTCCACCACGTCGTCCTCTACGTCATGGACCGGGTGACCGTCCATGCCGAGGAGGCCCTCGCCCAGGAGCCCGACGCGTTCGCGGCGCTGTGCCGGTTCACGCACGCCGCCGCCGACGAGCGCATCGGCGCCCTGTGCCCCATGCTCTCCGACGACTTCGACCGGGACCATCCCGAACTCCTCGCGGCCCGCACCGCGTTGGAGGAGGCCACCGAGAACCTGGTGACCGCCGGGCGGCGGTCCAAACTGCTGCGCGACGACATCGCCGTCGGCGATCTGCTGGTCGCACTGTCGCAGCTCAGCCGTCCGCTGCCCGGGTTCGGCTGCCTGGACCTGGACTCCTTCGTCCACCGCCACCTGCAACTGTTCCTCGACGGGCTGCGGGCCCCGAGCCACTCCCAACTGCCCGGTCGGCCGGTCACCTTGGAGGACCTGCGACAGCACCGGGCCGCACCACCCATGTGAAAAAACCGGGTGACGTAGCCAGGTCATCCTGCTTAGGGTCGATAAGGCCTCCTTTATCTCAAGAATCCCTTTTCCACTCTTCCGGCCCTTTTGGGTCGTTCCGCACCGTGAAGTGGGTACCCCCATGTCCAGAACAGCCGCGTCCGCGCCGTCGGCTGCTTCCCTGCCCGCCGCCGACCCCAGCCGCTGGAAGGCCCTGGTGTTCATCGCCCTGGCCCAGCTGATGGTCGTCCTCGACGCGACCATCGTGAACATCGCCCTCCCCTCCGCCCAGCAGGACCTGGGCATCTCGGACGGCAACCGCCAGTGGGTCATCACCGCCTACGCCCTCGCCTTCGGCGGCCTGCTGCTCTTCGGCGGCCGGATCGCCGACCTGTGGGGACGCCGCAACGCCTTCGTCGTCGGCCTCGTCGGCTTCGCCGCGGCCTCCGCCCTCGGCGGCGCCGCGACCGGCGAGGCCATGATGCTGGGCGCCCGCGCGCTCCAGGGCGCCTTCGGCGCGCTGCTCGCGCCGGCCGCGCTCTCGCTGCTCGCGGTGATGTTCACCGACGCCAAGGAGCGCGCCAAGGCCTTCGGCATCTACGGCGCCATCGCCGGCGGTGGCGGCGCCGTGGGCCTGATCCTCGGCGGCTTCCTCACCGAGTACCTCAACTGGCGCTGGACCTTCTTCGTCAACATCCCGTTCGCCGTGGTCGCCGCCGTCGGCGCGCTGCTGGTGATCCGCGAGCCGGCCGGCTCCCGCAACCGCTCCTCGCTCGACATCCCCGGCGTGGTGCTGTCCACCCTCGGTCTGGTCGCGCTGGTCTACGGCTTCACCCGCGCCGAGTCCGACGGCTGGTCGGACGCCGTGACCGTCGGCCTGTTCGTCGCCTCGGTCGTGCTGCTCGGGGCGTTCGTGATCACCGAGGCCAAGGTCCGCTCCCCGCTGCTGCCGCTGCGCGTGCTGGCCGACCGCAACCGCGGCGGTGTGTACCTCTCGCTGGGTCTGGCCGTCATCGCGATGTTCGGCCTGTTCCTCTTCCTGACGTACTACCTCCAGGTCGTGAAGGGCTTCTCGCCGGTCAAGACCGGCTTCGCCTTCCTGCCGATGATCGCGGGCATGATCACGGGCTCGACCCAGATCGGCGCCCGCCTGATGACCCGCGTCCCGCCGCGGCTGCTGATGGGCCCCGGCTTCCTGGTCGCCGCCACCGGCATGCTGCTGCTGACGCAGCTGGAGGTCGGCTCCTCCTACCCGGCGCTGATCCTGCCGGCCCAGCTCCTGCTGGGTCTGGGCATGGGCACGGCCTTCATGCCGGCGATGTCGCTGGCCACCTACGGGGTGAACCCGGCCGACGCGGGCGTGGCCTCCGCGATGGTCAACACCTCGCAGCAGGTCGGCGGCGCCATCGGCACCGCCCTGCTGAACACGATCGCCGCCTCCGCGACCACCGCGTACCTGACGGACCACGCGGCCGAGGGCGCCGCCGGCGGGCCCGCCGCCCAGGCGCTCCAGGCCCAGGCGATGGTGCACGGCTACTCCTCCGCCATCTGGTGGGCGGTCGGCATCCTCGCCGCCAGCTCCGCCATCGCCCTGACCCTGATCAACACCGGCCGCCCGTCCCTGGGCACCCCGGTGGCCTCCGGCGACGGCGCGGGGTCGGACGCGGATGCCGAGGTCAAGGTCCCGGTGATCGCGCACTGACGTCCGCGTGAGCTGAACCGACCCCATCTCGTTCGAATGTGAGTTATTCAAATTTGAACGAGATGGGGTTACGCTCGTTGCATGACCACGACCCGCATGCCCACGCTGTACCTGAGCCACGGTGCACCCCCGCTGGCCGACGACCCGGTCTGGCCCGGCCAGCTCGCCGCCTGGTCCGCCACGCTGCCGCGGCCCCGGGCGATCCTGATGGTCTCCGCGCACTGGGAGGAGGCCCCGCTCGCCGTCGGCGCCACCGAGCGGGTCCCGCTGGTGTACGACTTCTGGGGCTTCCCCGAGCACTACTACCGGGTCCGCTACGACGCCCCGGGCGCGCCCGAGCTCGCCGAGAGCGTGCGCAAGCTGCTGCGGGCCCCCGGGGCCCCGGTCCAGGACGTCCCCGACCGGGGCCTGGACCACGGGGCGTACGTCCCCCTGGTCGAGATGTTCCCCGAGGCCGACATACCGGTCCTGCAGATCTCCCTGCCCACACTGGACCCCCGCCGCCTGCTGGAGATCGGCCGGCAGCTCGCGCCCCTGCGCGACGAGGGCGTGCTGATCGTCGGCAGCGGCTTCTTCACCCACAACCTGGCCGCCCTGCGGCATGCGGGCGGCGGGGTGCCGGCGTGGTCGGCCGAGTTCGACGCCTGGGGTCACGAGGCGCTGGCGGCCTCCGACGTGGACGCCCTGCTGGACTTCGAGGCCAAGTCCCCGGCCGGCCGGCTGGCCCACCCCCGTACGGAACACTTCGCCCCGCTCTTCGTCACCCTCGGTGCCGCCGACGCCACCGGTGACCTGGGTGCCCGCCGCGACGTCATCGACGGCTTCTGGATGGGGCTGGCCAAGCGGTCCGTGCAGTTCGGGTGACGGATGTGACGGCGGCAGGCAACCGAACGGGCCCGGACGTCGTCCTCTGAGGAGGGAGGAAGCGGCCAGAGGTGACGCTGGCGGGCAGGGTACTGCAAGATCCCAAAAAAGGGGACGCCGCGCGGGAATTCTGTCCCGATTCCAGTCGTTGTTTCCTTCGGACGCGGGGCACTCGGGAGAGTGTCCCGGCAGCCCGCAAGCCGCACCGCGACCGAACTCATTGCAAGGGAGCACGCATGGCAACCCGCGCCGTCGCCCGTCGCCAGTCCGAGACGGCCTCCAGCGCCCGCGCCGTCGGCGGGGAAATAGCCGACCGCGACCTGGTGGGCATGTACCTGGACGAGATCGCGCGCACCCCGCTGCTCGACGCGGCCAAGGAGGTCGAGCTCTCCCAGATCATCGAGGCGGGCGTCTACGCCCAGCAGATCCTCGACGGAGAGGCGGAGCCGGCCGCCGAGGGGAGCGGCGCCTCGCGCGCGGAGCTCCAGGTCCTCGCCGCCGAGGGGGAGCGCGCCAAGGAGATCTTCATCCGCTCCAACCTCCGCCTGGTCGTCGCCGTCGCCCGCCGCTACCCGCGCAGCGGCCTGCCCCTGCTCGACCTGATCCAGGAGGGCAACGCGGGCCTGGTCCGCGCGGTGGAGAAGTTCGACTACGCCAAGGGCTTCAAGTTCTCCACGTACGCCACGTGGTGGATCCGCCAGGCGATCACCCGCTCGATCGCCGACCAGTCCCGCACCATCCGCCTCCCCGTCCACCTGGTCGAGGAGCTCGGCCGGATCCGTCGGGTGCAGCGCGAGTTCAACCGCGAGAACGGCCGGGACCCGGAGCACGCCGAGATCGCCGCCGAGCTGGGCTCGACGGAGCAGCGCGTGGGTGACGTCCTGGACTGGGCGCGCGACCCGGTCAGCCTGAACATGTCCGTGGACGACGAGGGGGAGACCCAGTTCGGCGACCTGCTGGAGGACACCTCCGCGATCTCGCCCGAGCAGTCCGTGCTCTCGCTGCTGCGCAGCGAGGAGCTGGAGGACCTGATCGGCAAGCTCGACCAGCGCACCGCCTCGATCATCAAGATGCGGTACGGCATCGACGACGGCCGCGAGCGGACCCTGACGGAGGTCGGCAAGCAGCACGGCCTGACCCGGGAGCGGATCCGGCAGATCGAGAAGCACGCCCTGCTGGAGCTGAAGAAGATGGCCCGCGACACGGGCTTCGACGCCGTCGCCTGACGAACGGCCCCCGGCCGGTCCGTCCGGCCCCGGCAAACGGCCCCCCGGAAACGGCCCGGAAACGGGCCCCCAGAACGAGCCCCGGCGTCTGGGGGGGGTGACGCCGGGGCTCCCCCTATCTACCGCCACCCGGGCCCGCCGCCCGGCTGAGCCGGCCGCCCAGCCGCCCCGCGGTCTCGGCCAGCGCGGCCGGCTCGCGGACGGTGAAGTCCAGCCCGGTCAGCGCCAGCCGCACCGCCACCCAGTCCACCCCGTCCCGGGTCTCGAACGACAGCCGGCACGTGCTGTCCGACAGCGGCTGCGGCGCCTCCATCCAGCCCGGCAGCGCCTCGGTGACCTGGGCCGCGGGCGCCGCGAAGTCCACCACCACCCGGTACGCCGGCCGCCCCGACCCCTCGTAGAGCCGGTCCGAGAGGTCCGGCACCTCCCGGGGGGTGAACCGCGCCCCGGTGGGGAAGGGGTCGCTGACCCGGTCCACCCGGAAGGTGCGCCAGTCCTCCCGCTCCAGGTCGTAGGCGACCAGGTACCAGCGGCGCCCGGTGCTCACCAGCCGGTGCGGCTCCACCAGGCGTCGCGAGTCGACCCCGCCGCGCGCCCGGTAGGCGAACCGCAGTCGCTCGTGCCCGGCCGCCGCCGAGGCCATCACCGTCAGGGTCCGCGGGTCGATACGGGCGCCGTCACCCCGGGTCACGGCCACCGTGGCCGACTGCAGCGCGCCCACCCGGTGGCGCAGCCGCGACGGCAGCACCTGCTCCAGCTTGGCCAGGGCCCGTACGGACGCCTCCTCGATCCCCTCGATGGCGTGCCCGGCCCCGGCCCGCAGGCCGACCGCGATGGCCACGGCCTCCTCGTCGTCCAGCACCAGCGGGGGCATCGCGGCCCCCGCCACCAGCCGGTACCCGCCCTCGGCGCCCAGCGACGCCTCCACGGGATAGCCCAGCTCGCGCAGCCGCTCCACGTCCCGGCGGATGGTCCGCGTGCTCACCCCGAGCCGGCGCGCCAGCTCGCTGCCGGGCCACTCGCGGGGGGTCTGGAGCAGGGACAGCAGGGTCAGCAGCCGAGCCGGGGTGTCCGTCATGAGGGCCAGCATCCCAGGGAAATAGGACATCACCTGGCCTACATGGCGTCTAGGTTTCTGCCATGACCACCGAGACGACGAAGACCCCGCCCGGGAACGAGACCGGGCCCACCCCTGGAACGCCCGAAGCCCCCGAAGCCCCCGAGGCCGCCGCGCCCGCCGACCGCCGGCGCTGGCTCGCCCTCGCCATCGTGATGACCGCCGCCTTCATGGACCTGGTCGACGTCACGATCGTCAACATAGCCATCCCCAGCATGCGGGCCGACCTCCAGGCGTCCACCAGCGCCATCCAGTGGATCACCGCCGGGTACGCGCTCGCGTTCGCCGCCGGCCTGATCACCGGTGGCCGCCTCGGTGACATCTACGGCCGCAAGCGGCTGTTCCTCATCGGCATCTCCGGCTTCACGGCCGCCTCGCTGCTCTGCGGCATCGCGGCCGACCCGCAGATGCTCGTCGCCTCTCGGCTGCTCCAGGGCTCCATGGCCGCCATGATGGTCCCGCAGGTGCTCGCGATCATCCACGTCACCTTCCCGCCGCACGAGCGCGGCAAGGTGTTCGGTCTGTTCGGCGCCATCGTCGGCCTCGGCGCCGTCTCCGGCCCGATGCTCGGTGCGCTGCTGACCGAGTGGAACGTCGCCGGCCTCGAATGGCGCCCGATCTTCCTGATCAACCTGCCCGTCGGCATCGCCGGTGTGCTCCTCGGCCGCGCCTTCATCACCGAGTCCAAGGCCCCGAACGCCCTGAAGCTGGACCTCGTCGGCGTCGTCCTGGCCACCCTCGCCATGGTCATGGTGATCTACCCGCTCACCCAGGGCCGCGAGAACGACTGGCCGCTGTGGGGCTTCCTCTGCATGGGCGCGGTCCCGTTCGTGATCGCGGGCTTCATCGCCTACGAGAAGCACAAGATCGCCAAGGACGGCTCCCCGCTGGTCGAGCTCTCCCTCTTCAAGGTCAAGAGCTTCGCCGCCGGTATCGCCGTCCAGCTCACCTTCGGCATCGCGACCGGCATCTTCTTCCTGGTCTGGACGCTGATGATGCAGATGGGCCTGGGCTGGAGCGCCCTGCGGTCCGGACTGACCGGCATCCCGTTCTCGATCGCCGTCTCGCTCGCCGCGGGCCTCTCGGTCCAGAAGCTCGTGCCCCGGTTCGGCCGCAAGGTGCTCCAGGCCGGCGCGCTGACCATGGCCGCGGGCGTCCTGCTCTACATCTTCCTCTCCGACCACTACGGCATGGAGATCGCCTCCTGGCAGATGGCCGCGCCGCTGATCGTCATGGGTCTGGGCATGGGCCTGATCGTCGCCCCGCTGACCGACGCCGTCCTCTCCGAGGTGCCGCGCGAGCACGCCGGGTCCGCCTCCGGCCTGATCAACTCCACCGGCCAGATGGGCAACGCGCTCGGTCTGGGCCTGACCTCGGTGGTCTACTTCGGGGTCATCGACAACGAGATGGTCCTCGGCGCCCCGTACGTGGACGCCTTCCGCACCGCCCTGTGGTGGGTCGTGGCCGTCCTGGTCGTGATCTTCTCGGTGATGTTCGCGCTGCCCCGCAAGGCCGCCGCGGGCATCGCCCACGAGGCCGAGGCCGGCGCCGCCGCCGGTCCGGTCGCCGCGGAGAAGGTGCCGGTCGGCTGAACCGACCGCACCGCACCGCACCGGGCCCGTCCGCTCCCGCACCGGGGGCGGACGGGCCCATACTGTGACAAATGATCCTCACCGTCACCCCCAACCCCTCCTTGGACCGCACCTACGAGGTGGCCGCCCTGGTCCGCGGCGAGGTGCTGCGCGCCGCGCACGACCGGGTCGACCCCGGCGGCAAGGGCGTCAACGTCTCCCGGGCCGTGGCCGCGGCGGGCGGGGCCACCACCGCGGTGCTGCCGCTGGGCGGCGCGGCCGGAGTGCTGCTCGGCGAGCTGCTGACCGCCGAGGGGGTGGACGTCACGGCGGTCACCGTCGCCGGCCCGACCCGGTCCAACGTCGCGATCGTCGAGTCCGACGGCACCCTCACCAAGATCAACGGCGCCGGTCCGGCCCTCGGCCCGGAGGAGTCCGAACTGCTGCTGGCCACCGTCGCCTCCGGTGCCCGCTCCGCCTCCTGGGTGGCGGGCTGCGGCAGCCTGCCGCCGGGCCTGCCCGCCGACTGGTACGCCGACCTGATCGCCCGGGCCCGGTCCGCCGGGGCCCGGGTCGCCGTGGACACCTCGGGCCCGGCCCTCCCGGCCGCCCTCGGGGCCCGGCCCGACCTGGTCAAGCCGAACCTCGCCGAGCTGGCCGAGACCACCGGACGTCCGCTGGTCACCCTGGGCGACGCCGTCGCCGCCGCGCACGCACTGCGCGCGGCGGGCGCGGGCGCCGTACTGGCCAGCCTCGGTGCGGCCGGCCAGCTCCTGGCCGACGCCACCGGAACGTACTACGGCACGGCGCGGGCCGAGGCGGTCCGCAGCGACGTGGGCGCCGGTGACGCCGCCCTCGCCGGCTTCCTCACCGCCGGAGGCGCCGGCCCGACGGCCCTGGCCGCGGCCCTGGCCCACGGCGCGGCCGCGGTCCGCCTGCCCGGCAGCGCCATGCCCACACCGGACGACCTCCACCCGGACCGCGTCCACCTCACCCAGGACCTCCCGCTGGACCTGCCCCTGGCCCCGGCGGACGGCCACCGGACGCGGTGAGCCACGCGCCCGGCCGCGCCGTCGACGGACCCGGGCCGCGCGGTCAGCGGACCCGGGCGCGGCTCTCCATCGCGCCGCGGGCGGCGGACTCGGTCTCGTAGACCTCGCACATGTGGCGGCCGTCCGGGGTGGCCGTGTGCTCGACCTCCCACAGGCTCACCTCGCTCCCGTCCAGCAGGACGAACGCGTGCTCGTACAGCGTGAATCCGGCGTCCCGGCCGTCGGACCGGCACTGCCGGCCGCCGAACGCCTGCGAGATCTGGTGCGCGTACGCCGACCGGAGCAGCCCGGCCACCCGTTCCCCGGGCCGGTCCGGGTTCTCCGCGCGCCGCAGCACCCGGCGCGCGTGGTCCGCGGACTGCTCCACCGCGTAACTGCGGTGCCGGTGCACCGGTGTGGGCGCGGTCAGCAGCGCGCTCAGCGCCCGCGCGTCGCCCACCGGCTCGTCCTCGGCCCCCACGTGCCCGGGCACCTCCACCGGCTCCTCCCCGAACAGCCGCGCCGCCGCCAGGCAGGCCGCGTCCCGGCCGGCGAACAGCTCGTGCCGGGTGGCCCGGTCCCCCGGCTGGCGGTACGCCAGCTCCCACAGCGAGGCCGAGGAACCGTCCGCCAGCAGGTACGTGTGCCGGTGGGTCTCGCGCCAGGCCCCGGAGGCGGGACGGTGCTGGGTGGTGCAGAGCGAGGAGCTGTGGGCGAGCGCGGTGCCCAGCCGCTCGACCAGTCGGTCGGGCAGGTCGAAGGAGTTGAGCGCCCGGCCCAGGAGCCGGCCGAGCTGTGCCTCAGTGGTCTCGTACGGATCGGTGGGATCCAGCGGATCGCTCAAGGTGGGTCTCCAGGCCGTCGCAGCTCGTCACGTCGCGGATGCTCACCGTAGTGCCTCGGTCTGACATCACGTCCGGTGTTCGGCAAAACGTCCGGGAAGGATCGGGGGTTCCCCCACCCCTTCTGGTCAACTTCCGTACGAAAACAAAGGGTTCGCCGCGTTATCACCCGGAGTGCGGGAGCATGGGCGGCATGGCAACCAATACCGTGGGCGTCCCCCGCAGGCAGGGGCGGACCGACGACCGGAGAGAAGACCGACCAGCGGCGGCGCCCCAGGCGTTGGCCTGGCTGCTGGTGCTCACCGGAGCGGCCGGCCTGCTCGCCTCGTGGGTGATCACGCTCGACAAGTTCCTCCTCCTGGAGGACCCCGACTTCCGGCCGGCCTGCAGCCTCAACCCGGTCGTCTCCTGCGGCAGCGTCATGAAGAGCGAACAGGCGGCCGCCTTCGGCTTCCCCAACCCCATGCTGGGTCTGGTGGCGTACGGGGTCGTCGTCTGCGTCGGCGCCGGGATCCTGGCCGGCGCCCGCTACCGCGGCTGGTTCTGGGGCGGCCTGAACGCCGGCATGTTCTTCGGGGTGGGCTTCTGCACCTGGCTGATGGTCCAGTCGCTCTACGAGATCAACGCGCTGTGCCTGTGGTGCTGTCTGGCCTGGGTGGCGACGCTGGTGATGTTCTGGGCGGTCACCGCGCACACCGTCCGCACGGGAGTGCTGCCCGCCCCGGCCGGACTGCGCGCGTTCCTCGGCGAGTTCGCCTGGGTGCCGCCCGTCCTGCACACCGGGGTGATCGGCATGCTGATCCTGACCCGGTGGTGGGACTTCTGGACGGGCTGACCGGCCGGCCCCCGGGCCGCACGGCCGAGGGCCCCGGCAGCAGGCTGCTGCCGGGGCCCTCGTCCATGTCGCTCCACGGGCGCCTGGGGCGCGAAGGGTGGGGGAGCTGGATCAGCTGCCGTTGGACAGGTTGCCGGACAGCACCGGGATGTTGCTGAGGATGTGCGAGAGCGGCTCGTCGCCCTTGGCCTGGGTCGAGTTCTCGGTGCACTGCTGGTTCATCGGGTTGGACAGGACGTTGATGTCCTGGACGCCGACGTTGGCGATGAGCGCGACCAGCGACTGCGCGTTGACCTTCGCCGGCAGGCCGATGCAGGGCTTGTTGGCGGTGCCCTGGACCAGCGAGAGCTGCGGGCTCATCGGGCCGACGGTCTTCTGGTTGCCGTAGATCTGCTGGGCACCGTTGCCGTTGACGGTGTTGATCCCGTTGTCGTTGCCGATGGCCATCGCCGGGGCGGCCACAGCGGCGCCCGCACCGACCACGGCGGCGGTGGCTGCGGCGGTGGCCATGATCTTCTTGAGCATTTTGGTCCTTTTGTCGCACGAGTGCCCGCTGAAGGGAGCGCCCTGGTCAACGGGACGTGCGGAAGGGAGGTTCCGCCCCTTCACTCGAACGGCCCGTCCCGGCGCGGGTTTTCCCCGCCCCGGGTGAGTCGCTCCCGGACGCGTGCGCGAAGCCCGTACGCAGCCCGGAGCCGCCGCGGCTCCGGTTGCGGACCGTAGAAGGTGTTCGCACGGTGGGTAAGGAAGCGGATCGCTGTGGTCCGCCGTCCCGTGCGACCCGAAGGAACCCCCATGCACCGCACCAAGGCGTCTCGCGTCCTTGTCCCGTCGGCCCTCACCGCCGCCATACTCTTCGGCGCGGCCGGCCCCGCGAGCGCCGAGACCGGGGAGCGCCCGGCCGCCGAACAGCGGGCCGCGGCCGCCGCCGGGCCGATCGACGACCTGGTCAACGGCATCCTGGAGGCCATCAAGGGCCTCCTCCCGCCGGGGATCTCGCTGCCCGACATCAAGATCCCGTCGATCACCCTGCCCGAGATCAAGCTGCCGGACCTCAACATCCCCGGCGTGAACCTCCCGCAGATCCCGGGCGTCCAGCTCCCGCAGCTGCCCCCGCTGACCCCGCCGCAGCTGCCGGCCACCCCGTCGGAGATCGTCCCCGAGGTCCCCATCCCCGAGATCCCCGACATCCCCGACGTACCGGACGTTCCACTCCGTAAATCCTGACCGGGTCGTCGCACTAATGGGCCGAACAGGTCGGATCGTGCGCGGAACCGTGTCGTCTTGGCAGACTGGGGCGTTTCGTTCGGTGTGGACCCCGGTCGGGGTCGTGAGCCCCGGATCGGGGCAGTACATCGAGCAGAAGGTGCACTACCCATGAACACTGCCAAGAAGGCCGCCGTAGCGCTCGCCGGCGCTGGTCTCGCCGTCGCCGGTGCCGCTGGTGCCGCTGTCGCCGACTCCTCGGCCGAGGGTGCGGCCGTGGGCTCCCCGGGTGTCCTCTCCGGCAACCTCGCGCAGGTTCCGGTGCACATCCCGATCAACGTCTGCGGCAACTCGGTCAACCTGGTCGGCGCGCTGAACCCCGCGTTCGGCAACGTCTGCATCAACGACTGACGTTCGTCACCAGCGCCACGTACGACTGTGGGCGCCCCGGCCTCGCCGGTGGCGCCCACAGTCGTGTCGCGGGGGCTCAGCCGTTGCCGCCGTTTCCACCGTTGAGGTGCACGCCGCCCAGCATCGGGGCGACCTTGCCGGCGACGTTGGCCGTGTTGAGCACCTTGCCGGGGGCGTCGTTCTTGACCTTGTTGACGTCCTGGACGGCGCCCACGGCCTTGCCGAGGGTGTCGCCCTGCTCGGCCAGGCCGTTGCCCACGGTCTGCGGCAGGTTGGCGGTGACCGGAGCGGCCGCGTTGAGCGTCTCGGTGACACCCCCCGTCAGGCTCATCGGGGGCATCGCGGGTGCCGGGGCGGCGAAGGCGGGAGCGGCGGCGCCGAGGGCGGCCATGGATCCGGCGACGACGGCGGCGACCTTCGTGTACTTCATTTCGCATTCCTTTTCCAGCGGCGACCGACGCGCCGCTTTCGACCTGGGTAACGATTCCAGGCGGATGCGGAAACCCTGTGGCCCGTTCTTTTCGAACGTCGGCCGGAGAACCCGCGGTGGGATTCTCCGGCCGATATTTCTTCCGAACCGATGATCAGAACCGGCGGTCAGGCGATCCGGGACCGCCGGTACAGGACGGCGCCGCCGAGGATCAGCGCCGAGGCGAGCACGGCCGCCGCGGCCGGCTGTCCGGCACCGGTCTCCGCGAGCACCGGCGCGGACGCCCGCGGGGTCATCGGAGCGGGGGCCGGGGCCGGAGCGGCCGGCGCGCGCGCCCATGGCCCCGCGGGCGTCCGCGCCGGTGCTCGCGG
>NZ_RPRY01000170.1 GCF_003949795.1 Streptomyces sp. WAC06614
GCGGTGTCCTTGACGTAACTGAAGTCCCGGGTGGGCCGCAGGTCGCCGAGGGTGATCACCCGCTCCCCGGCGGCCACCTGGCCGATGACGGTGGGGATGACCGCGCGCATCGACTGGCGCGGGCCGAAGGTGTTGAAGGGGCGGAGGGTGACGACGGGGGTGCCGAAGCTGGCGTGGTAGCTGTCGGCGAGCCGGTCGCCGCCGGCCTTCGAAGCGGCGTACGGGGACTGGGTGTTGATGGGGTGGTCCTCGGTGATCGGGACGGTCTGCGCGGTGCCGTACGTCTCGCTGGTGGAGGTGTGCACCAGGCGCGGGGTACCGAGGGAGCGGACCGCTTCGAGCACGTTGAGGGTGCCGGTGACATTGGTGTCCACGTAGCTGTGCGGGGCCCGGTAGGAGTACGGGATCGCGATGAGGGCGGCCAGGTGATAGGCGCAGTCGGCGCCGTCGAGCAGGCCGCGGACCGACCCGGGGTCGCGGACGTCGCCGAGGACGATCTCCACCTGGTCCAGGACGTCGGGGGCGAGGGTCTCCAGCCAGCCGTAGGAGGAGAAGGAGTTGTACTGGGCCATGGCGCGGACCCGGAAGCCGCGGGCCACGAGGGCCTCGGTCAGGTGCGAGCCGATGAAGCCCTCGGCTCCGGTGACGGCGGCGAGCGGTGCGGAGGTCATGCGACCGGTCCCTTCGGTGGGCGTGCAGGTGGGGTGAGCGGTGTGGTGCGGGGCACGTCGTACGTGCGGTGCGCGGCGCGGCCGTGGGTGGGCCGCGCGGTGGCCGGCCGGCGGGTGGGCCGGTCCGGCCGGGCGGTCAGGCGTGCGGGGCGGGGCGGCCGAGGAGCCTCAGGACGCACCCGGTCAGACACAGCGCGGCGATGCCGCTGCACAGCGGCAGGACGGACGGCTGCGGGGTCCTGGCGAACAGGGTGACCGCGCCGGCGGTACCTGCCGCGGCCAAGCAGATCAGGGCCGGCGGCCAGGCCGCTCCGAAGGCTTGGAGCAGCAGCGCGGTCCACAGCGCGGCCGCGAGCAGGGGCAGCGTGGCGGGGGCGGCGCCGGTCAGCAGGGCGGCGGGCACCAGCGGGGCGGTGTAGGCGAGCAGGCACAGGGCGAGCACCCCGGTCGAGCGGAGCAGGAAGCCGGCCGGGCTCGTGGACGCGGCGAGCGCGGCCGCGGACAGGCCCCGGTAGCGGTAGAGCAGCCACTCGGCGGGGCCCATGCTCACGGTCAGCACGATCACCGCGTAGGGCTCGCGGACCCCCTCCTGGAGGACCAGCAGGCCGGCGGCCAGGCCGAAGAGCCCGTACGGCAGCGAGCGCAGCAGCGGCGGCCCGGCGGCGGCGTCACCGGCCGCGGCCGGGGTGCCGAACCCGTCGCGCAGGGCCCAGCCGGCGGCGGCGACCGTGCCGGCCAGGGCGAGCGCGGGCAGTCCGGCGCGCAGCACGGGGCCCGGGTCCCACCAGGGCAGCAGGGCGGCGCCCGCGACGACCGGGGACAGGGCGGCGAGCAGCAGCAGTTCCCGGCCGAGGACCAGCAGGACGCCGGCGGCCCCGAGGTACAGCGACTGCGCCGCCGCCCCCCAGGTGAGCGCGGAGCCCTGGGCGGGGACCGCGGCGGCCGCGGTGGCCAGGGCGGCACCGAGCGGGGCGCCGCGCAGCAGCGTACGGCAGGCCTCGCGGCGGCCGACCGCCATCCACAGGTAGGCGCGGTGGCCGAGGGCCTGGCCCCAGGCCCAGGAGAGGATGCCCGCGACGACGAGCGCCACGGCCTGGCGGCCGGGGTGCCAGAGCGGGGCGAGGAGCGGGTAGGCGAGGGCGGGCAGGGCGAACAGGACGCCGCGCAGCAGGCAGCGCAGGGTGTCGGGCCGCCAGGGATCGGGGGCCCGGGGCGGCTCGGGGAAGACCCGGGGCACCCGCTCGTAGAGGGCGGCGGCGAGGGAGAACAGGTCGGGGTGGCCGTAGCGCTGCCGGATGGTGTCGGCGGACAGGCCGTCGGCCTCCAGCAGGGCGGCCACCTCGTACGGGTGCACGGCGGAGCCGATGCGGTCGGCCATCTCGGCGGCGAGGTGGTTGACCGCCTCCTCGTCGCGGGCGGGTCCGGGCAGCCGCAGCCCGAGGGCGCCCGGGTCGGGCAGCCGGAGCATGAGCGTGGCGGCGTCACCGAGCGGGGTACGGACCGGCCGCTTGGGCACGGCCAGTCGCAGCATCAGGGTGTCTTCCTGGCCGCTGCGGGGTTCGAGGTCCATGGGCCCGCTCATCCGGCGAGGCTCCCGCTCGCGGGACCGGCACGGTGCGCACCGGTCGCGGCCGCCGCCGGGACGGCGGGGACGGCCTCGGGGTCCTGCGCCTCGTCGGCCAGGGCCCAGGAGGGCACGTGCCGCCGCGCCGGCTCGCCGCTCCCGCGTCCGGCGGCGGCCGCCGCCGGGGCGGGGGCGGCCGGGCCGGCGGGCACGGCCCGCGCCGCCCGCGCGGCTCGCGCGGCTCGCGCGGCCGCCGGGGACAGCGCGGCCGCCGGGGACAGCGCGGCCGCCGGGGACGGCGCCGCACCGGGCTCGGCCGGGGCGACGACGGGGGCCGCCGCGAGGGGGGCCGCGGCGACGGCGGCCTGGGCCGTCGCCGCTGCCGCGTGGGCGGTCTCGGTGCGGGTGCGGGCCAAGGTGGGGAGGTCCAGGTAGATGGAGCGGAAGGTGTCGATGGTCTGGCGGAGGGTGAACTGTTCGATCACCCGGAGGCGGGCGGCCTCCCCCATGGCGGCCCGGCGCGGGGCGTCGGCCAGGAGTTCCACCGCGGCGGCGGCCATGGCCACCGGGTCGCGCGGCGGCACGACGAGGCCGGCCTCGCCGACGGCCTCGCGTACGCCGCCCACGTCGGTGGAGACGGTGGCGCGGCCGCAGGACATGGCCTCGATGAGGGTGAAGGGGAAGCCTTCGCTGATGCTGGACAGCATCACCACGTTGCCCGCCGCGTAGGCGTCCTTGATGTCGTCCACGCGGCCCTCGAACACGACGGCGTCCGCGTGACCGAGCTCCGCGGCCAGCGCCTCGCACCGTTCCCGGTAGGCCTCGCCGCCGCGCGGCGTGCCGCCGAACAGGCGCAGGCGTGCCTCCGGCACTTCGCGTCTGACCAGGTCGAAGGCGCGTATGAGGGTCTCCAGGTCCTTGATGGGGTCGACCCGGCCGGCCCAGCTGAGGGTGGGGGCGTCGGGTTCGGGTCCGGCCGGCGGGAAGGCGGCCGGGTCGACGCCGTTGTAGACGGTGCGGATCGACTCGGGGTCGGCGCCGCCCTGTTCCTCCCAGAGCCGGTTGTAGCGGTTGCCGGGAGTGATGAGGGCGGCCCGGCGGTAGCTCTCCTCGGCCAGCAACCGGAAGAAGCCGAGTACGACCGCCTTGACCGGCCAGCGGTACGGGGCGGTGCGGTAGCCGAGGTAGCGCTCGCGCAGGTAGACGCCGTGCTCGGTGAGGAGCAGCGGGACGCCGTGCTGTTCCAGCCCGGCCAAGCCCGGCAGCACGGCGACGCCGCCGCTGACGGCGTGGGCCACGCCCTGCTGCGGGGGCGGTGTGGCGAGCGGGCGCAGGGCGTGCTCCAGCAGGGAGGTGGCGGTCAGGGCGTCGCGCAGCGTCGGCCGGGCCTCGCGGACGGCCAGCCCCGGCCGGTTCCAGACGGAGGCCAGGACGGTGATCGCGTGGTCGCCGCGCAGGTAGGGGCTGAGCTCACCGTCCGCGGCGGCCCGTGCCATGGCGTAGAGGGCCGGGGCGAACCCGGCCTCGGCGCACGGGTCGAGCAGGGCGGTGAGGAACCGTTCGTAGGCTTCGGCCAGTTCGCGCAGGGCGCGGCCGCGCGGCGCCCTGCCCTCGGGCGGGGCGCCCCACATGGGGACCGAGCGGACGCCGACGACGTGGCCGGGCAGGTCCCAGGCGAGGGCCTCGCGGCCGGTGCCGGTGACGGCGATGACGTCGAAGTCGAGGTCGGGCATGCCCTGGACGAGCTGGTCGCACCAGACGCTGACCCCGCCGTGACTGTGCGGGTAGGTGCCTTCGGTCAGCAGGGTGACACGCGTCGCCGCGGGGCGGCGCGTGCCGTGGTGAACGTGCATCGGTGTGCTCCACGGCCGGGAGGTGGGGGTGGTCGGTCAGGTTCGCTCGGCCCGGCCGTCCCGGCCGCCCTCGCGGGGCGGCCGGGAACTCGCCTGCGCCGGTCAGCCCCGCAGGGCGTCGGAGCTGCGCTCCCGCACGGCCGCGGGCACGTACGTGCGCGGGGCCGGGGCCGGGACCGGGGCCGCTGCCGGCGCGGGGCCGGTGGCGGGCGTGCCGGTCGTGGCCGAGCCGGTGAGGGCCCGGGCCGGGGCGGCCGCGGCGGACGGCAGGGTGAAGCTCACCGGCGTGCCGGCCGAGGGCGTCCAGCCGGAGACCCGGCCGGCGTACGGGCTGCCGAAGGCGGCGGCGCCGATCCGGCTGCCCTCGGGCAGCGAGGCGGTGACCGAGACCCCGCTGGGCGCCGTCACGGTGACGGTGTCCCCGATGCGGTACGCGGTGACCTGGCCGGCCTTGACCGCGTTCTTCCAGGCGGCGCGGCGCTGGAGTTCGCTGCCGATGTCCTTCATCCGGAGGTTCACCACGGGGGTGTTGTCCGCGAAGAAGGCCCCGTAGGCGTCCAGGACCCCGTCGAGCACCGGGTAGGCGATGCGCTCCTCGGCGAGGTTGGACTGGTGGATGAAGTGCGGCTTCGGATCGTTGCCGAGGACGTGGCCGAGGGCGGTGCGGATCTCCTGCGGCACGATCTGGCCGGCGTACCCGGTCGTGGTGTCGAGGGGCGCGGGCAGACAGGTGGTGGTGTCGGCGTGGTCCTCGCAGATGCCACTGCCGCCCTGGGACCGGCGGGTGTAGATCCAGTTGTACTCGTCGACCTGCTCGGTGACGCGGCCCGCGTTGTAGAAGATGTTCATCGGGTAGCGGGCGACGGTGGACGCCGGTCCGATGCGCCGCTGTTCGGGGTCGCGGGAGTTGTCCGAGGCGAGCCAGGCGACGCCGTTGTCACCGACCGCGAGGGCCAGGTTGGGGTTGTCCTGCGGCTGTTGCGGCAGGATCGCCATGCCGGAGTGCTCTCCGGTGACCAACTCATCGTTCTGCAGCGGGAGTCCGGAGCTCTGACCCCAGACGCGGTTGAGGGCGATCTCGTCGCTGATCGCGGTCCGGCCGACCCACTTGACGGTGCCGAGCAGGGTGGTGGCGCAGCGCCACGGGACCACGCTGGTGTCCTGCTCGCAGCCGAGGTAGGCGTGCGTGTAGGTGTGGTTGATCCAGCGGAAGCGGTTGCGTTCGGCGAGGAGCTTGTCGGCGAGCTGATCGACCCCCTCATGGTCCTCGCGCTGGTCGAGGCTGCCGGCGCCGTTGTAGGCCATGTCGAAGGTGAAGCCGCGGCGGTTCTGCCACTCGATCGCGTGGTCGGCGTCGGCGGCCGTCATCCGGATCGGGTTCGGGGTGCCGCCGCCGCCCGCGCAGTCCACGTCGCCGGGCGTGCAGTTGAGCTGGGTGTCCCAGCGGTCGTCGGCGGCGAACACGTCGTCGACGTGGACGGCGAAGTAGTTCCGGGAGGCGCCGAGGTGCACGCCGCCGGTCATCCATTCGACGATGCCGCGGGCGAGCAGCCGGAACTGCTGCTGGTAGCGGTTGTAGACGAAGGTGACGACGAGTTCGCGCCGGCCGTCGTGCCGGTACTCGCCGACCAGGGCCCCGCGGCGGGGTGTGCCGGGGATGGGCGCGTCGACGTACGTGGTGAAGTCCGCGCCGGGCGCGGGTTGGGCGAGGTAGGCGTAACTCTCACCGACACTGGGTGAGTTGTCCTCGAACGGAACGGCGCCGTCGAGGTAGCCGAACGGTCCGCCACGGCCGGCGGCGGTCACCCCGGCCTGCACCCCGTCGAGGCTGCCGCCGTAGCCGCCGGCGGCGAAGTACTGCAGGCCGACCGCGGGCCGGGCCCACGTGTACGCGTCGACCTGCGGGATGCCGTACGTCCGCTCGTAGGAGGCCAGGGCCGTCATCTCGGCCGATCCTGCCGGGAACGGGTTGTCGTTGGGCAGGACCACGGCCTGGTACTTGGCGCGGGGCCGGCCGTCGACGGTGTCGGCGAGGAAGGCGGCGTCGATGGTGGGACGTCCGCTCTTGGTGAGGTCGATCTCGGTGTACGGCGTGCCGGCCGAGTCCAGTTCGGCGGCGATGGCCGCGGTCGACGGGCCGCCGTCGCTGACGACCAGGACCCGTAGGTCGACCCGGGCTGCCGGGTCGTCGGCGTGCGCCGCTCCGGCGGGCAGGCCGAGTGCGGCGATGAGCGCGCCCGCCGTGAGTACGGCGGTGCGTATGGTCCGCTTCATGCGGTGAAGTCCCCTCCCAGGCGGGGGAGAACACGGCTCCGCATGGAGCGACGCCTCCCCCTTGCGCGACGCCGGCGCCCCCCTCAGAAGCCAGTCGTCGACGCATCCGTCGCGTCACATGGTGGTGTCTGTGTGTAGCGTTTGTGGGGATCTCGCGAAACCCGGCGCAAAACAACAGGCGCACAGGAGGCGCACAACCGGCATCAGACGGAGCGCAGTTGCACTACGAGACGGGTTCAGCCATATGAACACACAGGGGCCCGGAGGCGCGCGGGGGGCATGGCGCGCTGGTCCGGGCCCTGCGTGGGGCCCCGGCCGACCGTCCGGTCAGCCGGGGCACGTTTCCAGTCGTAGAGACCACGCGGGGCGCCTCGCCGATGGCGATTTCAGGCCACCCGTCGTCGTGGTGGACGGAGCGGGGTGTTTCAGGCGCAGAGGACGCGCGTCTCCGGGGTGAACACCGGGCCGCCGGAGGTGTTCGTGCTGTCGCTGAACTCGGCGTAGTAGTAGCTGTAGAAGCCGATGTTGCCGTTGCAGCCGGAGTCGGCGGCGACCTGCAGGGTCAGCGTGACGGTGCGGCTCTGGCCGGGCGGGATGGTGGCGCCGTAGTTGCCGCCGAGGTCGGAGGGGCCGGTACCGGAACACGGGGTGCTGCCGGAGGCGGTGGCGAGGCTGCACCCGGAGAAGCTGTACTTCAGGTCGGGGCGCTGGGTGGTGAGCCAGGTGGGGTTGATGGTCTGGTAGATGAACCAGATGTCATACGTCTTGTTGTTCGTGATCGTCATCGAGAGGTTCACCGAGCCACCGGGTGTGGTGGTGGCGCTGCTGGTGCTGAACGTCAGCGCGGCCGGCGCGGGGTCGGCGCTCGCGGCGGGGGCGAAGCCGAAGAGCGCGAGGACGAAGGCGAGGGCGGCGGCGAGGCCGAGACGGCCCGTCAGAGGTGATCTCATGGCCGGGAGGCTAGGCAGGACCGCGGAACGGCGTCTGCCCCGCGGTGAAGGGCGCGATCGCGGATCGGCCGGAAGTGTTCGCCCCGTGAAGGTGATGCGAAGGACTCGTGAAGGAAGATCACGGAGCGTACGCAGCAGCGTACGGGCCGTGCGGGGTGCGTGGGCCGGAAATGGCCTGCACCACGAGACCCGCACACGCTTTTGGCGTGCACCTGACGTATGGCCGCGCATATGCGAGGCGGCATACCCGGCACCGACCGGACGTTCTCGGCCATCGCGGCGACTTTCGACCCTCCGGGCCCGGGGTTACGGCCGGGGTGGCGCGGCCGCCCGGAAGGCGGCCGTCAGCTGCGCCACCGCTCCGGTCAGGTCACCGGTCAGCAACAGGTGGTCGGCGTCCGCGAAGGGCTTGGCCGTGGCCTGGGTGAACCGGCCCCCGATCCGCTGCGCGGCGATGGCCCGCGCCCGGTCCGCGACCGCCCGTCCCGCGTCCGAGTCGGCCCCGGAGGTCCGCTCCACCGCCGCCGCGGCCACCGCCAGCGCCCGCAGGGCCGCTTCGCCGCCCTGCGGGGCCGGGCCCTGCGTGGTCAGGCCCCAGCCGAACGGGAACTGCGGGTCGTACACCGCGTCCCCGACGTTCAGCGGGAGCTGGGCCTGCGACCTCGGCCAGCTCACCGGCAGCCGGCCGGTGAACGCCCGCCTGCCGTACAGCACGTCCGCGACCCCGTCGCCCTCGGTGCCCGGCAGCCAGGACGCCACCAGGGCGGTCATCCGGTCCAGCCGGTCGCCGATCAGCTGCGGCCGTCCCGACACCACCAGCACCGCACAGCGCATCGCCGCGCACACCCGGTCGACGGCCGCCTTGTCGGCCTCGGACAGCTCCAGGTCGTGGCCGTTGCCGACGTCGCCGACACCCTCCGCGTACGGGGTCTCGCCGACCACGACCACGCCCACGTCGTACCCGGTGGTCGGGGCGGACGCGTCCTTGGAGTACGTGACCGCGTCCGGCGAGGCGGCAGCCTTGCGCAGGCCCTCCAGGACGGTCGTGCCCTGGGTGGTCCGGCCCGACGAGCCCTGCCAGGTCACGGTCCAGCCGCCGGTCTGGTTGCCCAGGTCGTCGGCGTTCGAGCCGGCGACGTACACCTTCTGCTCGCGCTTCAGCGGCAGCAGCCCGCCCTCGTTCTTCAGCAGGACCTGCGAGGCCGCGGCCGCCTCCCGGGCGACCGCCCGGTGCTCGGCCGAGCCGACGCCGGCGATGCCGGACCGGTCGGCGTACGGCTTCTCGAACAGGCCGAGCCGGAACTTCTGCTCCAGGATCCGGGAGACGGCGTCGTCGATCCGGGCCGCCGGGATCCGCCCCGCCGCGGCCTCGTCGAGCAGCGTGCGGTGGAACTCCTGGTACGCGGTCGGCACCATGATCATGTCGAGTCCCGCGTTGATCGAGGTCCGTACGTCGCTCGCGTAGTCGCCGGGGATCTGGTCGATGGCCTGCCAGTCGCTGATGACGAAGCCCTTGAAGCCCATCCGGCCCTTCAGCACGCCGTTGATCAGTTCGGCGTTGGCGTGCATCTTCACCGGCCCGGCGTCGTCACCGGGGTGGTCGACCGAGGAGTACGAGGGCATGACCGTGCCCACCCCGCGCCTGACCGCCTCCCGGAACGGCGCCAGGTGCACCGCCTCCAGCTCCTGGCGGGTGACCCGGGTGATCCCCTGGTCGATGGTGTACGAGCCGGTGGTCGACGAGCCGTACGCCGTGCCGCCGTCGCCCACGTAGTGCTTGGCGGTGGCCAACACCTTGTCGGGGCGGTCCAGGTCGCGGCCGTCGGGCGCGCCCTGCATGCCGCGGATCACCGTCTCCATGGCGCCGACCAGGGCGGGGTCCTCGCCGAACGACTCGTAGGAGCGGCCCCAGCGTTCGTCGCGGGTCACGCACAGACAGGGCGAGAAGTCCCACGGGACGCCGGTCGCCCGGACCTCGGCGGCGGTCACGGCACCGGTCCGCTCGGCCAGCTTCGGGTCGCGCGACGCGCCCAGGCCGATGTTGTGCGGCATGATCGTGGAGCCGACCAGGTTGTTGTGGCCGTGCACGCCGTCCACGCCGTAGATCAGCGGGATCTGCAACCGCGCGGCACGGGTGCGCAGTTGGTAGCCGTCGACCATGTCCGCCCACGCCGCCGGGGTGTTGGGGGTGGGTACCGAGCCGCCGCCGGAGAGCAGCGAGCCCAGCCCGTAGCCGGCGATGTCGGCGGGGGCCTTGAGCGCGTTGCGTTCGGCCTGGGTCATCTGCCCGGCCTTCTCCTGCGGGGTCATCCGGCCCAGCAGGTCCGCGACCCGCCGCTGGACGGGCAACCTCGGGTCCAGGTACGGCAGTCCGTGCGCGTCGATGACCACGAGCGGGTCCTCGGCGGGCGGCCGGGCGCCGGTCACGGTCAGCTTCACCGGTACCGTCTCGGCGGTCTCGCCGTCACGGTCCGCGGTGGTCGCGACGGTGATCGTGCGAGCGGCGCCGGAGGGGGTGCCCGCCGGGAAGGTGAGGGTGCCGGTCTCCGGACGGAAGTCGGCTCCGGGGGTGGCCGTCCCGCCGCCGGTGGTGTATTCGACGGTCACCGGCTCGGCCAGCGGGACGGAGCCGGTCGTGGCCACGGACAGGCGGATCTCGGCGGAGCCGCCCTCCTTCACAGGGTGAACGGTCGTGTCGGTGACGACCTTGGTCTGCGCGGCCGGGTCGGCGGCCCCGTAGACCTCCACCGCGTCGACCATGAACGTGCCGGGACGGCCCACCGGGAAGGTGAAGGCGTACCCCCACATCTGCGTCAGCCCGAGCACCTGGTCGATGCCGCCGACCGGCTGGTAGTCGGTGCGGTACTCGAACCGCGAGAACGGGATCTCGACCAGGTGCCAGCCCTGCCAGTCGTCGGTGAAGGAGGTGGTCCACAGCTCCGACGCCTCGCCGTGGGCCCCGCCGTCCTTGATCTCGAAGTGGACGCGCGGGCCCGAACCGGGCGGCAGCGGAGCGGTGTTCTGCCCGTACCACCAGAACCGGATGCCGCGCCGGCCGCTCCAGTCCTGCGGCGGCCGGTCGAAGGCGAAGTCGTGGCTGAACCCGCCCCAGCCGCTGATGTCGTAGGTGCCGTGCAGCACCTTGGCGCCCTCGGGGGCGTCGGCCCGGTCCCGCAGTTCCAGCCGGGGCTGGTCGTCGCCGTCGCTGCCCCAGGTGAACAGGCCGTCGGCGGGCGGGCCCGCGAAGGGGACCTCGCCCTCGAACCGGTCGACCGCCGTCGGGGGCGGGGGCTCCCCGGCGGCGGTCGTGGCCGTGGCCGTGGCGAGCGGCAGCAGTCCGGCCAACACACCGGCCGTTGCCAGAAGGGCGGTTCTGCACCGGCGCCGGGCCGGTGCGAGACGTGCTGTTCCCACGAAGTGCCTCCCAGGTCTATACCACGGGACAGGACAGGGCGTGAGTCAACTGAACGGCCGCGCTGTCGTCAAGACTTCGCGACACGACTGGCCGGATGCGGCCCCCCGGCCCCTCCCTGGCTTCGGTTCCTGAACGGGTCACGGTTCCATCGCATCCGGGACCAGGGCAGCGCGAGCCGGCTCCGGTCGGTGATCTCGTGCGGGGACAGGTCGGCGAGCGCCGCGGCCTGCCGGTGGCGGGCGTGGACGGTGTCGACGTAGCGGTGTCCGGTGTCCGCGGCGACGAAGAGGACCGTCCGGTGCGGCGTACGGTCCCGCTCGTGCCGGGCGGCGAGATAGCCGGCCCCCGTCGACAGCCCGGCGAACACCGCGTGCCGGCGCAGCAGGTCGACGCTCCCGGCGAGCGCGGCGTCGAACGAGATCCAGTGCAGGACGTCGTACAGCTCGTGGGAGACGTTCCCGAACGGGATGGAACTGCCGATCCCGGCGATGATGATCTCGGGGTCGGCGAGGTGCCCGGCACCGAAGGTCACGCTGCCGAAGGGCTGGACCCCGACGAGCTCGACGTCCGCCGGGCCGGCAGCCCCCGGTGTGCCGGCCGCGCGCAGGTAGCGGGCGAGCGCCCCGGTGGACGCGCCCGAGCCGACCCCGCCGACGACGGTGAGCCCGGCGGCCCCGGCCGTCGCCGCCCGGACGCGGTCGGCCACGGCGCGGTAGCCGAGGTAGTGGATGTCGTCGTGGTACTGCCGCATCCAGTGGTATTCGGGGTGCTCGGCGAGGATCTCGTGGATGCGCTCGACCCGCCGTTTCTGGTCGAGCTTGAGGTCGTTGCACGGCTCCATCTGCTCCAGCGTCACGCCCAGGACGTCGAGTTGGGTGCGCAGCGTGCGGTCCACGGTGGCGGAGCCGACGATGTGGCAGCGCATGCCGTAGCGGTGGCAGGCCAGGGCGAGGGCGTAGGCGTAGATGCCGCTGGAGCTGTCCAGCAGGGTGTCACCGCGCCGCACGGCTCCGGTCCGAAGCAGGTGGCGTACCGCCGCGTCGGCGGAGACCACCTTCATCGTCTCGAAGCGCAGGCAGACGAGCCGGTCGTCGAGGCGTATCAGGTCGGGCCGGCCGATCGACTCGGCGATGTGCTGGTCCATGGGGGGCGAACTCCTCGGTCGTGGTGCCGGTGGGGAAGGTAGTGAACGTCCGGGTGGCCGGGATGCCGTACGCGTCCAGCGCGCGCAGACACCCGCGGACGCGGTGGCGCAGGCCCGGGGCGGCTGGATCGAACAGCACGCCCGCCACCGCTCCGCTGTGCGCGATCTGCACGCCCACCGCCCCGGTCCGGCGGGCGAGGCCGGTCAGCGCATCGAACTCCGGGTGCTGGAGCACCCGTTGGCCGCGCCAGGCGCTGGCGGTGGCGACCTCGCCGAGAAGCCGTGCGTCGCCGGTGGCGACGGCCCGGCGCAGCATCCGCCGCAGCCGCTCCCCGGCCCGCACGTCGCCCTCGTCCGCCTCGGCCGTGGGGAGGGCCAGGGTGTCCACGGGTGCGCCTCCGCCGAGGGTGCAGCCGACCACGACCAGCGGGGGCAGGGCCGGGCCGAGGACTTCGAGGACCCGGCCCGCGCGCTGGGCGAACAGCACCGGGCGGCCGTCGTCCAGCATCAGCGGGTCGCAGGCGCGTTCGGCGCGTACGGCCAGCCGGGAGACCGTGCCGGCGTCCAGCCGGACCCCGTACGCGCCGGCGACCGCGCGTACGGTGGCGATGACGTCGCTGGTGGAGCTGCCCATGCCCAGCCCGACCGGAATGTCCCCGGTGAGCCGCAACTCCCCGCCCTCGGCAGGCCGTCCGGTCCGCGCGGCGCACTCCACGACTGCCAGGACCGCGGCCCGGGCGGCCTTCGTCCGTCCGGCCGGCACGACGGTGAGCGCCTCGGGCGGTGTGCCGGGGCGGCGGACGAACCGGGCGGTGCTGCCGGGCCCGGCCATGGGCAGGGTGACCAGGCCCGGGCAGGGGCGACCGTCATCGTCGAGGAAGACGCCCTGGAGGAGCTCGCCGTGGTGGCAGGGGGCGTGCCCGATGCCGGTGGGGATCACGCCCGGCTCACCGCCCGGTAGCGGTACAGCACCGTGTCCTCGGCGCTGAACTGCGAGAAGGGGAACGGCTCCGCGGACAGGGCCGTCACGCCCGAGCCGAGGAAGGCGCGGGCGACGGCGCTCCCGCTCTGCGCGTAGACGACCAGCGGGACGCCCCGCGCGCGGCAGCGTTCCAGGATCGTGTCGAACGAGCCGTTGCTCAGGGTCATTCCGGTGGCGACGACCGCGTCGGCGCGCTCCAGCACCTGGTGCATGTCGTCGGTGACGGGGTCGCCCCACTGGGTGGTCCTGAGGTTGAAGTCGCAGGGCAGCGGCCGGCCCCCGCGTGCGCGGATGGCCGCGACCAGCGGGTTCACCACGCCGATGAGGCCGACCGTGGCACCCTCCTCGATGTCCAGCAGTCCGGCGATCGCCGCGTCCCGGGCCCGCGCCCGTACCTCCGGGGTGCCCGCGGGCAGGCGGACCGCCTCGGCCTCGCCGGCCGCGGCGGCCGCGCGGTGCGGGCGGGCCTCGGCGAGGTAGGCGTCCAGTGCCGCGGTCCGCAGGGGGCGCGGGCCTCGGCGCAGCAGGACGTCGAGGGGGGCGCCGGAGGACGTGCGGCAGATCGCCGGGTCCAGCTCGCCGGCCTCGAAGGCACAGCCGCCGAAGGAGCCGCCGAGGCGGACCAGGACGTACTGGTTGAGGTAGGTGGTGTCGCCGCCGGCCAGCCGGGTGCCGTGGTGGATCCAGAACACGCTGGTCGCGACCAGGTCGGCGGGCGGCGGGCCGTGTTCGCCGGCGAGGACGGCCTCGATCAGCCCGTCCAGGGCGGCGGGTGCGGCCGGGGCAGCCGGGGCGGCGGATACGTCGGGGATCGTACGGGTCATGTCGTTCCTTCTTTCACAGGGTGGTGCGGGGCGCCGCGGCGGGGGCGCCGAGCGGTCCGCGGTACCCGACGCAGGGGTGTCCCCAGGCGTCGGTGGCCAGTTCGGCGTCGACCTCGAAGACCTCGGCGAGCCGCGCCGCCGTCAGGACGTCGGCGGGCGGTCCGGCGGCGATCAGGCGGCCGTGGTGCAGGAGCAGCAGCCGGTCGCAGTAGCGCGCGGCGAGCGACAGGTCGTGCAGCGCGACGAGGACCGTCCGGCCGGTGCCGGACAGCAGCTCCATCAGCGCCAACCGGTGCTTGATGTCGAGGTGGTTGGTGGGTTCGTCCAGCAGCAGCGCCTGCGGTTGCTGGGCGAGCGCCCGGGCGATATGCGCCCGCTGCCGCTCCCCGCCCGACAGGGCCCGCCACGGGCGGCGGGCGTGCGCGGTGAGTCCTACGTGCTCCAGGGCGGCGGCCACCGCCGCCCGGTCGGCGGCGTCCGGCCCGCGCCAGCGGTCCCGGAACGGGGTCCGGCCCAGGCCCACCACGTCGGCGACCCGCAGGTCGCTGTCCGTGCCCGCGTCCTGCTCGACGTAGGCGACCGTGCGGGCGATCCGGCGCGGGCTCCAGCCGCGCACGGACACCCCGTCGTAGCGGACCGTGCCCGCGTCGGGGGTCCGCAGTCCGGCCAGGCAGCGCAGCAGGGAGGACTTGCCCGAGCCGTTGGGGCCGAGCAGCCCGACGGTCTCGCCGGGCGCGACGTCCACACCGACCCCGCGGACGACCGGGGTGCCGGCCACCGACCAGGTCAGCCCTTCGGCGGTGATCCTCACAGGTCACCCCGCTTGCGCAGGACAAGGAGGAACAGCGGTACGCCGAGCAGGGCGGTGAGCACGCCCACGGGTACCTCGCGGGGCGCGAAGGCGACCCGCGCGAGCGCGTCCGTCCAGACCAGGAACACGGCGCCGGCCAGCGCCGCGTACGGCAGCAGCACCCGGTGCAGCGGGCCGACGAGCAGCCGGGCCCCGTGCGGGACGATCAGCCCGACGAACCCGATGGCGCCGACGGTGGCCACCGCCACCGCCGTCAGCGCGGCCGTCACCACGAGGAGCAGCAGCCGGGTGCGGCGTACGCCGACACCGAGCGAGGCGGCGGTGTCCGCGCCGAACGCGAGCCCGTCGAGGGAGGGCGCGCACAGCCAGGCGGCCGCCAGGCCCAGCGGGGTCACGACCGCGCAGACGGCGACGGTGTCCCAACGGGCCGGTGCCATCGAGCCGAGCAGCCAGTGGGTGACGGCCCGGGTGGTGTCCGCGTCGGCCGAGGCCATCAGGACCAGCGAGGTCAGCGCGGTGCAGAGCTGGCCGACGACCACCCCGGTGAGGACGACGCGGACCGGGTCGAGCCCGGTCCGCCGCAGCAGCAGGAGCAGGGCGGTGAAGGCGAGCAGGGCGCCGGCCAGCGCGCCGCCGGTGACGCCGAGGGTGCCGGCGCCGACACCGAGGACGACGACGGTCACGGCTCCGGCCGAGGCGCCCGAGGACACGCCGAGCAGGTAGGGGTCGGCCAGGGCGTTACGGGTGACGGCCTGGAGCACGACGCCGCACACGGCCAGCGAGGCGCCGACCAGGGCGGCCATCAGCACGCGCGGCAGCCGGAGGTCCCAGACGAGCGAGTCCAGCAAGGGCGGCAGCGGCTCCACCGCCAGCCCGGTCCGGCTGCCGAGGACCCGGGCCAGACCGCCCCACCCCACGTCGGCGGTCCCGAGCCGAACGGCTCCCGCCAAGGACGCCACCAGGACGACCAGCCCGACCCCGGCCCGGACGACCGCACGGGCGGGCCGGGCCGCACGGGCGGGCCGGCCTGGCCGGGCCTCGGAGGTGGGGCGGGCCTCGGAGG
>NZ_RPRY01000171.1 GCF_003949795.1 Streptomyces sp. WAC06614
GGCCGGGGGGTGCGCGGTGGTGGGCGGCGTGGTGCTGGACGTCATGGGGTGCCGGCTCCCTGGGGCAGCGTGTCGGTGTCGATCCATCCGCCGCTGCCGGACGGCGGCAGGACGAGGTGGGAGGTGGTGGGGGCGGTGATGCTGCCGCTTGCGGTGCCGGTGCCGTTGCCGGCGGCGTGGACGTCGACGGCGATGCTGCTGCCGTCCGGTCCGGGCATCAGGTACCACCCGGGGTTGAACCAGTCGCGGACCTTGGCGCTCATGAAGAAGGCGCCGAAGGACTTGTCGATGAGCTTGCCGGCCATGGGGAAGACGAAGATGTCGACCACACCGCCGCGGTGGTACACGCGTCCGGCGAGGTTCTGCTGGACGAGGGTGCGCAGGGCACCGATGCTCAGGCCGCCGATGGTGCCGCCGACCGAGCTCATGGCGCCGGCGAGCGCCGCGTCGCGGCCGACGAGCTTGACGATCTGCCCGGCCTGGTTCTTGACGCCGAAGATCGCCGCCGCGCCGGCGCCGTTGACGAAGCCGGAGAGCACACCGGTGGCGATGCCGACGAGGAAGTCGTACGTGCCGCCGCGCCAGCGGGTGACCTTGTCGTGGCCGGCCCACTCGCCGGCCCAGTCGTCGTCGCTGGGGTGGCGCTGGAAGGGGAAGCCGTAGTCGACGTGGCCCCAGCCGAGCCGCCAGGGCGTGCCGCGGCCGTAGGCCTGGTGGGCGCCGATGACGAGCCCCTTGGTGCCGGAGCTGATGAACGCGCCCCAGAGGGCCTTGAGCACGTCCTCGCCGGTGAACGCGGTCCGGGCGACGGCCGCGGCGATGCCCAGCACGAGGAGGTTGAGGGCGAAGTCGATGACGGCCTCGTGGCCCGTCTCGACCAGGAGCTGCTGGCCGGCCTTGGTGAGGTAGGGGCGGTAGGTGGACTCGCCGCCCACGGAGGGGCCGAACTCCCAGCGGTTGGTCTCCTTCAGCATGCGGTGGTAGCCGCGGTAGTCGTTGGCGAGGTCGATCCAGTTGGTCTCGCGGCCGATCATCTTCCAGCGGCCGAAGGTGTCCATCTCGTACGTGTAGCCGGAAGGGGCGCGTTCGGCGATGACGTGCATGCCGGTCGGGTCGTACTGCCGCCAGTGCTTCTGCCAGGTCTCGATCTCCAGGAAGGTGCCGTTCTCCAGCAGCTTCTTCTGGCGGACGACGGCGCCGGTGTCGAACTCCTTCCAGGTGTGGGCGCTGAAGGCGCCGCCGGGGTCGGGTACGAACTCTCGGACGCGGAAGGGCGCGTCGCCGAAGGCGTTCTGGTAGAGGCCGGCGTGGGGTTTGGCCGGGATCTCCTGGATGCGCACCCGCGGCAGGCTGGTGAGCCGGTCGGACCAGCGGGCGCCCTTCTCCCAGCCGTTCAGCTGTACGCCGTTCCTGTCGTACCAGACGCGGATCCGGTCTCCGGGACCGGTGCCGAACTCCTTGATGTTGCCGTGCAGGTCGACCTTCTGCCAGTGCCAGACCTCGACGCCGGCGGCGTCGCGGCTGACCCGCCAGCCGTCGACGGTGGTGCCGTCGGCGAGCAGCCGGTGCTCGCGGATCAGTCGGCCGTCCGGGCCGAAGTCCCAGTAGGACTCGCGGTCCCAGCCGTAGCGGTTGACGCCGCGGCCGTTGGCGGTGAGGCGTTCGCCGCTGATGTGGGGGGCGTTCGCGTCGACCCAGGTCATCTTGCCGTCGGCCGGGCCGTGGGCGGTGATGTGCAGGTCCGGTCCGCCCGGGGTGGGGTGGGGCCAGCTGTCGGAGCGGCCGACGACGAAGCCGTTGTGGTCGTACCTGGTCCAGTCGCCCGCGTTCATGTGGACGTTCTGGCGGAAGCCGATGTCGCCGCTGCCCGCCGCGCCGTCGGGGCGGACGGCGGGCGCCGGGCGGTAGTCGACGTAGGTGCCGTCGTCGAAGCCGGTGCGGGCGACCTGCCAGTTCTTGGCGGCGTTCGGGCTGAACCAGTCGCCGTCGTGGAGGTTGGTGGTGAAACGGTCCTGCCACACGATCCGGTTGACGTCGACCCCGGCCGGGGCCTGGAAGTCGGCGCGGACGAAGGTGCGGTGGCCCTGGAGCTTGCCCGGCCCCTCCGACCAGGGCAGGTAGCCGGCCGGGGTGTGCACCGGGCCGGCGCCGCCGGGGGCGTCGGGGAGTTTGACGTTGCCCACGGTGAGGTCGTTGCCGTGGAACAGCTTGCGGGTCTCGCGGACCACCTGCCCGTTGCCGGCGATGTCGAGGGTGCCGCCGCCGTTGAGCGGGAGGAAGCGGACACCGTGGGAGGTGACGTGGGTGCTGTCCGGGGACGGGACGACCTTCCACTCGTGGAGCTGGGGGGTCGTGTCCGACTGCAGCCACTTCACGTGGCCGAGGTCGGTGGCCCGGTACTCGCTGCTGAGCAGGTAGCGGAAGAACCGCGGCGGGCGCTGCTCGGCGACCCGCTGGACCTTCAGGTAGCCGAGGCCGTTCTCCAGCAGCTTGAGGCTGTCGATCTCCTTGCCGGGCGCGGACAGCGACACCTTGGTGTCCTTGGGGAGGCCGTCGGCGCCGATCTCCCGCTGGAAGAAGCGGCGTACGTCGTGCAGGTGGGTCTGGAACCGGCCGAACTTCTCGTGCATGAGGACGCTGTCGCCGGTCAGCGGGTGGAGCATCTTGTCGGTGAAGCCGCGGCCGGGCCCCCATGCGCGGGTGCCCTGGGCGATCACCTTGAAGTCGGCGTCGAAACGGGTCCAGGCGCCCTGGGCGGAGCCCTGCGTCCAGACCGTGCTGTCGATGGTGCCCAGGGTGTGGCCGCCGTCCGGGTTCTGCTGGAAGTGCAGGACCCGGTAGTCGATGCCGCCCCGCGTCTCCACGTCGAACCAGCTGCGGCCGCTCTCGCCCCAGTGGCGCTTGCCGAACCGGACGCTGTTGCCCGCGGCGTCGAGCTGGTGCCAGAACCCGCGCTGGTTCCCGAGGGACCAGCCGCCGGCGTCGGCGCTGGCGGTGGACTGGAACGCGCCGAGGGTGTGGCCGCTCGGCAGCGGGCGCTGCTCGAAGACGGTGGTGCCGGAGAAGGTGGTGAGGTGGACCCGGCCGTGTTCCAGGCCCTTGGGGTTGATCAGGCCGCCCTCGAACCACTTGGCCAGGCCCTGGTGGGCGAGCGGGACACCGGTGACGTCGGTGCGGACCAGCCGCCAGGTGTTCGCCTTGGCGCCGCCCGCGCCGGGCTGGGCGGTGTGGTGGAGCTCCAGGTACTGCTGCGGCTTGATCCGGCCCTCGTGGACGATGTTGATGCGCTGGTGGTCCAGCGTGCCGTCGGCGGCGTACAGCTTGAACTCGCCGGCCCGCAGGCCGCCGGGCCCGTCGACGCGGAAGCCGCCGGTGCCGTGACGGAGGCTGACCGTGCCGGTGGTGACGGCATTGAGGTTGCCGTCGAGGAGGCGGACGGGCCCCCCGGTGGTGGCCACGAAGCGGGCCATGGACGGGTCGGTGAACGTCACGGCGTCGCGGAGCGGGACCACGTGGAACGGGGCGGCGCCGCCCGTCGGGGTGACGGTGAGGCTGGTGCCGGCGGGGTTGGGCACGGCGTGCATCTCCAGCCGGCCGGCCCCGTCGTACAGCCGGAACTCGCCGCCCGCCCCCTCGGCGCGGAACCCGCCGCCGGGGCGGACGGTGACGGTGGTGCCGTCCATCACGTCGAGGTGGTGGTCGAGCATCTTGATGCCGCCGCCGCGGAAGACCGCGATGGTCTCCGGCACCTGGGCGCCCGTGGCGTCGGTGAGCCGGTACGCGGTGAACTGCAGCCGGCCGTCGGCGGCGTCGTGGACCCTGATCGTGCGGGTGTCGGCGGCCTGGAAGCTGCCGTCGGGGCGGACGGTGACCCCGTCGGGGAGGTCGGCGCCGGCCGGGTCCTTGAGCTGCGGGTGCGGCGCCGCGCCGGCGCCGATCGGCTGGAAGACGTACGTGCCGGTGCCCGCGCCCGTCGGTCCCCTGAGTTCGAGGGGGGTGTGGGTGCGCACGCCGTGGGCGTCGACCACGGACAGGACGCCGTTGTGCTCGACGCGGAAGCCGCCGCCGGGCATGCCCGTCTGCTCCACGACCCGCAGTCCGCCGCCGCTGAACGGCCGGAGGTCGGGCCGGGTCAGGGTGACGTTGCCGTGCGTGTCGGTGCGGACGAAGTGCCCGTCGAGGCCGGTGCCGCCGCTGAGCGGCACGTGCGTGTCGACGTGGGCGCCGGTGGTGGCGTGGAAGCCGCGGACGACGCCGTGCGGGTCGGTGATCCGGAACGCGCCGCCGGCCCGCTGGACGGTGAGGGAGGCGTCGACGGTGCCGTCGGCGCCGCGCACCTGGGGCCCGGGCAGGTGGGTGCCGGGGAGCGGGCTGAAGACGTGTCCGCCGCCCGCCGGCAGGCCGGGACCGTGCAGGGTGACCACGTCGTGGGTGTGCGCGCCCGCCGGGTTCACGGCGACGTGCTGTCCCGCGTGGTCGATGCGGAAGCCGTCGGGGCCCAGCGAGCCGACGGTGGCGCCCGGGACCGGGGTGCCGTCGCCGCGCACCAGCTGCGGTACGCCGCCGGGGCCGGCCCCGTCCCGGACGAAGGCGCCGCCGGGCGGTGCGGTGCGCAGGCCCGTGACGGACAGGGCGTCGTGCGAGAACACGCCCTGGGGGGTGTGCACGGCGAACCGGTTCTGCCCGAGGTCGACGTGGAGGGTGCCGTCCACGCGGGCGACCTGGCCCGCATGCGGGTCCACGGCGCCCTGGGCGTCGCGCAGCTGCGGCAGGGGCGCGTGCGGGGTGCCGGCCGGGGTGAACACGAAGTGGCCGCCGGCCGGGACGTGCGGGCCGCCCAGGACGACCACGTAGTGGGTGTGCGTACCGGCCGGGTCGACGACGACGTGCCCGCCCTGGTGGTCGATCCGGAACCCGCCGGGGCCCTGCGGGGTGACGGTGGCGCCGGGGACCGCGGTGCCGTCGGCGCGGACGAGCTGCGGGACGGCTCCGGGGCCGTCGGGGAGCTGGACGAAGGCGTGCCCGGCGCCGCCCGCCAGGGTGACGGTGGGGACGGGCAGGGCGTGGTGGGAGAAGGTGCCGTCGGTCCGGTACACGCTGAGGTGCGGGACGGGGGCGGCGCCGGCCGCCGGGGCGGGGACCACGTGGAACACGCCGTTGGCGGGGGACGTGACGGTGCCCAGGGTGGTGACGCCGTCGGCCGCGGTGAGCCGCAGCGGCGGCAGCGGGCCCGCGGCGCCGCCGGGCAGGCCGGTCGGGGTGAGGACGTGCAGGCCGTTCGGGGCCCCGCCGGGGCCGGTGAGGGCGATGCCGGTGCCGAGGGAGCCGCCGGTGGCGGGGTCGTACAGGTGGAAGCCGCTGCCGTGCGCGTCGGGGACGTTCACCACGGCGTTGTTGAACTGGACGGGACGGCCGCCGGTGGGCAGGACGGCGTCACCGGCGCCGAGGTGGCGGATGCCGGTGATCGCCTGGGCGGCGTTCATGTCGAGGCTGACGGTGGTGCCGTCCAGGGGGCCGCCGCTGAGCTGGAAGCGCCGTTCGATGCCGAGGAGCCGGTTGCCGTGGGCGTCGGCGGTGTAGTTCCACCGGCGGGTCTCCACGTGGGGGACGACGGTCTGCTCGACCCGGACGATGTCGACGCCGCCGGGGCCGCCGCCCGGGAGGTGCCGGACGGTGAACGGGGCGGCCCCGCCGGGCACGGCCCGGACGTCCGTGATCGCGCCGCTCCTCGGATCGACCCGGATGTCGACGTGGGCGCCGCCGGTCAGGCCGGGCGGGGTCACGGCGTGCACGACCGGGACGACCGGGGCCGGGACCGCGCCGCCGGCGCCGGTGGTGGCGGGGCCGCCGGTGAGTCCGGCCCCGCCCGGGAGCCGGACCGTGCCGGGGGCGCCGGAGGTGCCGGAGGTGCCGGACGAGCCCGGCATGCCGGCCAGGTGGCCGGGGGGCGGCAGCGGCTGCATCTCCCTCGCGTGCCCGGCCGGGCCGTCGCCGGTGACGTGCACGTCGATGACCTGTTCGTCGAGCAGACCGTGCCCGGCCTGTGCGCTGAGCGCGTAGTCGAGGCGGTGGATCGTGCCGTCGGTGCGCAGGTGCTCGATCCGCAGCACGTTCTGGTCGCCGATGCGCAGGTGGCGGGCGTCGATGGTGCCCCCCACGCCGTGGGCGCCGTGGACCTGGATGTCGACCGTCCGCCCCGACGCCAGGCCGGGGTCGACCTGGACGCGTACACCGGGCAGGCCGGGCAGGTGGGTGAAGGTGTGCTGGAAGTCGAGGGTGACGGTGTGGTTCACGAAGATCTCGTGCCGGCGGAACGATGAGGCCGCCGCGTCGATGTAGGCCTGGTTCCACTGCGCGGCGAGCAGGTCGTCCAGGAAGGTGAGGGCCGGGGTGTGGCCCGTACCTCCGGGCCCGGGGCGGTTCTCCGGCAGGACGGTGGGGATGTCCACGTGCTGGGCGTCGACGGCCGGATCGGAGATCTGGCCGGGGGTGAGGGGGGCGGAGACGTTCGGCACGGTCGGGGGGACCTGGGTCCGGCCGAGCGTGCCGAGGTTCACCGCGCCCGTCCGGGTGACCGGCACGTCCAGCTGTCCCGGGCTCGGCGCCGTCGACGGGCTCCGGCCGAGGCCGGGTGCGGTGCCGGGCAGGCCCTGGCCGCCGAGCTGCTGGACCTGGGGCACGCCGACCTGGCCGAGCTGGGTCGCGGGCTGCGGCAGGGCCAGGTCGCCGAGGTGGGTCTGCGCGTCGGGGACGGAGGTCCCGCCGAGGTGCGTGCCGCCCCGGGACAGGCCGACGTCGCCGAGGTGGGCCCCGGTCTGCGGCACGCCGAGCCGGCCGAGGCTCAGACTCGCGGGGACGGAGGTGCCCAGCGAGGGCGTGGCCAGGTGTCCCAGCTCGACGGAGCCGGGCTGGGCCGGCACGTTCACCTGGCCGAGCTGGACCGTGCCGAGCTGGGGCGCGGCGTCGACGGCCGGCAGGTCCACGAGCTTGGCGTCGATGCCGGGGAGTCCGGTCTTGACGAGCCCGATCTCGCCCCCGCCGACGCTGCCCAGGGAGGGCACGCTGACGTGGCCGACCGAGGGCAGGGACGGGGTGGAGACGTTGACCGGGACGAGCGCCCCGGTGAAGCTGTCGAGCGCCGGTGCGTGGACGCCGAGGGAGGGCAGGGCGCTGCCGGTGGGGGCGCCGAGCTGCGGCATGGTGAGGTGGCCGTTCAGCGGCAGGGCCTGCGGGACCGTGCCGAGGCTGGGCAGTGGGGTTGCGCCGAGGCTCTCGATCGGGGTGATCGGACCGAGCTGGGGCAGGGGGGCGCCATCGAACGCGCCGAGGTTCGGCAGGTCCACCAGCCGGGCGCCGATCGGCGGGAGGTCCACCCGGCCGATGCCGCCGAGCGCGCCCAGGGAGCCGAGGCTGAGATCGAGGTTGTCGGGGATGATCACGCTGATGCCGGGGGGTGGGGCGCCGAACTGCCCGATCGAGGAGAAGCCTCCGTGGCCGAGCCCGCCGAGGCCGTTGCCGGTGAAGGGGTTGTCGAACGACGAGAAGGAGAAGTCGCCGGGCCGGATCAGGTGCAGGCCGCCGTTGCCGGCGCCGCCGAAGAAGTGGGAGCCGCCGGCCGCGACGCCCGAGATCTTGGAGATGTCGCCCAGGAACTTGCCGTTGATGAAGGCGCCGTAGCGGAACTTGCCGAAGAGGCCGCGGTCGATGAAGCCGATCCGGAAGGCCAGGAGGATGCCGTTGCCCATCTCGTCGGAGGCCACCGGCAGGAACAGCCGCAGGCCCTTCCATCCGCCGAGCCCCCGCGCGACGGCGAGGACCCCGTCCTTGACCCCGTTCAGCCCGACCATGAGGCTGCGCACCCCGAAGAACGCCTTGGCACCGACCCCGTTGATCACCGCGAGTTCGACGCCGATCGGGAAGAAGGAGAAGCCGCGGCCGGCGCCGCCGAACAGGTGGATGCCCTGGATGCCGCTGGTGTTGAACTTGATCCCGGAGAACACCCCGCCCCTGACCCAGGTCCCGGTCGCGGTGACGGAGTGGTCGAGACCGAGGGACACGCGGGTGAACAGGCCCAGGGAGTTGGGGCCGCCGAGCACGAGGTTCTTGGCGCCCTGGAAGCCGCGGGCGCCGATGCCCTTCAGCGAGGACCAGGCCTGACGGAGGTTCAGGCCCTTGGTGGTGGGGGCGATCACGCCCACGACGGCGAGCACCAGGTCCAGGACGCTCGCCTCGCCGTGCGAGAAGTCGACCGCCGTCTTGATCAGGATGGCCAGGTTGAGGGCGAACACGGCCAGGGCCAGCGGCCCGCCCACGAAGATCGCCGGGATGATCAGGAGCATCGCCAGCCAGGTGAGCGCCTGGAAGAACTCCTTGCACTCGTCCACGGGCGAGCTGATCGAATCGGCCGCGTCGGTGAGGCCGGTGGCGGCGGTGGCGGCGGCCGCTTCGAGGACCTTCCGGGCGTCCTCGGCGATGCTCTTCTGCGCCTCCCTCCCCTCCTTGTCGTCCTCCTTGAGGCTCTGTGCCGCACGCAGGGCCGCGTCCGCCCGGCCCTGCTGTTCGCGCATCACGCCGACGTACGTCTGCAGGATGCCGCGGACGTCCTGGTGGGCCTTCTTGAAGCTGGTGATGAACCCCCGGACTCGGCCGTCGATCTTGCCGCGTACGGCGTCGGCGGTCTTGCCCTTGAAGGCCTGGGAGGCGGTGTCGAGCACCCCGTTGAGGCCGGTGTCGATGGTGTCGGCCAGCTCGATCTGCGCGTACTGCGAGGAGATCACCCGGTCGATCTCGTCCGGGTCGCCGGGGGTGGGGTCCGCGGAGAGGCCGAGTGCGGACCAGTCGCTGGGACGGGCCATGCGCGGCCACCCCCTTCGTCGTGCGGCGCCTGCCCTTCAATTCCTCTACGCACCGGACCGGGGGCCGGTTCAAGGACCAACTGCTTTTTCTCCGGCAGGGGTTGAACCCGAAGGGCGCCCGGAGCGTAGACGAAGCGAGAGGACCTTCAGGAAGGAGGCGGACCGTGGCCGACGTGACCCCGGACTTCGCCATCGACTACGGCCTGCTGAGCAAGGTCCAGGCGAAGCTGCGCGAGCTGGCCGACCAGGCCGGTACGGGCGAGGGCACGGGTGCGTACCACGATGCGTCCGAGCTCAGCGGTGAGGCGGGGCGCAGGCTCTGGGGCAGTTACGACGTCGCCGCGGAGTTCCGGTACTTCTTCGACACCGCCAAGGGGCGCCAGAAGGACGGCAAGGAGGGCCTCGTCAAGATGGCCGACCTCTTCAAGGGCGTGTCCGAGGCATGGTTCGAGGCGGATTCCCAGATCGCCGGCAGCGCCGGCCTGCTGGCCAAGTCGCTGGGCCTGGAGGAGTGGAAGGGGCAGAAGGAGGCGTACGACGCGTGGCTGGCGAAGAAGAAGGCGTGGGACGCCTTCCTCCAGCAGATCGGCGCCGCCGACTACTTCCGTGACCATCCCGGCGAGAGCATCCGGATGGTGTGCAGTGCCGAGGACGCACCCGGCTTCTGCAAGGCGTGGCGTGAGTTCCCCCATCCACCGGAGCAGCCGGGCGACGCCCCGCCCAAGCCCTCGGACACCCCGCCGACCAGCTTCCACCAGGAGAACGAGACGGGCTCGATCGACGTGAAGCTGGAGCTCGACAAGGACAACAACATCATCAAGGAGATCACGACGGTCACCACGAACGGGCAGACGTACACCACGACCACGGCCTACGACGGCCCCCCGCACATGGTGACCCCGCCCGGGGGCGGCAAGCCGTTCGACGCCCGCGACTACACGGTCACCACCACCGGCGCCGACGGCACGACGAGCGTCTCGAAGGTCGTGATCAACGACGACGGGTCGGGGACCATGTCCGTCACCGAGGGCGACGAGGTCAAGAACTACACGCGCTCGGGCCTGGGCGCCGAGTGGGAACTGATCGACGAGAACCCCGGCGACGACGAGGACTCCCCGTTCGTCGGCTGACACCCAAGGAGCACATGATGGTTGCCAACATCCGCCTCTCCTACACCGAGATCGAGAGGGTGTCCGGTCTGCTGGACACCGCCGTCGACGTCACGCTGCTGCCCCGGATGAAGGAGGCCAAGCAGCAGGTCGACGACCTCCTCGCGGGTGCGCTGGTGCTGGAGAAGACCACTCCGGCGCTGAGCCAGCAGTACGAGAAGTTCAACACCGGGCTGACCCAGGCGGCGGACGCCGTCAAGGGCTTCGCCAAGCAGTTCCGCGCGATCAAGGCGGCCGTGCAGAACATGGACTCCGACATGGCAGGCAAGATCAACAGCAACGGCTGACCGGCGACGGCGGCGAGCGAGAGGGGCACCACGATGCCGGTCGGTTCCGACGACGTCTATTTCGACTTCAGCATGATCCAGAGCGGTTGCACCACGATGGGCAACAAGCTCGCGGACATCTCCAAGCAGCTGGAGGACCTGGAGGGTTACGTCAGCGGGCTGCTCCAGAACGGCCTCGTCTTCGAGAAGGCCAGCCCGGCCATGAAGGAGGCCTACAACGAGTTCAGCCGGCAGCTCAAGCTGTCGGCGCAGAACATCAAGTCCTTCGCGGACATCTTCACCAAGATCGCCGAGGGCATGAGCCAGTCCGACAGCGACATCACCATCGAGATCAACAAGGCGCTGGCGGAGATGGTCGCGAACGCCAAGAAGTAGGGTCCCCCGCCGGTCCGGGCGGGGGCCAAGGCGACTCGGCCCCCGCCCGGACCGCGGTCGGCCGTCGTGCCGACCGCGGGTGCCGAAGGGCCCTTGCGCCGACCGCGGGGGCCGCTCAGCCCTCCAGGACCGTCAGCGGCACCTGGACCGCGACCGCGCTGCCGCCGTCCCCGGCGGTCCAGCCCCGGCCCTGCACGAGCGCCATGCGGACCTGCTCGCCCGAGAGCCGGGTGCCGATGATGTCGCCCTCGCCCACGCTCTTCGGCCCGAGCAGCAGCCCCCGCCGGGCCCGGCGGGCCGCGCCCACCCAGCCCATCGAGTGCATCGACTCCGGCAGCCCGGCCAGCAGCAGGCCCTGGAGGTGGTCGCGGCCCTCGGCGGCGACCTGGCGCAGCACCCGGTCGGCGTCGGCGGCCAGCAGCAGGTCGGCGTCGTCCACGACCACCACCACCGGCTTGCCGCGTACGGCGTCCAGGGCGGCGGTGAGGGCCTCGGGCGACGGGTCGGGCTCGCGGAACACGTGCGCGAGGTCGTGCGCGGCCAGCCGGCGCAGCTGCGACTCGCGCGGGGTGATCACGATGAGCTGGGTGCCGCCCAGCAGCAGCGACACCGACATCGCGGCGAGCGCCGTACTGCGTCCGCTGCGCGGCGGCCCGGCCACCACGAACGAACCGCCGCCCTCGTGGAAGTCGTAGCCCAGGGGCCGTACTTCGTCCCCGCCGACGCCCAGCAGCGCCCACAGCGGCCGCAGTTGCTGCTGGGGCACTTGGTCGACGGCCTCCTGGAAGCCGATCAGACCGGGCATCTCGCGGATCCGGAACGGCCTGCGGTGCACGGGCACCGCGCTGTCCCGGGCCGTGGTCCGCCGGCCGATCGACCGCAGGGCGTCGCCCTGGTCCGTGCGGTCGGGCGAGGCGGTCGGCAGCAGCGCGATCTGGGCCTCGATCCCGCCGGGGGCGTGCCAGCCGCGGCCGGGCGGCACATGGGCGGGCACCCTGTCCCGGCTCATGCCCACCGACATGTAGTCGCTGGGGTCGGCCTGCCGCAGCAGCAGCCGCTTGTCGTTGTGCTGGGCGACCCGGCCGCCGAGCAGGACGCGTTCGGAGGTGGCGATGACGTGGATGCCCGCCGCCACGCCCTCGCGCAGCAGCCGGGACACCTCGGCGAACACGCGACCGCCGTCGTAGTCGTCGATGAGCTGGCTGAGCGCGTCCCAGCCGTCGATGAACAGCACGATGTGGGCGGGCCGCCGGTCGGCGGGCAGCTTGGCGCGCAGTTCGGTGATGCCGGCGCAGTCGTGCTGGGACAACAGCCTTTGGCGCTGGGTCAGTTCGGTGACCAAGCGGGTGAGCAGGCGTTCCAGCCGCTCGGTGTCGTGCCGGGAGACCACCGCCCCGCAGTGCGGCAGCGACTCCAGCGCGGCCAGGCCGCTGCCGGCCGCGTCGATGCCGTACATGTGGAGGTCGCCGCTGGCGACGACCGTCGCCGTGGAGCCGGCGATGGTGCGCAGCACCTGGGTACGGCCCGAGCGCGGGGCGCCGATGACGTACAGGTGCCCGAAGGCGGACCAGTCGATCGCGCCGAGCCGCCGTTCCTGGAGGTCCGGCAGGTCGAGCAGGGCGTACGGCACGAGCGGGAGGGCCTCGTCCTCGGCCGGCGGGGCCGGCGGCAGGTCCAGCAGGTCGACCCGGTCGTCCAGCGGGGGCAGCCAGGGGCTCGGCTGGGGGGTGTAGTCGTCGAGCCGGGCGGTCGCCTCGATCAGGGTGTCGACGAGGGCCTTGAGGTCGGTGGGGAGCTCCTCCGTGCGGGACAGGGCGAGGAGTTCGGCGTCGTCGTCGCCGAACTCCGTGAGGAGCGGGGTGCGGCCCAGGCGCTGCCAGGTGAGTTCGGTGCTGCGCACCGGCCGTGAGCGCCGGTCCGCGTCCTGCCCCGGCACCGGTTCCGGGCCGCCGCGCTCGGCGCCGACGAACGCCGTCTGGAAGGGCATCGGCGCGGCCGAGCCGCGGCGGACCAGGGCCCGGCCGGGGTTGGTCGGGGAGATCGCAGCGGCTTCGGGGGCGTTGATGATGTCCTGGCTCTCGGAGCGGTCGATGACCCGCAGGGCGATGCGCAGGTTGGTGTTGGCGCGGATCTCGTTGCTGACGGAGCCGCCGGGCCGCTGGGTGGCGAGGAAGAGGTGCAGGCCGAGGGAACGGCCGCGCTGCGCCAGGCTGATCAGACCGGGGACGAAGTCGGGCAGTTCCCGGACCACGGTCGCGAACTCGTCGATGATGATGAGCAGCCGGGGCAGCGCCGGCAGCCGCCGGTCGCGGGACCGCTTGGCCCGGTACTCCGGGTGGTCCTTGGCCTCCACCTGGTTCAACAGGATCTCGCGGCGGCGCAGTTCGGCGTCGAGGGAGGACAGCGCCCGGCGCACCAGGTGGCCGTCGAGGTCCGTGATCATGCCGAGGGTGTGCGGCAGCCGGTCGCACTCGCGGAAGGCGCTGCCGCCCTTGTAGTCGACCAGGACGAAGGCCAGTTCGTCGGGCCGGTTGGCGGCGGCCAGGGAGGCGATCATCGTCTGGAGCAGCTCGGACTTGCCGGAGCCGGTGGTGCCGCCGATCAGCCCGTGCGGGCCGTCGCGGACCAGATCGAGGGCGAGCGGGCCCTCGTAGCCGGAGCCGACGACGAAGCTGGAGGCGGCCGGACGGCGGGCCCAGGCCTTGACGATCGCGGCCGGGTCCGGGGGCTCCTGGCCGATCAGCGGCAGCAGCCGGACGTCGTCGGGCAGTCCGGAGTCGCTGTCGACGGTGACGTCACGTACGGGCGCCAGGGCCCGGGCCACCTCCTCGCACCAGTGGGCGTCGACCAGGTCGGCGCGTACGTCGACCACCTCGGGCAGGCCCGAGGTGCGCACGGAGAGCCGGTTGCCGTGGGTGGTGACGACGACGGTGCACTCCTCGGGCAGCAGCCGTTCGCGCTCGTCGACGCAGAGGCTGAACACCCGGACCTCGGGGCCGGCGGTCAGCAGGTGGACGACGCCGGGGACGTCGCGCAGCCGGCGGGCGCCGTCGAGGACCACCATGATGTCGGGCTCGCGCTGGAGGAAGTGGCGCATCGGGGAGGCGTCGGTGTCGGTGCGGGCCTGGATCTCACCGATGAGCTCGTTGACGCGGTGCGCGGTGGTCTCCGGGTCGTTGCCGAGGCTGACGACGGCGCCGCCGGGGCGGCCGGTGCGCAGGTGCGGCAGCCAGCGCACCCAGTTCCAGGCCTCGGCGTGCTCGTCGTCGGTCAGGACGACGATGCGCAGGTCGCGCGGGCTGTGCAGGACGGCGGCCTGGGCGACGGCCCAGCAGGCCAGGCGGCGCGGGGTGGTCCCGGAGCCGCTGATGCCGACCACGCCGTGCTGGGCGAGCTCCACGCCGAACGGGACGTCGGCCAGGCGCCAGTACACCTCGCGGCGGTTGGCCTCCCGGGCGGAGTCGTCGATGCGCTTGAGGGAGGGCCGGGTGAGGGTGCCCAGGCGCAGCGTGAGGTGGTCGGGGTCGCGCCGGCGCCGCTGCCACAGGCCCTTGCCGGGGCCGGTGGCGGTCAGCCGGAGCGAGGCCGGGTCGGGGAAGGCCTCGGCGCGCAGCCGCCGTTCGTCCAGGGCGGCCTGGCGGATCTCCAGTTCCAGCCAGGCGCGGCGGACGAGGTAGATCCGCAGGTTCTCCTCGTACTGCTTGCGGCCGGTGCGGCGGGAGGACACGTAGTTGCCGATGCCCATCATGGGCGTGAGGACGATGAAGACGAGGAAGTAGAGGCTGCGGAACATCAGCACCATGACGATGCCCATGATCAGCGGCGAGATCATCATGAGGAACGGGAAGGGCCGCTTGGTGTTGTCGTGCGGTGGGCCCTGCATGGCCATGGACTCGGCGTCCAGGTGCGGGGCGATGCGGGGCGGCCGGTTGTACTCGACGCCGATGCCGTCGGCGGCCGTGTTCACGGCCGCGTCGGCCTCGAACGGCGTGCACAGGCGCAGCAGATGGTCGCCGAGGGCGAGGTCGGCGTACGGCGGCCAGTCGGCGGAGCCGTCGTCCGGGTGCGGGAGCCGTACGGCCCCCGCTCCCGCCGGCCGCCCGGCTCCCGCACCCGGACGACGGGCGGGGGCGGGGTGAGGCTGCGCAGGCCGGAGCCGGCGTCCGCGGCCTCTGCGGGCAGCCGGTAGGAGGCGGCGCCGTCGGCCCCGACGGTGATCCAGACCCCGCCGTCGGGGGCGCCGCCGCCGTCGAGCCGGACGACACAGCCGCGGTCGGTGCCGACCTCGTGCGTGCCGGGGCCGAGCCGCCAGACCCGGCCCGCGCCGGGACCGCCGACATGGCGGATCTCGACCAGGACCGGGTCGGAGGCGGGCGGCCGCCAGGCCTCGGAGCCCGTCGACGGGGGAGGTACCGGGGCTCCGAGGCCGATCACCGAACCCTCCCGGAGACCGCTGGCCCGAACGGGGAGATCGGGGCTCAGCAGACGGTCGTCCAGGTAGAGCTCGGCTGCTCCGAGGGCCTCCCCGAGGGCGGCGACGCCGGCGCCGTCGGGGAGGTCCAGCAGGTGGTCCGCGCGGTTTCCGCGGGCGTCGACGGTGGAGAGGGTGAGTCTCACGGAACTCCTTGCGGTGGCTGCGTCTACGTCAACGTGACCCACGGGGCCCGGCGGGCACCCCGGCATCGGGATCGCTCCCGTCGTCCCCCTCGTCCCCACCGCCGACCGCCGGACGCCCGGTCCCGCCGTCGGCCGGGCCGAGGCCGTCGGCCGGGCCGAGGCCGCCGGCCGGGCCGAGGCCGTCGGCCGGGGCCGCGCCGGGCGGGGGGCCGGGGTCGGGGGCGCCTCGGCC
>NZ_RPRY01000017.1 GCF_003949795.1 Streptomyces sp. WAC06614
ACCGCACACCTCAGCCCACCCCTCCAAGGAGCACCCCCATGTCCCTCACCGCCGCCCCCACCGTCACCCCGCTCACCACCGCCGATGCCGAGCTGCTCGTGGCCGCCGCCGTGGCGGCGGCCGAGCGGGACGGGGTGCGTGTCAGTGTCAGCGTGGTCGACGCCGGTGGGCATCTGCTCGCCTTCCGGCGGGACGACCGGGCCGTGCTGATCTCCGGCGAGACCAGCACCCGCAAGGCCTTCACCGCCCTCCAGCTCGACGCCCCGACCGCCGACCTGGTCGAGGCCGTACGGCCCGACGGGCTGTTCCACACGCTGCCCACCGCCCTCGACCGGCCGCTGCTGTTCCTCGCCGGCGGGCTGCCGGTGCACCGTGACGGCCGGCTGATCGGGGCCATAGGCCTCGGCGGCGGCGCCCCCGACCAGGACCACGCCTTCGGCGTGGAGGCACTCGCCGCCCTCGCGTCCCTCAGCGCCCCGGCCGCCGGCGCCTGACCCGGGCGCCCGCGCCGGCCCGGGTCGCGCGTCCCCGCCGTCGATGCGAGGTTGGTGGGGGGATGGGGTGAGCGGATGCCGAAGCCGAGGACGCGGGCCAGGAGCGCCGCGACGGCGATCGCCGCCGCGGCGCTCTCGCTCGGCCTCACCGCCTGCGCGGGCACCCCGCAGGACGCCGGCCGGGACCGGGGCGCCCCGGACGCCCCGGTCCCCGGCTCCGCCACGAGCGCGGCGGGCGACGCCGAGCCGACACCGCCGCCGTCGCCGACGTACCGGCTGTCCACGGCGCCGCGAACGGTCCCCGCGGTCCGTGCCTTCGAGCCGGCCCGCGGTCCCGGCTGGAAGCCCGCCGACGGTGCGCGGGTGGTCGTCGCGCAGGCCGACGCCCCGGCGCTCGGCGACGAGGGAAAGCTGCTCTCCCGGGAGCTGGGGATCGGCTACGCCCAAGGGGTCGCCCCGCAGCCCGGCGACGTCCAGCTCGCCCTCGGCGCCGCCGGATCGGCGCCGGCCGCTCCGGAGTCCTACACCCTCGCCGTGCAGAACGGCGGCGTCCGGATCACCGGGGCCGACGAGGCCGGCGTCTTCTACGGCACCCGCACGCTCAAGCAGGCCGTCCGCGGGACCGGTGCGATCGGCGAGGGCACCGTCACCGACCGGCCCGACAAGCCGCAGCGCGGACTCCACCTGGACATCGCCCGCAAGTACTTCACCCCGGACTGGATCGAGGCCCGGCTCCGCGAGATGGGCGACCTGAAGCTGAACCAGCTCGGCCTGCACTTCTCCGACGACCAGGCCTTCCGGATCGCCTCCGACAGCCACCCGGAGATCGTCTCCACCCCGCACCTGAGCAAGGCCGAGGTGCGCCGGATCGTCGATCTCGCCCGGAGCCTGCACATCACGGTCGTCCCGGAGATCGACTCGCCCGGACACCTCGGTGCCGTGCTGCGTGCCCACCCCGAACTCCAGCTCCGCAATGTCAGCGGCAGCCCGGTCAAGGGTGCGGTGGACATCGCGAACCCCGCTTCCGCGCGGCTCGTCGACGACCTGCTGCGCGAGTACACGCCGCTGTTCCCGGGCAGCCCGTGGCACCTGGGTGCGGACGAGTACCAGGCCCTGGTGGTCAAGAACCCGCAGGTCTCGTTCCCGCAGCTCGCGCAGGCGGCCCGGCAGCGCTACGGCAGCGGGGCCAAGGTCGCCGACCTGGCGACCGGCTGGCTCGACGACCGGGCCGCCGTGGTCCGCGCCGCCGGCCGGCAGCCCAAGGCCTGGAACGACGGCTTCTTCGCGGACGGGGTCGTCACCCCCGCCAAGGACATCCAGGTCGAGTACTGGACGGGCAAGGAGATCGGGGCCCGCCCGCCCCTGCCGTACCTGAGCGAGGGCCGCCCCGTGGTGAACCTCAACGACGAGTACCTGTACTACGTGCTGGGCGAGCCCCACCAGTTCACGTACCCCACCGGCCGCCGGATCTACGAACAGTGGACCCCGCTCGTGCTGCGCGGCACCACACCGGTCCCGGCGCAGTACGCCGACCAGATACTCGGCGCCCGCCTCGCCGTCTGGTGCGACCTCGCCAACGCCCAGACGCAGGCCCAGGTGGCCGCCGGGATCGCCCGGCCGCTGGCCGCCCTCGCCCAGAAGACCTGGGACCCGCGGCCCCCGCAGCAGCCCTGGACGGCCTTCGCGGCCTTGGCGGACCAGCTGCGCGCCGCCGGCTGAACCCCATCCGCCCTCAGCAGTCCTCCGCCGCCTCCGCCGCGACCCGGGGACACAGGCCGGCCTCCACCTTCTGGAGCAACCGCAGCAGTTCCGCGCCCTCGGCCTCGTCCAGGCCGGCCAGCGTCAGCCGTTCCAGTGCGGCCCAGGCGGACCGGACCTGCTGGAGCAGCCCGCAACTGGTCTCGGTCGCCTCGACCAGGGAGGCCCTGCGGTCGGAAGGGTCCGGGCTGCGGCGGACATGGCCCGTCTGCTCCAGGCGCTGGAGCATCTTGGTCACGGTCGAGGGGTCCAGGCCCAGGCTCTTGATCAGCTCCGACTGGCGGACCGGTCCGTTGTCCCACAGGTGCATCATCACGAACTCCTGCCCCGGGTGCAGGCCCAGCTCCCGCAGCAGGCGGCCGGCGGCTATCCGGTGGAGCCGGGCCACCCGGCTCACGGCATGGCTGACCGGCCCCTCCAGTACCGCGCTCGGCGGCGCCGGACAGCCGTGCGGCGCGGCGTTCCCGCGCCCCTCCGAGGTGAGGTCTGTCGTCATCGTCCGGCTCCTGTTCCCGTGACCCGTGACCCGTGACCCGTGACCCGTGCCGGGCGTCCCGGTGTCGTTCGGCGTCCTGAGGAGATTGTGTCGCGGTGTCTCCCAAGATTTTAACTTGGCCGACCAATGAATGGGTGTATCGTGGGCGTCGAGGTAAATCATTGGCCGACCAATTAATTCCTGTGAGGGCAGTCATGACCAGTGCGTTCGACCCCATCGACCTCGGCGGCACCGCGCTCGCCAACCGCATCGCCATGGCTCCGATGACCCGGAGCCGCGCCGCCGCGGGCGGGGTCCCGACGGAGCTCACCGCCGAGTACTACGCCCAGCGCGCCTCGGCCGGGCTCGTCATCACCGAGGGGATCCAGCCCTCGGTCGTGGGGCAGGGGTACCCGTTCACGCCCGGTCTGCACAGTGCCGAGCAGGTCGCCGGCTGGCGCCGGGTCACCGACGCCGTGCACGAAGCCGGCGGCCGGATCTTCGCGCAGCTCATGCACACCGGCCGGATCGGCCACCCGTCCCTGCTGCCGGAGGGTCTGGTACCGGTCGGCGCCTCGCCCGTCGCGGCCCAGGGCCAGGTCTTCACCGCCGAGGGCCCCCAGGACTTCGTCACGCCGCGCGAACTGACCGCCGCCGAGGTGCGCCGGACCGTCGCCGACTACGCGACCGCGGCCCGCAACGCCGTCGAGGCCGGTTTCGACGGCGTCGAACTCCACGGCGCCAACGGCTATCTGATCCACCAGTTCCTGGCCCCCGGCAGCAACCGCCGCACCGACGAGTGGGGCGGCACCGTCGAGAACCGCATCCGCTTCGCCGTCGAGGTCGTCCGGGCCGTCGCCGCCGAGATCGGCGCCGACCGCACCGCCCTGCGCATCTCGCCCGGGAACACGTTCAACGACATCGACGAGCCCGACCCGCGGCCGACCTACGAGGCGCTGGTCAAGGAGATCGACGAGCTGGGCCTGGCGTACCTGCACATCATGGAGCCCGCCGGCACCCGGGAGATCACCCTCGCCCTGCGCGAGCAGTTCTCCGGTCGGCTGATCCTCAACCCCGCCACCGAGGGCCCCACCGACCACCGCGCCCTCGCCCTGCTCGACCAGGGCGTGGCCGATGTCATCGCCTTCGGCAGCCTCTTCCTCGCCAACCCCGACCTGCCGGCCCGGCTGCGCGCGGAGGGCCCGTACAACACCCCGGACACCTCCACCTTCTACGGTGGCGACGCCCGCGGCTACACCGACTACCCGGCCCTGTAAGGGCGTCGGTCCCGGCGGAGCGGGAGGCGTTCGGGCTAGGTTGGGGACATGGTGCATGTCCTGGGCAGTCGTGTCCTGCTGTGTCCCACCGACCCCGAACGCTCCCGCGCGTTCTACGGCGAGGCCCTCGGCCTCGCCGTCTTCCGGGAGTTCGGCACCGGCCCCGACCGCGGCACGGTCTACTTCCTCGGCGGGGGCTTCCTGGAGCTCTCCGGCCGCGCCACCACCGCCCCCGCCCCCGGGATGCGGCTGTGGCTCCAGGTCGCCGACGCGCAGGCGGCGTACGCGGAGCTGCGCGAGCGCGGTGTGGAGGTCCTGCGCCCGCCCCGGCAGGAACCCTGGGGGCTCGTCGAGATGTGGATCGCCGATCCGGACGGCGTACGGATCGTGCTGGTCGAGGTGCCGGCCGACCATCCCTTGCGTTACCGCCCGTCCTGATCCGTCCCCCCGAGAAGGGCGGTTCCGTCCGGAAATCGCCTGCCCCGAAGGGGCGTCGGTTCATTTCACGGCCACGAAAAATTCCCTACTCACCGGTAGATTCCTGGCCGGATCATGCTGATCCTTGGTTGCGTTCATGCCAAAGAGTGCCGTGCTGCGTGTCCCGTGCGCGGCACGGCACCGTGCCGCCCCGAGGAGCCCCCCGCATGCCGAACCCCTCCCGTAGCCGGACCTCCCGTTCCGCCGCCGCCGTGGCCGCCGCCACCGCCGTGCTCACCCTGGTCCCGGCGGCCGCCGCGCAGGCCGCGACCGTGCCCGCCCCCGCCCCGGCGGCGACCGCACAGGCCTCCGCGCCCGGCGGCAACGCGGCCATCCTCGGCATCGACTACGCGACCTGGCAGCGGGACGTGGCCGCCGTCATCGACGAGGCCCGCCCGCAGATCGAGCAGCGCATCGCCTCCGCGAAGCCGGGCGAGAAGCCGGCCCTGGTGCTGGACATCGACAACTCCTCGCTGGAGACGGACTTCCACTACTTCTGGACCTTCCCCACGCCGGCCATCGCCAAGGTCCGGTCCCTGGTCCAGTACGCTCACTCCCGCGGCGTCGCCGTCTTCTTCGTCACCGCCCGCCCCGGCATCATCCACTCGCTCACGATGTACAACCTCAAGCAGGTCGGGTACCCGGTGGACGGCCTCTACGTCCGGGACCTGCCGGACCTCTTCCACGAGGTCAGCACCTACAAGACGGCCAAGCGCGCCGAGATCGAGGCCCGCGGCTACACGATCATCGCCAACATCGGCAACAACCGGAGCGACCTGGTCGGCGGCCACGCCGAGCGCACGGTCAAGCTCCCGGACTACGACGGCAAGCTGTCGTAGGCAGGCACCTCCGACCCGGTCCGCGCCCTCGGCCCCGTCGCGATGACGAAGCCGCTGCGCGGCCGGGTCGGCATCCGGTGCAGCGGGATCCGCAGGTCCTGCTCCGGCGGCACCTCGAACTCCAGCCGGGCCAGCTCCGTGCACAGCGCCCCCACCACGGCCACGGCGATGTCCTCGCCCGGGCAGCGGTGGCCGTGGTGCGCGTCCCCGCCGCCCTGCGGGACCAGCTCGTCGCGCCCGGGCGGGCGGCCCAGGAACCGGCCGGGGTCGAATCGGTACGGCTCGTGCCACAGACCGGGGTCGTGGTTCTGCCCGTACAGGTCGAGCAGCACCATGGAGCCCGCCGCGATCGGTTCGCCGCGCCAGGTCAGATCGGTGACGGCGAGCCCGCCGACGAACGGCGCGAACGGGTAGAACCGGCGCACCTCGTGGGCGAACGCCCGCTCGAACGAAGGCTCCTGCGCCACCCGCAGCTCCTCGCGCAGCGCCGGGTCCCGGTGCAGCGCGTGCGCGCCGAAGGTGACGAACCAGGCGAGGGCGACCGTCGGGCGGACGATGTTCAGCAGTTCCACGGCCGCGGTCCGGGCGGGCAGCAGCTCCCCGTCGGCGTCCCGGTGGCCGGCCACCCGCTGCAGCACCTTCCCGCGCGCCCCCTTGGCGCGGGCCCGCTCGACGGTCCGCGCCAGCACCCGTTCCTGCCGCGCCCGGGCCCGGCGGGCCCGCCAGTGCCGCGGGCCGGGCGTGGCGAAGCCGTCGACCATGGCCACGCAGTCACGGGCGGTACGGGCCGCGGCCCGGCCCGTGTGGGGCAGCCCGGCCCAGGCGCACACGGCCTCGGCCAGCACCACGGCCACCTCGTCGAACAGGGTGACCCGGCCGCGGTCCGGCCACCGTTCCACGGCCGCCCGCCAGTGCTGCACGACGGTGTCGGTGAGCTCGGCGACGGCCTCCGGCTCCATCAGCAGGCCGGTGAACAGGGCCTTGCGGGCCCGGTGCGGATCCCCGTCGAGGGTGTGGACGGCGCCCTGCCCGAACAGCGTGTCCAGCACTGGGTCGGGCAGGGCGCCGGCCCGCCGCACGTGCTGTTCGTCGTAGAAGAAGGACACCGCCTCGGGGCCGGAGAGGAAGACGGCGGGCCGTCCCAGCAGCCGGGCCCGCACCGGCGGCGCCTCGCCGGGGCCGTGGCCGTCGGCGGTGCGGCGCTGCTTCGCGGGCAGCCAGGTGTAGCCCCGCAGCAGCAGCGGGACCGTGCTGTCGAGGAGAGGTCTCATGTCCCCGCGGCTACCCCGGTCATCCGTGCCCACACCCCCTCCGCTGCCGACGGTGGGATCGCGCCAGGGCCCGATCCGGACCCTGGCGGGAGGGTGCCCGGGCACGCTTCACTGCGGGGCCATGACACGTAGCAGGATCACGAGCGCGCTCGGCGCGCTGCTGCTGGCCGTCGGCGCCCTGGCGGCGGCCGGCCCGGCCGCGGCAGCCGCATCCGCCACCGGGCCGGTCCCGCCGGCCGAGTTCGGCACGGACTGGCACGACCCGCTGACCGCCGACCCGCCGGTCGAACGGCCCGCGACCCGGTCCTGCCAGGTCACGGTCGCCGAGGCGCAGTTCCGCGACTTCACCCCGTACACCGGCAGCTACGCACCGCCCCCCGGCTGCGCAGGCCCCTGGAACCGGGTGGTGCTCCGGCTCGACGGCAAGGTCAAGGGCCGCCAGTACGACCGGCTGGGGTATCTGACGATGGGCGGGGTCGAAATCCTGCGCACGTCCACCCCGGAGCCGTCCCCGGACGGGATCCAGTGGTCGGTGGAGAAGGACGTCACCCGGTACGCGGACACCCTCCGCCGGCCGCAGCCGGTCGAGATGCTGATCGGCAACGTCGTCAACGACACCTACACGGGCGTCATCGACGTCAAGGTGACCCTCACCTTCTACGCCGCCGAGGGAGGCACCCGCCCCGCCGACCGCACCCAGGTGCCCGACCGGGTCCTGCCCGTCACCCCCGGCACGGCGCCGACCACCCCGCGCAACACCGAACGGATCCTGGCCGAGGTGTACGCCACCGGGTCGGGCGGCGGCTGCGAGGAGTACTGGTACCTGACCACCCCGGACGCGGCCCCGTACTCGTGCAAGGCGGCCGACGGCCCCTACCGCGAGGTGCAGATCCGGGTGGACGGGACCCTCGCCGGGATCGCCGCGCCGTTCCCGACGGTGTGGACGGGCGGCTGGTCGAACCCGTTCCTGTGGTACGTCTCGCCCGGTCCGCGGGCCTTCGACGTCCAGCCGGTGGTGTACGACCTCACGCCGTTCGCGGCGCTGTTCAACGACGGCCGCCCGCACCGGGTCGAGGTCTCCGTCGCCGGGCTGCCGGCCGGGCAGAGCGGCTGGAGCACGCCCACCAACCTGCTGCTGTGGCAGGACGCCGGCCGCGCCGTGGTCACCGGCGGGCTGACCCGGCACGAGCAGGGCGAACCGGCCAACTCCAGCCGCTGGACCCCCGGTCCGCAGGAGCACCGGCTCGACACCGAGGGCGGCCACCGGCTGACGGTCGCCGGCTACCTCGACACCTCCCACGGCCGGGTCACCACCACGGTCACCCGGTCCGTACGGAACACCTCGGTCCACCGCTGGACCGAGGGTGAGGACCGGGACGCGCTGCAGGCCACCTGGACCGACGAGGAGTCGGTGACCTCGGGCCGCGCCACCGTCCGCACGGAGCGCACGTACACGATGGACGGTGAGACGACCGTCGGCCCCGACGCCCGCCTGCGCACGGTCCTGTCCCTGGGCGACCGGGCCGAGACCCGCGCCACCCGTCCCGGCCGCCTCCCGGCCCGGACCTTCCTGGACCACACCTACACGGGCGACGCGTCGTACACGACGGGCGTCCCGCGCGACCAACGCCACGCCACCGCCACCACGACGGACCACTACCGCCTGTACTCCCCGTCCACCTGCCACGACCGCGCGATCACCACGGTCCAGGGCACGATCACCGAGGACCGCCGCCGCTGCTGAGCGCACGCTGTGCCACGCTGCGCCCCCGAGGGGGTGCGGCTCCTGGGCCGGGCGGTTCGCGCCCGGCCCTGACGGAGGATCAGTAGGCGCCGTGGACGTTGTCGATCGAACCGTAGCGGGCGGCCGCGTAGTTGCAGGCCGCCGTGATGTTGGCGACCGGGTCGTACGAGTCCGAGGACGTGCCCGGGACGTGATAGGCGCGGAAGGTCGGGTCGATGACCTGGAGCAGGCCCTTGGAGGGGATGCCGGCGGCGGCGTTGGAGTCCCAGAGGTTGATGGCCCGCGGGTTGCCCGAGGACTCGCGCATCACATTGCGGTGAATCCCGTTGTACGTCCCGGGAATTCCGTGCTTGGCCATGACGTCCAGGGACTCGCGGATCCATCCGTCGAGGTTGTTCGCGTAGGTCCTGGCCGGGGTGGCGGCCGGAACGGCGGCCCGGACGGCCTCGGAGGCCGATGCCTTCGCCGCACCGCCGATCGTCAGCTTCAGGCCCGGTCGGATCACGGACGGATCGCTGCCGATGGCCGCTTTGTTGTCCGCGTAGATCTGCTGCCAGCCCCCGCTGACGGAATGGCTCTCGGCGATCTTGGACAGCGTGTCGCCGCTGACCACGGAATAGACCACCGCCGCGGTCGGGGCCTTCGCCGGGACCTTGGCCGGGGTCGCGACCGCGGCCGCGACCACGGCCTTGACCTGCGGGGCCTGTGCGGTGGCGACCGGCTGCGCGTCGGCGCTGGTGGCGCCGATCAGCGGCATCGCCAGGGCTGCGCCGCCGGTACCGGCGACGGCGATCCGACGGGTGATCGCGTTGTTCTTGGGGCGACGGTGCCTACCTTTGGCGCGCATGGGCGAATTCCTCACATGGGGGGTGCGGGAGGGGAATCGGGGCGACCGTAAGCGAGTCGGAAGCATGGGAACAACCCTTGAAATTCCCGATGTGATCGTCCATGCCGATCGGGTCCCTCAATGACCTTCCTGGAGGGATCTCCGTAAATGCCAACTCGCCTTTTCCCCCTTGAGGACTGCCGTCGGGAAAAGAATGATGTTGGGCCGCCCCGGGTGACTCACATCACGCGGGACGGCCCCGGTAATGCCCCTCTTTCATAACCGGGCAAGGTCTGCCGTTGGGGTCGAGAAGGGCGTTATTTGCGTACGCCGCTAAATGCCGATCCGAGTGTCTATTTACGCCAAAACGGACATGTGGTGCGAGGTTTCCGCCGCTCCCGCCGTGGCCGTTGTCCCGCCCACCGCCTCCAGCGCCCGTAGCGCGGCCTCCACCGACGCCCCGGCCGCCGGCAGCAGCGGCAGCCGGACGTCCGGGGTCGGGATGCGCCCCTGGGCGTGCAGCACGGCCTTGACCACCACCGGGTTCGGCTCGGCGAAGGCGGCCGCGGAGAGCCGCGCCAGGGCGTGGCCGAGCGGCCGGGCCCGGGCCACGTCCCCCGCCCGCCAGGCCGTGGCCAGCTCCACGAACCGCGCCGTGGCCAGATGGGCGGAGGCGAGGATCCCGCCCGTCGCCCCCAGCGCCAGCATCGCCGAGAGGTGGACGTCGTCGCCGGCCAGCACCGCGAAGCCGGGCGGCAGCGCGCCCAGCAGGGCCACCGTCTCCTGGTCGATCCCGCCGGCCGCGTACTTGACCCCCGCCACACCCGGCAGCTCCCCGAGCGCCCGCAGCGTCGCCGCGTCCAGTGTCAGCCCCGTCCGGTAGGGGATGTGGTAGACGACCAGGGGCACCGGGCTCACCTCGGCCAGCCGGGCGAAGTGCGCCAGCACGCCCGCCGCCGACGGGCGGACGAAGGCGGGCACGGTCACCAGCGCCGCCCGCACCTGCGGCCACCGCGCCAGTGCGCCCAGCGCCGCCTCGCTCGACCGCGTGTCGGAGCTGCCGGCCCCGACCGTCAGCACCGCGCCCCGCTCCGCGCAGACCCGGGCGCACACGTCGGTCACCCGCTCCCGCTCGGCCGGGTCCAGCGCGGCGGCCTCCGCCGTGGTGCCGAGCGCGACGACCCCCGCCGCGCCCGCGTCGAGCACCTCGTGGGCGAGCCCTTCGAGGGCCTCGACGGCCGGCTCCCCGGACGCGGCGAAGGGAGTCACGAGCGGTACGTGAATGCCGCTCAGCGGCCAGGCCGATGCTCCGGCGGCGCCGGCGCCGGCGGCGTCGACGCCGACGCCGACGCCGACGTGCGCGTCGGCGGGGGGAACGGATGCGGTGGGTGCGGGTGCGGTGTCCTGTGCCATGGGTACGAGGCTCGTACGGCCCGAGCGCCAGGTCCAGTTCGCATTTCTTACCCGAAGCGTAAGCTGAGCCGATGCTCGACGTCCGTCGCCTGCGCCTGCTGCGCGAACTCGCCCGCCGCGGCACCATCGCCGCCGTCGCCGAGGCGCTCTCGTTCAGCCCTTCGGCCGTGTCCCAGCAACTCGCCGCCCTGGAACGCGAGGCCGGCCTGCCCCTGCTCGAACGCACCGGCCGCCGGGTCCGGCTCACCCCGGCCGGGCAGCACCTCGTCGGCCACGCCGAGGCCGTCCTCGAACGCCTCGAACAGGCCGACGCCGACCTGGCCGAGGCCCGCCAGGGCCTGGCCGGCGCCCTGCGCATCGGCGCGTTCCCCACCGCCACCCGGGCCATCGTCCCCGCCGCGCTGGTCACCCTCGCCCGCCGCCACCCCCGGCTGGAGCCGATGGTCTGCGAGACCGACCCCGCGGCCGTCGCGCACGCCCTGCGCGCCGGAGACCTCGACGTGGCCCTCGTCCACGAGTACGACTTCGTCCCCGAACCCCACGAACCGGGCCTGGACACCGAACCCCTCTACAGCGAGTCCATGTACCTCGCGTCCCCCGCCGGTGCCGGACCGGACCCCGGCCCCGACCAGGGCGCCGTACTCCGGGCCCACCGCGACACCCCGTGGATCACGGCCACCCCCGGCACCCTCTGCCACGCCATGACCGTACGGGCCTGCCAGGCGGCCGGGTTCAGCCCGCGGGTGCGCCACCAGGTGGACGAGTTCCCCACCGTGCTCGCCCTGGTCGCCGCGGGCCAGGGGGTGGCGGTCGTCCCGCAGCTGGGCGTCGACCGGTCCGCCGGGTGCGAGGGGTCCGGGGTCACGCTCACCCGCCTGCCGATGCAGCGCCGTACGAAGATCGCCTTCCGGAGCGGGGCGGGCGGCCACCCGGCCGTGGCCGCCTTCGGCGTCGCCGTCCGGGAGGCCGTACCACCGGAGCTCACCCCGCCCGGCCGGTGACGCCAACTCCCGTCCGGCGCCGCGCCCGTGTACGTTCGATCACCCGGGACGGCCGCCCCGGGACGGACCAGCGAGGATTGGGGTACGACGTGACGCATCGCGTACGAGGGGTCATCGCGCGGAGCAAGGGCGCACCGGTGGAGACGACCACGATCCTCGTCCCCGACCCGGGCCCCGGCGAGGCCCTCGTGCAGGTCCAGGCCTGCGGGGTGTGCCACACCGACCTGCACTACCGCGAGGGGGGCATCAACGACGAGTTCCCCTTCCTCCTGGGCCACGAGGCGGCCGGTGTGGTCGAGGCCGTCGGCCCGGACGTCACCGGGGTCGCACCCGGTGACTTCGTGGTGCTCAACTGGCGTGCCGTGTGCGGGAACTGCCGGGCCTGCCGGCGCGGCCGCCCCTGGTACTGCTTCGCCACCCACAACGCCACGCAGCCCATGACCCTGGAGGACGGCACCCCGCTGTCCCCGGCGCTGGGCATCGGCGCCTTCGCCGAGAAGACGCTGGTCGCCGCCGGCCAGTGCACCAAGGTGGACCCGGCCGCCTCGCCGGCCGCGGCCGGACTGCTGGGCTGTGGGGTGATGGCGGGCCTGGGCGCCGCGCTGAACACCGGCAACGTCGGCCGCGGGGACTCCGTCGCCGTGATCGGTTGCGGGGGAGTGGGCAACGCCGCGGTGGCCGGTGCCCGGCTGGCCGGGGCCGCGAAGATCATCGCGGTGGACCTGGACGACCGCAAGCTCGAGTGGGCGAAGGGGCTGGGCGCCACCCACACCGTCAACGGCCGTACGGAGGACGTGGTCAAGGCGATCCAGGCGCTGACGGACGGCCACGGCGCGGACGTGGTGATCGAGGCCGTCGGCCGTCCCGAGACCTACCGGCAGGCCTTCTACGCCCGCGACCTGGCCGGCACGGTGGTCCTGGTGGGCGTCCCGACCCCCGAGATGAAGCTGGAGCTGCCGCTCCTCGACGTGTTCGGCCGCGGCGGCTCACTGAAGTCCTCCTGGTACGGCGACTGCCTCCCGGAACGCGACTTCCCGATGTTGATCGACCTCTACCTCCAGGGCCGCCTGGACCTCGACGCCTTCGTCTCGGAGACCATCCCCCTCGACGGCGTGGAAGAGGCCTTCACCCGCATGGACCAAGGCAAGGTCCTCCGCTCGGTCGTCCACCTCTGACACCCCACCAGGGCCTGGCCCCCCGGGGTCGGACGCGCCTTCGCCAGGGCCTGGCCCTCCAGGGGCGCGGGGAACTGCGCGAGCGGCCACGGACGGCGGCCGGTCCCGGTACGGCAGTACGCGCCCGGGGAAGGGGGGCCGCCCCGGCAAGGTCGGGCGGCGGCCGCGCCGCCAGGGCCGGCGGTCGGCCCTGGTCCGCCGGAGGCCCTAGGCGGGGACCGGCGGGACGAAGGCGGGGCCGAGGTGGGCCGTGGCCAGGACGGCCCCCCGCTCCGCCGCCTCGGCGACCACCCGCTCCCGCGACGCCCGGGCGGCAGCCCGATCGACCTCGTGCGCATAGCCGACGGCCGGGTCGTGCCACTGGACGGCGTGCACCAGCACGTCCCCGGTGACCACCACGTCCCGCCCGCCCGGCTGCTCCACCAGGACCGACTGGTGGCCAGGGGTGTGCCCGGGCGTCGGCAGCAGGGTCAGCCCGGGCCCGAGCCGGTGCCGCCCGGTCACCTCCTGGAGCTGTCCGGCGGCCCGCAGCGGCGCCACGACCCGCTCCCGCACCGGGTCCGCGGGGCCCAGCGCCTCGGTCTCCGCGCGCTGGACGACGTACCGCGCCGCCGGGAAGAACGGCTGTCCGGCCGACGACACCGACCAGCCCACGTGGTCCGTGTGCAGGTGCGTGAGCACCACCGTCTCGACGTCCGTCACCCCGATCCCCGCCTCGTCGAGCAGCCCCGGCAGCCGCCCGGGCACCGGGCACCAGGCCGCGCCCGGTGCGTCGGCCGGCCCCACCCCGGCGTCCACCAGCACCCAGCGCCCGCCGGGCCGGGCCACGGCGAAGCAGCGGAACGGCAGCCGCCAGCCGCCGTCCGGGCCGACCGTGGCGGGGTCCAGCGCCGCCGCCCGCACCCAGTCGGCCTCGCTCGCCCCCGGGAAGGCGGTGCGGGCGGGCTCGAAGAAGTCCCCCCGCGCGTCGAGCAACGCCATTACGCCGCCCACCCGTTCCATCCGTGGCACCCCTCGGTGATCCCGTCCTTGACCTAGGCTGCGCAGTATGACCGAGCCCCTGGAACAGCTGCAGCCCATGCCCACCGACTGGCAGCGCGCCCTCGCCGTGGTGGCCCACCCCGACGACCTGGAGTACGGCTGCGCGGCGGCCGTCGCGGACTGGACGGACGGCGGCCGCGAGGTCGTCTACCTGCTCGCCACCCGCGGCGAGGCCGGCATCGACACCCTGGCCCCGGCCGCGTGCGCCCCGGTGCGCGAGGCCGAGCAGCGGGCCGGTGCGGCGGTCGTCGGTGTCTCCACGGTGGAGTTCCTCGACCACCGGGACGGGGTGCTCCAGTACGGCCTGGACCTGCGCCGGGACATCGCGGCGGCGATCCGCCGGCACCGCCCCGAGCTGGTGATCACGCTCAACCACCGCGACATCTGGGGCCCCGGCCCCGGCGGCTTCTGGAACACCCCCGACCACCGCGCCGTCGGCCGCGCCACGCTGGACGCCGCCGCCGACGCCGGCAACCGCTGGATCTTCCCGGAGCTGATCTCCGAGCAGGGCCTGGAGCCCTGGAACGGTGTGCGCTGGGTCGCGGTCGCCGGCTCCAGCACGCCCACGCACGCCGCCGACGCCGGGCCGGGGCTGGAGCGTTCGGTGAAGTCCCTGATGGCCCACAAGGCCTACATCGAGGCGTTGACCGACGAGGACTGCGAGACCTACGCCCGCGGCTTCCTCACCCGTAACGCCGAACAGACCGGCGCCCGGTTCGGCGGCCGGCCGGCGGTGGCGTTCGAGGTCTTCCCGAGGTGACGGCCGCACCCGTAATCTGACGACTCGTCAGTCATCCGGGGAGGGGCGGCGGCCGTGATCGACACCGTGACGACCGGCATCGCGGAGGGTGAGGAACGCATCCGTCTGGAGGTGGAGGACGGTATCGCGGTCCTCACCCTGTGCCGCCCGGCCACGCTCAACGGCTGGAGCTGGGAGTCCAGCCGCCAGCTCGGCCTGCTCGCCGACCGCATCCGCTTCGACGAGACCGTACGGGCCGTCCTGCTGCGCGCCGAGGGGCGGGCCTTCTGCGCGGGCATCGACGTCACCGCCCCCGGCGGGGCGATCACCGGGGACACGCCCGCCCGGCGCACCCGCAACTACTACGAGGGCATCCGCTGGGTGCACGAGCGGTTCGCGGTCCTCTCCCGGCTCCCGCAGCCGGTGATCGCCGCGGTGCAGGGCCACTGCCTCGGCTTCGGCTTCGAGCTGGCGCTGATGGCCGACATCCGGATCGCCGCGCAGGACGCCGTCTTCGCCCTGCCCGAGGCCCGGCTCGGCGTGGCCGTGGACGCCGGCGGCGATCTGCGGATCGCCCGCGAGGCGGGCGCCGGCTGGGCCAAGCTGCTGGCGCTGACCGGCCGCCGGATCGACGCGGCCACGGCCGAACGCCTGCACCTCGTCCACCAGGTGGTCGCCCCGGACGCCCTCGACGGCACGGCCCGGGACCTGGCGGCGGAGATCGCCGCCAACGCCCCGCTGGCCGTCCAGGGCATCAAACGCGCGGTGGACGCGTACGCGGACGCCGCCCTGCCCGCGGCCCTGGACCGGGTGGCCCTGACCGCGGCCCTGACCCTGACCTCGCAGGACTGCCGGGAGGGCTACGCGGCGCAGGCGGCCCGCCGCCCGCCCCGGTTCACGGGGGACTGACGAACGGTCCGCGCCCGAGCTGCTCGCGCACCGGGACCACCGGCGGGTTCACCAGCGCCCGCCGCTGCCAGTTCGCCCCGTCCACCACCAGGGTGTGCCCGGTGATGAACCGGGCGTAGGGGGAGGCCAGGAAGGTCGCCGCCCAGCCCAGTTCGCGGGGCAGCCCGACCCGCAGCGCCGGCTGCCGGTCCGCGAGGCCCGCGGCCTCGGGCGCCGCCCGGTCCAGGCCGCCGCGGATGTCCCCGGTCATGTCGGCGTGCGGGAACAGCCCCGGTACCAGCCCGTTGACCTGGATGCCGTACGGGCCCCACTCCACGGCCAGGGTCTCCACCAGGTTCTTCACCCCGGCCTTGGCGGCGGCGCTGTGGGCGAAGCCGGGGCCGCCCGTCCAGGCGTAGGAGGCGCCCACGCAGAGGATCGAGCCGGGGGTGCCGTCGGCCAGACGGCGGCGGGCGAACTCGCGCGTCATGAACCAGGTCCCGGTCAGCGTGGTGTCGAGCACGGCGCGCCAGGCGCGGGGGGAGAGGTCCTCGGCGGGGCAGGGGAAGTTGGCCGCCGCGTTGTTGACCAGCACGTCCGGCAGGCCCAGCGCGCTCTGCGCGGCCTCGAAGACCTCCGTCACCCGCTCCGGATCGCGGATGTCGCAGACCGCGGACGCCACCCGGCCCGCGCCCGGGACGGCCTTCAGCTCCCGCACCGCGTCGTCCAGCCGGTCGGCCCGCCGTCCCGCGACCAGCACGTCCGCCCCGACCCGGGCGAACTCCACGGCCATGGCCCGGCCGAGCCCGCTGCCGCCCCCGGTCACCAGAACCACCCGCCCCCGGTACGTGTCCGGGGGCAGGGCGGCGGCCCCGAGCGGCGGCGGCGCGGGCAGTCCGGCCGGCGTGGGCAGTCCGGTCGGCGCGGCGGGTCCGGACCGGGCGTTCTCCAGGTCGTCCATGGAGCATCGATAGCGCACGGGCCCTCGGACCACCAGACCTACGGGTCAGCGCTTCGGCAGGAACGCCTGCTTGCTCGCGCACGTCCAGATCACCGGCGTGACCCGCAGCGTGGAGTTGTCCACCATCTCGCCGCCCACCCGGTCGTCGTCGGAGACGGCGTGGGCCCAGCTGCGCCAGTCCGTGCCGGGGCGGGGCAGCGCCAGGAGCGGGCCGCTGCCCGGCCAGTACAGGGCCTGGGCGTAGTTCTCGTAGCCGTCGACGAACGTGTTCGCCGTACCGACCGTGACGTTGGTGCTGGGGCTGATCGCCTCCAGCTGCGCCTGCTCCTGGCCGGTCAGCCGTCCCGGGTCGGCGGGCAGCGCGTCGTACGGCTGCTTCCACACGGCCGGGGTGCGCCGCTGGAGGTCGCGGTAGCTCTCCTTCTCGTAGCCGACGACCCGGCCGCGGTTGTCGATTCCGCCGGCCACGGTCTGCACCGTGCGGTCGTCGGTGGTCCACACCGGCAGGCCGGCGGGAGGGTAGCCGCCGGCCGGCCAGACCACCGGGTAGCGGGTGCGGTGCAGTTCGTCCGTCTCCGGGTCCACGTACGAGAGGTACGCGGTGCCGAGGACGTCACCGCGCCGGTTGATGCCGCTGACCGAGACGATCTCCGTGCCGGGACGGGCGTCGGCCGGCAGCGGGAACGTACGCGCCGACGGGACGCCGTCGACCCACTGCCGGACCGTGCCGCGGTCGAGCGCGACGACCTGGCCGGCGTCGTTCACGTACGCCGCCCCCGTCCCGGTGGCGGACGCGTCGGTGAGCAGCCGGGCCTCGGCGTCCCCGAGCCGGTAGCTGAACACGGCGTACGCCCGGTCGGAGGTCCGCTGGACCGTGCCGACCATCAGGCCCTTGGCGTTGACGCCGGTGACCTCGCCGTCGCGGAAGCCCTCCGGCAGCGGTACGGCGTGCACCGCGCCCCCGGTCCAGTACGCGGGCCGGCCGACGCTGGACCCGGCGGCCAGGTCCCCCGGCCCGAACGCCTTCACCGAGCCCGGGGTCAGGCCGTTGGCGTCGGCCGGCAGGGCCGGCAGGGTCCGGATCTCCGGCCGGCACTCCGCCGGGGTACCGGCGGTGGCCGCCCCCGCGGGGCCGGCGGCCGCGAGCAGGCCGGCCAGGGCGGCGGTCGCGGCGGTGGCGGCGAGCACGGTGGTGCTCCTGTGCAGGGTGGTGCGCATGTGGTGGTTCCCCCCAGGTGATGTGTGCGGTGCAGCCACATCCTGCACGACATCCGGGCGGATCGACCCGGAATGGTGCATACCGGTTTTCGATCAAGGGCTGACGGAAGGTCTCCGCCTGGTTCCCAGAGGGGCAAGCGACCGCTTAGTATGCGGCCGAGCGTGAACCCTCGACGGCGGCTGGAGGCCCCGATGCAGGCATGGCGAGTCCACACCCACGGCGAACCCCGGGAGGCCATGCGCCTCGACGAGGTCCCCGAACCCCGGCCGGGGGAGGGCGAGGTGAAGCTGCGGGTGCTCGCCGCGAACGTCAACTTCCCCGACGCCCTGCTCTGCCGCGGCCAGTACCAGATCCGGCCGCCGCTGCCCTTCACCCCCGGCGTCGAGATCTGCGGCGAGACCGAGGACGGCCGCCGCGTCATCGCCAACCCCGCCCTGCCGCACGGCGGCTTCGCCGAGTACGTCACCGCGCCCGCGGCCGCCCTGCTCCCGGCCCCGGACGCCCTCGACGACGCCGAGGCCGCCGCCCTCCACATCGGCTACCAGACCGGCTGGTTCGGCCTGCACCGCCGCGCCCGCCTCCAGGCCGGCGAGACCCTGCTGGTGCACGCCGCCGCGGGCGGCGTCGGCAGCGCCGCCGTCCAGCTCGGCAAGGCCGCCGGAGCCACCGTCGTCGGGGTCGTCGGCGGCAAGGCCAAGGCGCGCACCGCCGAGGAGCTGGGCTGCGACCTCGTCGTGGACCGCCGCTCCGAGGACGTCGTGGCCCGGGTCAAGGAGTTCACCGGCGGCCGCGGCGCCGACGTGGTCTACGACCCGGTCGGCGGGGACGCCTACGCCGCCTCCGCCAAGTGCGTGGCCTTCGAGGGCCGGATCGTCGTCGTCGGCTTCGCCGGCGGCACCGTTCCCACGCCGGCCCTCAACCACGCCCTGGTCAAGAACTACGCGATCCTCGGCCTGCACTGGGGCCTGTACGCCACCAAGGACCCCGCCTCCGTCCTCGCCTGCCACACCGAACTGACCCGGCTCGCCACCGAGGGCGCGATCAAGCCCCTGGTCAGCGAACGCGTCCCGCTCGCCGGGGCGGCCGACGCCGTCCAGCGCGTGGCCGACGGCACCACCACCGGCCGCGTGGTCGTCGTACCGGGCGCGGCGGCCGGCGCGCCCGAGGAGGAGACCCGATGAGCACGCCACCCACCGCCGAGGACCTGCGGGCCCGCACCCGGGCCCTGCTCGCCGCCCACCCGCCCGCCACCACCCCGCGGGCCGCGTTCCTGGCCGCCCGTTTCGACGCCGGACTCGCCTGGGTGCACTACCCCGAGGGCCTGGGCGGACTCGGCGCCCCGCGCACCCTCCAGGCCGTCGTGGACGCCGAACTGGAGGCGGCCGGCGCCCCCGACAACGACCCCCGTCGGATCGGCATCGGCCTGGGCATGGCCGCCCCGACGATCCTCGCGTACGGCACCCGGGAGCAGAAGAGCCGGTTCCTGCGGCCGCTGTGGCTGGGGGAGGAGGTCTGGTGCCAGCTCTTCAGCGAGCCCGGCGCCGGCTCCGACCTCGCCGCGCTCGGCACCCGCGCGGTCCGCGACGCCGACGGGGACTGGACCGTCACCGGCCAGAAGGTGTGGACCTCCAGCGCGCACACCGCCCGCTGGGCCATCCTCATCGCCCGCACCGACCCGGACCTGCCCAAGCACCGGGGCATCACCTACTTCCTGTGCGACATGACCGACCCCGGCGTCGAGGTCCGGCCGCTGCGCCAGCTCACCGGCGAGGCCGAGTTCAACGAGGTCTTCCTCACCGGCGTCCGCATCCCCGACGCGCACCGGCTGGGCGAGGTCGGCCAGGGCTGGGAGGTCGCCCGGACCACCCTGATGAACGAGCGCGTGTCCATCGGCGGCATGCGGCTGCCCCGCGAGGGCGGCATGATCGGGCCGGTCGCCGCCGCCTGGCGGGCCCGGCCGGAGCTGCGCACGCACGACCTGCACCAGCGGCTGCTCACCCTGTGGGTGGAGGCCGAGGTCGCCCGGCTCACCGCCGACCGGCTGCGCCAGCAGCTCGCCGCCGGACAGCCCGGCCCCGAGGGCTCGGGGATGAAGCTCTCCTTCGCCCGGCTGAACCAGGAGATCAGCGCCCTGGAGGTGGAACTCCTGGCGGAGGACGGCCTGCTCTACGAGGACTGGACCATGCGCCGGCCCGAACTGGTCGACTTCACCGGCCGTGACGCCGGCTACCGCTACCTGCGCGCCAAGGGCAACTCCATCGAGGGCGGCACCAGCGAGGTGCTGCTGAACATCGTGGCGGAGCGGGTGCTCGGCCTGCCGGCCGAACCGCGCGACGACAAGGACCTCGCCTGGAAGGACCTGGCCCGATGACCGATCTGCTCTACACCGACACGGAGGACGAACTCCGCGCCGCCGTACGGTCGCTGCTCGGCGACCGGCTCGACCCGGCGGCCTCCCTCGCCCGGGCCGAGGCAGGACGGCCGCACGACCCCGCGCTGTGGCGGACCCTGGCCCGGGACATCGGCGCGGCAGGGCTGCTGGTCCCGGTGAAACTGGGCGGGCAGGGCGCGAGCCACCGCGAGGCCGCGGTGGTCCTGGAGGAACTGGGCCGGACCGTGGCCCCGCTGCCGTACCTGACCAGCGCGGTCCTCGCCACCGAGGCCCTGCTCGGCTGCCCGGGCCCGGCGGCCGAGGCGCTGCTGGGACCGCTGGCCGCCGGGGAGAGCCTCTGCGTCCTGGCCCTGCCGCTGACCGCCGCACCGGGGGCGCTGCCGGCCGTGGCCGTACGGGACGGGGGCGGGGGCCGGCTCACCGGCACGGTCGCGGCGGTGGCCGACGCGACCGCCGCCGACACCCTGCTGGTCCACGCCGACACCGGCCTGTACGCGGTCCCGGCCGCGCAGGCCCGGCTGACCCCGCAGGTCCCGCTGGACCTGACCCGCCCGCTGGCCCGCGTACGGCTCGACGACGCCCCGGGGCAGCGCCTGGCCGGTCCGGCCGGGGCGGAGGCGGCCCTGCAGGGAGCCCTCCGGGCCGGCGCCGGGCTGCTGGCCTCGGAGCAGGTGGGCCTGGCCGAGTGGTGCTTGACCGGGACGGTCGCCCACCTGAAGACCCGGCACCAGTTCAACCGCCCCCTGGGCTCCTTCCAGGCCCTCAAGCACCGCCTCGCCCGGCTCTGGCTCGACGTGGCCTCGGCCCGCGCGGCGGCCCGGGCCGCCGCCGACGCCCTGGCCACGGCCGCGGCGGACGCACCCCTGCTGGTGTCCGTGGCCCAGGCGTACTGCTCGGGCGTCGCCGTCCGCGCCGCCGAGGAGTGCGTCCAGCTGCACGGCGGGATCGGCATGACCTGGGAGCACCCGGCCCACGTCTACCTGAAGCGGGCCAAGGCCGCCTCCCTGACCCTGGGCACCGCCGCCCACCACCGCACCCTCCTGGCCACCCAGGCCGACCTCCCGGCCCCACCGGCTTGACCCGGCCCCCCGGGGCCGGGCTCGGCCCGGCCCCGGGCGGCGCTCGGCCCCGGGCGGCGCTCGGCCCCGGGCGGCGCTCGGCCCCGGGCGGCGCTCGGCCCCGGGCGCCCACTCGGCCCCGGAGGCCGACCCGCCCCCGGCGCAGGAGCGCCGGCGCGGGCTCCCTACCCTGAACGCCATGACCACCTCCCCGGCCGCCCCGGTCACCACCGTCACCCGGCTCACCGCCGACGCCCTGCGCACGAGCCGCGCCGAACTCGCCGCGCTGCTCGTGGACATCGTCGCGGCCGGCGCCTCCCTCGGCTTCCTCGCCGGCCTCACCCACCAGGAGGCCGCCGACTGGTGGGACTCCCTGCTGCCCGGCGTCGAGGACGGCACCCTCGCCCTCTGGGTCTCCCGCACCGACGGCCGCCTCGACGGCACCGTCGGCTGGTGCCGCGAGACCAAGCCCAACGGCCGCCACCGCGCCGAGCTGCGCAAGCTGATGGTGCACCCGGAGGCCCGCGGCCGCGGCACCGCGCGGGCCCTGCTCGCCGAGGCGGAGGCGGCCGCCGCCGCGGCCGGTGTGGTGCTGCTGTTCCTCGACACCGAGACCGGCAGCGGCGCCGAGCACCTCTACCGCTCCGCCGGCTGGACCGAGGCCGGGACCATCCCCGACTACGCCACCGACCCCGCGGGCCGGCTCCGTCCCACCACCCTCTTCCACAAGCATCCCCAGCGGCCGAGGTGACCTCGTCGGCGGCGCGGCGTTAGTCCCCGTAGCCCACCGTTCCGCCGAGCCAGGGAGTCCGCATGGACGCAGTCCTCGTCCCGCCCACCCGCCGCACGGTGCTGCGCACGGCCTTCACCGCGGCCGTCCTCGCCGGTACGGCCGCCGCCCTGGCCCCGGTGCTGCGCGCCCGCCGGCCCCGGCCGGTCACCGCCCCCGCGCCGCTCGCCGAGGAGACGTACCGCGGCCGGCACATCGCCGTGCGCCGCTCCCAGGTGTGGATCGACGGCCGGCCGCTGCACGTCATGCGCCGGGCCGACGGCAGCTACCTCAGCGGGATCAACCACTTCGAGTCCTTCGCCACGCCCCTGGACCTCGCCCGCGCCGCCGTCGACGAGCTGGGCACCGCCCAGCTGGCCCTGGCCGCCGCGCCCCACCACGGCTGAGCGGAGGAGCCCGTGCACACCCGGCAGAACCAGAAGGACCTCACCAGCACCCAGAAGAGGCGCTTCGTCGCCGCCGTGCTGGAACTCAAACGCGACGGCACCTACGACGAGTTCGTCCGCGTGCACGACCGCTACTTCGTGCCCGACCGGGACAGCAAGCTCCGCGTAGGGCACATGTCGCCGTCGTTCTTCCCCTGGCACCGGCGCTACCTGCTGGAGTTCGAGAACCGCCTGCGCGCCCTCGACCCCGGCGTGTCCATCCCGTACTGGGACTGGACCGCCGACAACAGCCCGGTGTCCTCCCTCTGGGCCGAGGACTTCCTCGGCGGCACCGGCCGCGAGGGCGACCGCCGCGTCATGACCGGCCCGTTCGCCTACGACCGCGGCAACTGGACCGTCAACGTCCGCACCAGCGAGGCCAGTTACCTCACGCGGAACCTCGGCCGCCCGCAGAACCCGATCACGCTGCCCACCCCTGCCGAGCTGCAATGGGCGCTCGACGCCCGGCTCTACGACGCCGACCCCTGGGACTCCACCGCACCCGACGGCTTCCGCAACCGGCTGGAGGGCTGGTCCGCCCCGCGCAGCGAGAAGTGGCGCAACCACAACAAGGTGCACCAGTGGATCGGCGGCCACATGACCGGCGGCGCGGCCCCCAACGACCCCGCGTTCTGGCTCCACCACGCCTTCGTGGACCTGCTCTGGGACCGCTGGCAGCAGCGCCACCCCGAGGCCGGCTACCTGCCCGACCGGCCCCTTCCGCTCGGCGACCTCCAGCGCGGCCGGGTGATCTCCCTGGACGAGCCGATGCCGCCGTGGGACGTCACCCCGCGCGAGATGCTCGGCCACCAGGGCCTCTACCGCTACGAGGTCTGACCCCCCGGGGCCCGCGGGACGGGCCCCGGGGACGGGGAAGGGCCCCCGCCGTACGGCGGGGGCCCCTTCCGGTGTCCTAGGTGCCTCGGCGTCAGCCGCCGTAGCCCTCGGTGTGGTGCTCACCGCCGGACTGGTTGATGCAGGTGTTGCCGAACGCCGGGTTCAGGAGGGCGATGACGTTCACGGTGTTGCCGCAGACGTTGACCGGGACGTGAACGGGAACCTGCAGCAGGTTGCCCGAGGCGACACCGGGGGAGCCGACCGCCGCACCGTGCGCTCCGGCGTCGGCGACGGCCAGCCCGGCGCCGGCGGCCAGGGCGCTGCCGGCCGCTGCGGTGACGGCGACTGCCTTCGCGATACGCGACATCAAGATCTCCTCATGAGACGGGGAAGCCGCACTGGTGCGGCATTTGACATGGCATACAACGCGGGGAGCGGGCCGGGGTCACGGCCACTGATCCTTCCGGTGCGGGAATTCCGCCGTCCCGGCGGACGGACCACCGCCGCGCCCCCTGTCGGGGGACGGCCCGGCCGCGGTCAGGGCGTGAAGCGGACCGACGCGAAGTACGGTCCCACCGGCGCACTGGCCCGCGGTCCGACGACCAGCAGGGCGGGCCCCTTGCAGCCCGGCTCCCGGTACAGCGTGGCCGTCTTCCCGGTGTGGTTGACCACTGCCCCGGTCAGGCCCCCGCCCTTGCCCGCGGCGGCGACGCAGCCCCGCGGGTCCGTGATCGCGTGCGGCCGGTCGTCCTGGCCCAGGTACTGGAAGTCCGCCCCGGCCGCCTGCGCCGGCCCGGCGACGGCCGCCGCCAGCAGCAGGGCGGGAGCCGCGGCGGCCCGGAGGGTGTCGTTGATACGCATGACGGGAACAACCCGGCCCCGCCCCGCCCGGGTCACGGCTTGTCACCCGTAGGAGGCTGTGCCACGGTGGTGCCGGTGAACGCCAAGGACGCACGACCGCAGGTCAGGACCGCGCACGGGGTGGTCGAGGGCCGCACCGAACGGGGGATCGCCGTCTTCCGCGGCATCCCCTACGCCGCGCCCCCGGTGGGCCCGGCCGCGTTCGCGGCGCCCGCGCCGCTCGCGCCCTGGGACGGCGTACGGGACGCGGGCGCCTTCGGCCCGACCTCGCCCAAGGTGCCTTACGCCGGACCGTTCGCCACCCTGCTGTCCGATCCCGAGGTCCCCGGCGACGACTGCCTCAACCTCAACGTCTGGACCCCCGACCCGGCCCCCGGCGCCGGGCTGCCGGTCCTGGTCTGGCTGCACGGCGGGGCGCTGACCCGCGGCTCCTCCGCCTGCCCGGTCTACGACGGCGCGGCCTTCGCCCGCGACGGGGTGGTCCTGGTCTCGGTCAACTACCGGCTCGGCGTCCTCGGCTACGGGCTCTTCCCCGACGCCCCGGCCAACCGGGGCCTGCGGGACCAGATCGCCGCGCTGGAATGGGTGCGTGACCACATACGGGCCTTCGGGGGCGACCCCGCCCGGGTCACCGTCTTCGGCGAGTCCGCCGGAGCGATCAGCATCGGCGCCCTGCTGGCCGCCCCGCGCGCCACCGGACTGTTCACCCGGGCCGTGCTGCAGAGCGGCGCCCCCGAGGCACTGCCGCGCGACCGGGTCCGCACGGTGGTCCGCCGGATGGCCTCCCTGCTCAAGGTCCCGGCGACCGCCCGCGCCTTCGCCGACGTCGACCGGAGGACCCTGCTCGCCGCCCAGGACACGGTGCTGCGCCGGTCCGGCCCGCTGCTCGGCGGCCCCGCGTTCGGCCTGGTCACCGACCCGGACACGCTCCCGGAGGATCCGCTGGACGCCCTCGTGCACGGGCGGGCCTCGGCCGAGGTGCCGCTGCTGATGGGCTGGACCACCGAGGAGTACCGGCTCTGGCTCGCCCCGACCGGGGCGATGCGCCGGCTCGACCGGCTCGGGCCGGTGGCCGTGTCCCTGGCCCGGCGGCGTACCGGCAAGGACCGGGCGGCCGTACGGGCGCTGCGCGCCGCGCTGCCCGGAGCCGGGCCCGCGGAGCTCGCCGGGCAGCTCTTCACCGACCGGCTGCTGCGGGACCCGCTGCGGGCGCTGGCCGCGGCCGACCGCCCGGCACCGGTGCACCTGTACGAGTTCGGCTGGCGCTCCGGGGTGCCGGGACTCGGCGCCTGCCACGCCCTGGAAATCGGTTTCGTCTTCGACACCCTGGCCGTCCCGGAGAGCTCCTGGCTGGCCGGCCCCGACGCGCCCCAGGCCCTGGCGGACGAGATGCACGCGGCCTGGGTGGCGTACGCGACCTGCGGCGACCCCGGCTGGGCCCCGTACGACGGCGCCGGCCGGCCGAAGGAGTTCGGCGGGCCGGCGCGCGTCGGGCACCCGCAGGCGGGTCCGGAAGGGGAACCGGTCAGTCCGACACGGGTCCTTCCATGACCTTGCTGATGAACTGGATCGGACCCTCGCCCATGTTCGGGACGTAGGTCTTGGCGTTGTGCTGGCCGCCCTCGATCACGCGCAGGCTGGTGTGGACGGGGCCCTTGCCGTAGGTGGCGATGAACTTCTGCACGTTCGGCAGGGTGTTCTTGTTGCTCTCGTTGGTGCCGACCTGGAACGCGAGGTAGACGTCCGGGCTCTTCTTCTCGATGAGCTGCTTGGCCAGCACCTCGGGGTTGTTCTCCGCCTTCTCCTTGTCGTAGCCCTTCCACAAGGGCGAGTCCGGCACGATGTCCGGGCCGGAGGCGATCGCGGCGATGAACTTGTCCGGGTGCTTGAGCACCGCCTTCATGCCCGCGAAACCGCCGGTGGAGGAGCCCATGAAGGCCCAGCCCTCACGTGACTTGATGGTGCGGAAGTTGGCCTTGGCGAAGTCCGGGACGTCCTCGGTGAGCCAGGTGCCCATCTTGGGCTGGCCGGGGATGTCGGAGCCGTCCCAGTAGATGCCCTTGTCGTCCGGCTGCGGGTTGAGCACCGGCATGACGAGGATGAAGGGCTTGCTCTTGCCCTCGTGGTACCACTTGCTGATGCTGGTCTGGAGACCCAGGTCGGTGCCCATCCAGTAGTTGCTCGGATAGCCGGCGCCACCGGGCAGGGCTATGAGCACCGGGAAGCCGCTCTTGGCGAACTTGGGGTCGCCGTACTCCTTGGGCGCCCACACCCACACCTTGCCCGTGAACCCGGACTTCTTGCCGCTCACCGTGGCCACCGCGACATGGGTGCCGTCGCCCAGCGTCATGGAGTTCTTGAAGTCGGCCGCCGGACCCGTCGGCATCAGCACCTTGGAGTTCGCCGACTGCGCGGCGCCGCCCCCCTGACCACCGCCGTCGCCCGCACCGCCGCCGAAGGAGACCGACGAGCCCTTGTCCGTGAACGGCGGGATCTCGAAGTAGGCCATGGTCCCGGCGGCGATGCCGCCCAGGACGAGCACGGTGACACCCGCGATGATCCAGCGGCGCCCCTTGCGCGGGCGGCGCTCCTCCTCGTAGCCGTCGCCCTCCTGCTGCGACTGCGCCCACCCGTCCTCGTAGCCCTGCCGGTAGCCCTCCTGGTACGCCTGCTGGTACTGCCCGGTGGGCGGCTGGGGCCCGTCGTGGGGGCCCTGGGGCCGGTACGGCGGGTGCTGCCCGGCGGGTGTGTACGACATGAGCGTGTGGTCTCCGGCTGCTGCTGCCCCGGGGGGCGCGGGTGGTCTCTTCCGTTCGAAGGATGAACGAAACACCTCCCGAGTTCCTAATTTTTCCTTCTCTTGGGACTTCCTGGGGCTGCTCCTTGCCCGTTCCGCCGCCGGTCACGGGTCCGGCGGGCATCCGGTCCCTGCTGTGCAGCGCCTGTTCGCACGGAGTTCCCCCACGATGTCTGGCCCCTGCACACGTCGGTCAGTAAGGTGCCTCCGCGCCGCCACCCCGACCCCCATGTACCGGAGGTAACCCCCGTGTTCGGCCTGTCCCTGCCGCGGTCCCGCCGCCGTACCACCGCACTCGCCTCGGCCTTCGGGCTCACCGTCGCCGCCGCCGCCCTCTGGAGCGGTCTCGGAGCGGCCCAGCCGGCGCACGCGGCCGGTCTGCCCGCGCCCGACCACATCGTCGTCGTGGTCATGGAGAACCACGCCTACAACCAGGTCATCGGCAGTTCCAGCGCCCCGTACATCAACTCGCTGAAGGCCGGCGGAGCCGTCCTGACCCAGTCCTACGGCATCACCCACCCCAGCCAGCCGAACTACCTCCAGCTCTTCTCCGGCTCCCACCAGGGCGTCACCGGGGACAGCTGTTACACCCCCGGCTTCAGCTCCGCGCCCAACCTGGCCTCCGAGCTGATAGCCGCCGGCAAGACCTGGGCCAGCTACAACGAGGGCCTGCCCAGCCAGGGCTCCACCACGTGCAGCAGCGGCAGGTACGCACGCAAGCACAACCCGTGGTTCGCCTTCTCCAACGTGCCCACCGGCACGGCCAGGACCATGACGCAGTTCCCGACGGACTACACCACCCTGCCCAAGGTGTCCTTCGTCGTCCCCGACCTGTGCAACGACATGCACGACTGCTCCGTCGGCACCGGTGACACCTGGATCAAGAACAAGCTCAAGGGCTACGCGGACTGGGCCAGGACCCACAACAGCCTGCTCGTGGTCACCTTCGACGAGGACAACCGGCTCGCCGGCAACCGGATCCCGACCGTCCTGTACGGCCAGCCGGTGATCCCCGGCAGCTCCACGACCACCACCTACAACCACTACGACATGCTGCGGACCCTGGAAGGCCTGGCGGGCCTGACCAGCCACGCCGGCAACGCCGCCACCGCGAAGGACATCACGGGGATCTGGGCGAGCTGACCATGTACGTTGCGGACAGCCGCGGGACCCCCGCGACGCCCGCCGTGACCGCCGAAGCGGCCGCCGCCCCGGGTGCCCCGCGCCCGGGGCGGCGCGCCGCCCTCGCCCCCACGGTGCTGGCCCTCGGCACGGTCAGCCTGATCACCGACATCTCCTCGGAGATGGTCACGGCCGTGCTCCCCCTCTACCTCGTGGCCGGACTCGGCCTCTCCCCGCTCGGCTTCGGCCTGCTCGACGGCCTCTACCAGGGGGTCGGCGCGCTCGTCCGGCTGCTCGGCGGGCACCTCGGCGACCGGACCGGGCGGCACAAGGTCTTCGCCGGGCTCGGCTACGGCCTCTCCGCCCTGTGCAAGCCGCTGCTGCTCCTGGCGCACTCGCTGCCGGCCGTCGGGGCCGTCCTGGCCCTGGACCGGACCGGCAAGGGCCTGCGCACGGCCCCGCGCGACGCGCTGATCTCGCTGGCCAGCGCCCCGGAGGAGCGCGGCCGGGCCTTCGGCGTCCACCGCGCCATGGACACGGCCGGCGCCCTCATCGGCCCGCTGGCCGCCTACCTGGTCCTGCGCGGCGCCGCCGACGGCTACGACGCCGTCTTCACCGTCAGCTCCTGCGTGGCGGCCCTGGGCGTCCTCGTCCTGGTGCTGTTCGTACCGGGCCGCCCGCCCGGCGGGCCGAAGGCTGCGTCCGGGGCCGCGGGCGACGGGCGGTCCTCCGGGCCCGCCGCGGACCCGGCCGCGGGCGCGTCGGCCTCCGGACCGGCCGGGGGCGGGGGCGGGCCCGGCCGGCCGTCGCTCCGGGGCTCGCTCGGGCTGCTGCGGCTGCCCGACCTGCGGCGGATCAGCCTCTGCGCGCTGCTGCTGGGGCTGTGCACCGTCAGCGACGCCTTCGTCTTCCTGCTGCTCCAGCGGTCCACCGGCCTCGCCGACCGCTGGTTCCCGCTGCTGCCGCTCGGCACCGCCGCCGCGTTCTTCCTGCTCGCCCTGCCGCTGGGCCGCCTCGCCGACCGGATCGGCCGCTGGCGGGTCTTCCTCGGCGGCCACCTGGCCCTGCTCCTGTGCTACGGCCTCCTGCTGGCCGGCGGCGGCCACCCCGCCCTGCCGTACGCGGTCCTGCTGCTGCACGGGGCCTTCTACGCGGCCACCGACGGCGTGCTCATGGCCGCGGCCTCCGCCACCGTGCCCGACGAGCACCGCGGCAGCGGCCTGGCCCTCGTCCAGACCGGCCAGGCCCTGGCCCGGTTCTGCTGCTCCCTCGCCTTCGGCGCCGCCTGGACCGCCTGGGGCCCCCGCCCCGCCCTCGCCGTCGCCGGGGTGCTGCTGGCCGTGGCCGCCGCCGCGGCCACGGCCTTGCGCCCCGCCGACGCCTGACTCCCACCGTCCCCGCCCGGAAAGGCCTCCATGACCCTCCAACGCCGTCTCCTGATCCTGCTCGTGGCCGTCGTCGTCCTCGGCGGCGTGGCCGCGGCCGCCGTCCTGCGGGCCGGGGCCCGGGCCGACGAGAAGAACCAGGAGCAGGCCGGCGGGCCCCGGGTCACCCCCGGCCGGGTCTCGCTCGCCCCCGACGCCGGCGGGCGCCGGCTCGTCTTCCGCAACATGGCCTGGGGCCCCCACCGCGACGAGCTGGCCACCGTCCCCGCCGACCACCCGGACGCGCCCCGGACCGCCTCGGGCGTGAGCTGCCTGCGCCTGTACGCGGCCGCGGGCACCGGCATCTGCCTCCAGGCGGTCAAGGGCGGCGTCCAGGACAGCTACCGGGCCGTGGTCCTCGACGCGTCCCTGCGGGAGGTCTCCGCCCACCCCCTGGCGGGCATCCCGACCCGCGCCCGGGTCTCGCCCGGCGGGCACCTGACCGCCTGGACCGTCTTCGTCGGCGGCGACAGCTACGCCGGCACGGACTTCTCCACCCGGACCTCGGTGCTCGACCTGCGCACCGGCCGGCTGGAGGCCTCGCTGGAGGACTTCACGATCCGCAAGGACGGCCATGACCACAAGGCGGCCGACGTGAACTTCTGGGGGGTCACCTTCACCCCCGACGAGAAGGGCTTCTACGCCACCCTGGCCACCGGCGGGAAGACGTACCTGGTCCGCGGCGACCTGGACGCGCGCACGGTGACCACGCTGCGGGAGAACGTCGAGTGTCCCTCGCTGTCGCCCGACGGCACCCGGATCGTCTTCAAGAAGCGGGTGGAAGGCCGCCCCGCCGAAGCTCCCTGGCAGCTGCACGCCCTGGACCTGGCCACAGGCACCGAGACCCCGCTCGCCGAGGAGCGCAGCGTCGACGACCAGGCGGTGTGGCTGGACGACCGGACCGTCGCCTACGCGCTGCCCGGCGACTTCGGCGCCGACCTGTACTCCGTACCGGCCGACGGCAGCGGGAGCCCGGCCCGCCTCATGGATTCGGCCCTCGCCCCGGCCCTCCTCGGCTGAGGAGGACCGGACCGAGGGCCGGGGCGGAACGGGCCGGGACCAGCGGGGCGGCGGCCGTGCCACCGCCCCGCAGGACCGTTACGCCGGAACCAGCGTCTTGCGCCGTCGGCGCGGGCTCCGCGCCGACAGCCGCAGCTCGATGATCGAGCGCACGGTCGGCCACTCCTCGTCGAGGATCGAGTAGAAGGCCGTGCTGCGGACCACACCGTCCAGGCCCCGCGAATGGGCCCGGCGGACCCCTTCACTGGTGAAGCCCAGCTTCTCCATGGCCACCCGCGAGCGGGTGTTCCGGGCGTCCGCGCGCAGTGAGATGCGCCGCACGCCCCAGGTCTCGAAGGCGTGGCGCAGCATGAGCAGCTTCGCCTCGGTGTTGATCCCGGTGCCCTGGGCCGCCGGCGAGAGCCAGGTGTTGCCGATCTCGGCGGCGTCGGGGATCGCGGTCAGCGGATCGCCGTACGGGACGCCGGGCACGGAAGGCCAGACCAGCGGGCCCTGCCAATAGTCCAGTTCCAGGAACCGGGTGGAACCGACCACCCGCCCGTCCCGCCGTCTGACGATGGCGAACGGCAGCGAGCGGCCCGCCGCCTGATCGGCGAGGGCGCGGTCGATGTACTCGAGGGCCGCCTCCACACCGTGGGGTACGGGGGTGAAGGCGTAAGTCGTACGATCCTCGGCCCCGGCCACGGCCAGGGCCTCGGTGTGGTGGGGGGCGAGGGGCTCGAGCCGCACGAAGCGGCCGGCGAGGAGTACGGGTACGGGCACGGAGCCTTCGGTCCTTCGGAAGATGGGTGGTGGCACAGTCTGCGCCCCGGACGTCGCTGCGTGGGCAAAACACGAATGAAAGGCAACGGGCGGTCAGGTGAACGCGATGAGTGGCTCAATGTAGCTCGTTACCGGGATCCGATGAACCCCCTTGACAGGTATGGCGCGACACTGTTTTCCGGCGGCCTCGACCAGGAGTACGAGCCGGGAGAGCTCATGGTTCACGGACCCGGCGCTCCGCGCACCTCGCGGACCGCTCCGCACCGCCGTCCGGGGCCCTTCCCAGGACCCCGTTCCACCCCTCCTGACCTGCGATGATGTACTACGATCAGGCATCGTCGACGAGGGGCGGGGGCACGGGGGAATTGGCCCAACCGGACCGGCGCCGATTGGACCTGCCGGACGGGCCACCGTGACTGTTCTCATGGTGCGATGACGTCACGCATCCTGCCCCCGCCCGGAGCACCGCGCCGACTGGCTGCCGCGCAGCTGAGCAACTCCGTCGGTGACGGTGCGTACTACGTGTGTTCGGCCCTCTATTTCACCCGGGTGGTCGGCCTCTCGCCCGCCCAGATCGGCCTCGGCCTGACCGTCGCCTGGGCCGTCGGCTCGGTCGCCGGGGTGCCCCTGGGCGCGTTCGCCGACCGCCGCGGGCCGCGCGGCACCTCGGTGCTGCTCGCCCTGTCCACGGCCGCGGCCGTGGCCTCGTTCCTCGTCATCCGGTCCTTCTGGCCGTTCCTGCTCGCCGCCTGCCTGTACGCCACCGCCCAGTGCGGGCTCGCCGCCGCCCGGCAGGCGCTGCTGGCGGGGCTGGTGGAGCCCCGGGAACGCACCGGGGTGCTGGCGCACCTGCAGTCCCTGCTGAACGCGGGGCTGGCCCTGGGCGCCACCCTCGGCGGGCTCGCCCTCAGCGCCGACACCGCAGGCGCCTACCGCGCCGTGTTCGCCCTGGACGCGGTGAGCTTCCTGGTGTGCGCCGCGGTGCTGCTGCGGCTGCCCGTGGTGGCCCCGGTGGAGCGGCCGGCGGCCGGCGAGCCGCGCCTGGCCGTGCTGCGGGACCGGCCGTACGCGCTGGTCACCGTGCTGAACGCGGTCCTGCTGCTGCGGATGCCGCTGCTCAGCCTGGCGATCCCGCTGTGGATCGTGGAGCGCACGCAGGCGCCCGGCTGGCTGGTCTCAGCGCTGTTCGTGCTCAACACGGTCGGGGTGATGCTCTTCCAGGTCCGTACCGCCCGCCCCGTGACCGACCTGCGGACGGCCCGGGCGGCCGTCTGGAGCTCCGGACTGGTGATGGCCGCCTCCTGCGTGGTCTTCGCCCTGTCGGCGCTCCCCACGGCGGCCTGGGCCGCCGGGGCGGCCCTGGTCGTCGGCGCCGTGCTCCAGCTGATCGGCGAGATGCGGCAGTCGGCGGGGTCCTGGCAGATCAGCTTCTCGCTCGCCCCGGCCGAGAAGATCGGCCAGTACCAGGGCTTCTTCGGCACCGGCGTCCCGGTCGCCCGCACCCTCGGGCCCCTCCTGCTGACCTCCCTGCTGCTGCTGTGGGGCATCCCCGGTTGGCTCCTGCTGGGCGGCCTGCTGCTGGCGGCCTCCTGGGCGATGGGCCCGGCCGTCCGCTGGGCCGAACGCACCAGCCAGGCATCACCTGCCCCCGAACCGTCCTCGACGCCTCTGACGCAGAGCGCCCCCTGACCCCGGCGGGCAGGGCCTTGGAGCACGGGAGCCCCCGGAACGGCGCCTGAGATGATCCACCCATGGATGTCGCACGCGAGACGGCCCGCTCCGCGGGCCCGCACGGATAAGGAGCCTGACGTGCGGGAGGTGCTGCGGGAGCTGGCGCGGGTGGGGCCGTTCTTCGACGTGCCGGTGGGGGACCGGCCGCCGGGGGACGGGTTCCGGCCGCTCGGCGAGCTGTACGGGGAGGGGCTCGGCGGATACGTCGCCGAGGTCGGGCGGCGGCTGGGCAGCGCGGACCCGCGGGTGGCCGCCTCGACCGCGCAGCTCGGGATCGCCTCCCGGATGTGGTCCCTGGGGCTCGGCTGCGCGGTGCTGTCCGGGCAGGTCCCGGACCTCGCGCCCGACCGGGTCCGGTGGCGGCTGCCGCCCGCCGGGTCGCTCCAGCTGTGGCTGCCGGAGCCGGTCGCCCTGCCGGGCGGGGAGCTCGCGCGGACGGTGCTCGACGGGAACCTGGCCGTGCTGGACCGGGCGGTGCGGGACCGGTTCGGGCTCTCGCCGCGGATCCTGCGCGGGAACGCCGCCTCCGCCCTCGTCGGGGCGCTGCGGGTGCTGATGGGCCGGCTGCCCGGTCCGCCGTACCCGCCGGTGCCGGTGGTCGCCGGGCTGCTGGCCGACGACGGTCCCCTGGCGGGCACGGGCACGTTCGTGCACGAGGAGGGCCTGGGCGTGGCCTTCGTGCGCCGAAGCTGCTGCCTGTACTACCGGGTGCCGACCGGGGGCGGCCTGTGCGGGGACTGCGTCCTGCGGACGCGGTGACCGGACGACCGGACGACCGGGTGACCGGATGTCCAAGAGAACGGGCCCTTCGGTGAGCGGTCGTGCCGCTCACCGAAGGGCCCGCGACGACGGACCGGATCCTCAGAAGGTGAGGTTCCAGGAGTCGATCTTGCCGGTGTCCGCGCTGGCGTTGTCGTTCACGCGCAGCTTCCAGGTCCCGTTGGCCACCTCGGACGAGGCGTCCACCGAGTAGGTCTGGACGATGTTGTCGGTGCTGCCGCCGCTGCGGTTGTGCAGGGTGTAGACGGTGCCGTCCGGCGCCACCAGGTCGACCTTCAGGTCACCGATGTAGGTGTGCTTGATGTCCACGCCGACCTTGAGCGCGGCCGGCGCGTTGCCGGTGACCCCGCTGACGGTGATCGCGCTCTCGGCGGTGGCGTTGTCGTTGACGGTGACGTCCGTCAGGTTCTCGAAGAACTTCCCGGGCGGCGGGGTGGTCCCGACCGCCTTCAGCGCGTCGACCCGGCCCTCGCCGAAGAAGCTGTTGTTGGCGGTCGTACCGGTGCAGCGGCTGTCCGCCGGGCAGGCCAGGTCGGTGGCCTGCTGCGCCAGCTTGGCGCGGATGTCCGCCGGGGTGTACCCGGGGTTGGCGCTGGCGAGCAGCGCCGCCACGCCCGCGACGTGCGGCGAGGCCATCGACGTACCGCTCAGCGAGGCGTACTTGCCGCCGGGGACGGTGCTGTAGACCGACTCGCCGGGGGCGGAGACCTCGATGATGTCGCGGCCGAAGTTGGAGAACGAGGCCTTCGAGGTGCCGTTGGTCCCGTTGGCCGCCACCGTCACGACGCCCGGCAGCTCGGCCGGGATGTCCTTGCAGTCGTTGGTGACGGTGCGGGTGACCGGCGTCGAGTCGTTCGGGCTCGCCGAGTCGGTGGTCTTGGCGGCCAGGTTGTAGTTCTCGTTGCCGGCCGCGGCGACCTGGAGCGAGCCCTTGCCGTCGGCGTACTGCTGGGCGCGGCCGACGCCTTCGAGGATGGCGGCCTGGTCCAGGTCGTTCGGGCAGACGAACTGCCACGGGTCCGTGTAGTAGCTGTTGTTGGTCACCTTGAAGCCGTGGTCACCGGCCCAGACGAGACCGCAGATGGTGTTCTCGGGGAAGAACAGCGTGGTGCCCGGCTCGGCGATGCGGACCGAGGAGATCTTCACGCCCGGGGCCACGCCGACCGCGCCCTTGCCGTTCTTGGCGGCGGCGACGGTGCCGGCCACGTGCGTGCCGTGCTCGTCGACGTCGCGCCAGGCGCCGGGGCGGGTGTCGGGCTTGCCGTAGGCGCAGGAGACGGAGTCGGCCGCGTTGAAGTTCGGTGCGAGGTCCTGGTGCTGGTCGTCGACGCCGGTGTCGAGGATGCCGACCTTGACCGACGCCGAACCGGGGTTGACGGCCCAGGCCTGGTCGGCCTTGATCTGGCTCATGTCGGAGCGGACCGGCTCGGTGGTCGGCGGGGCCGCCTGGGCCGGGTTGTTCGGCAGCGCCGGGTTGTAGGCGTCGGCCGGAACGTCCGAGGTACGGGTGGCGCCCACCTTCTGCACCCCGCTGACGCCGCGCAGGGTGGCGGCGAAGGAGCTGGAGGTGGAATGGGCCACGATGACGCCGATGGCGTCGAAGTACGAGAAGACCGAACCGCCGTTGGCGGCCACGGCCGCCCGCACGGCGGAGGTGTCACCGGGGGCGGTGATCACCAGGTAGGCGCGGGTGCCGGCGGCCCAGGTCGCACTCTGGGAAGCGGCAGCAGCGGCGTCGGCGGTGGTGGCGAGTGCGGCGGCCCGGGGGGCCTTCGCGGAGTGGTTCGTCGGTCCGGCGGTGGCGAACGCCGACGGAGAGGCGAACGTCAGCGCGGCGCCGAGGGCGGCGGCCGTCACCAGGACACGTCGGGGTCGGCCCGATATGTGGGGTATCAATGCGTCCTCCGAGGCCCCGGTGGTGCTGGTGACACCTACCGGGGCGTACGAAACGAGTGGTGGACGCAAGATGTCAGACACGGACCGGGGGAGGGAAGTACCTTTCGGCGCACCTCGGTTATCGGTGATGTGGCCGAAAATCGACCCTCGCTGTCCGCTCCTCGGAGCGGCTGCGGAGCCGGGCGGGGCACAACGGCCAGAGACGCGACCGAAGAGACACGACCGAAGAGGCGCGACCGAAGAGGCCCGGCAGCCGGGAGGGTCGGCCGCCGGGCCCGGGCCGGGCGGGCAGGGCACCATGGGGGCGTGCCCCGGCCCGCCGGTTCCCGCCGCTCCGCCCCTCGCGAGCGGGCGGTGCGGCGGGCTCCGCCGGGGCCGGGTGGGTGGGCCGGCCGGGCGGCGGAGCGTCTCGGGTGATACGGGGTCAGGCCGCCGGGACGGTGTCCTTGCCGTCCGCCGGCTGGGCCGGCACCGGCGCCGCGGGGGCCTCGCCGTGGCCGTCGTCCACCAGCGTGGTCTCGTCGAACGGCAGCCGCCCGGCGAGCACCTCGGCGGCCCGCGCCTTGTCGAACTCCTTGGTCCAGGTGCCCACCAGGACGGTCGCCACCGCGTTGCCCGCGAAGTTGGTCAGCGCGCGCGCCTCGCTCATGAACCGGTCGATGCCCACGATCAGGCCCACTCCGTCGACCAGTTCGGGGCGGTGGGACTGGAGTCCGCCGGCCAGCGTGGCCAGGCCCGCGCCGGTGACGCCCGCCGCACCCTTGGACGCGATGATCATGAACACCAGCAGCGAGGCCTGCTCCCCCAGGGACAGTGGCTTGTCCATGGCCTCGGCGACGAACAGCGAGGCCATCGTGAGGTAGATCGCGGTCCCGTCGAGGTTGAACGAGTACCCGGTCGGCACCGTGATGCCGGTGACCGGCTTGGAGACGCCCAGGTGCTCCATCTTCGCGATCAGCCGCGGCAGCGCCGATTCGGACGACGAGGTGGACAGGATCAGCAGGAACTCCCGGCCCAGGTAGCGCAGCAGGGCGAAGATGCTCACCCCGGTGCACACCCGCAGCAGGGTGCCGAGCACGAGGAAGACGAACAGCAGACAGGTGGTGTAGAAGCCGATCATGATCACGGCCAGGGACTTCAGCGCGTCCACGCCGGTCGCCCCGACCAGCGCCGCGATCGCGCCGAACGCACCCACCGGTGCGGCCCACATGATCATCGCCAGCACGCGGAACACCAGCTTCTGCACGTGCCCGATCCCGCGGAGCACCGGCTCCCCGGCCGCCCCCATCGCCTGGAGCGCGAACCCGCACAGCAGCGCCACCAGCAGCGTCTGGAGCACCTGGCCCTCGGTGAAGGCCGACACCAGGGTCTTCGGGACGACCCCCAGCAGGAACTCGGTGGTGGACTCGGCCCCGCCGGCCTTGGCCTGGGCCGCGCCCGCCTTCGCCGCGGCCTCGGTCAGGTGCAGCCCGCTGCCGGGCTCCAGCAGGTTGCCCACCAGCAGGCCGATCGCCAGCGCGACCGTGGACATGACCATGAAGTAGCCGAGGGCCAGCCCGCCGACGGCGCCCACCTTGGCGGCCTTGCGGACCGAGCCCACCCCCAGCACGATCGTGCAGAAGATCACGGGCGAGATCATCATCTTGATGAGGTTGACGAAGCCGGTCCCCAGCGGCTTCAGCTCCACGGCGGTCCCGGGAGCGGCGAACCCCGTGATGATGCCGAGCAGCACCGCGGCGATGACCGCGATGTAGAGATAGTGGGTTCTGTCGCGCCTGGCGGCCACTGTGCCTCCCGGGTGGTGAAGTCGTTCCGGGAGACCATGACGCAGGCCTGTGACCCCGGTCACCCTTGCGTTCATTGAGTTCACACACCGGTGCACACTGACCGACATGTTCCGCTTGCCTCGTCCGCGCAGCCTCGCCGGCCAGCTCTTCGCCATGCAGGTGGTGCTGGTCGCGGTGGTGGTCGCCGGGTGCGCCGTCTTCGCGTACGCGACCGCCCGCCGGCAGGCGGAGGAGGCCGCCCAGCGCCAGGCCGGCGCCGTCGCCCACGCGGTCGCCGACTCGCCCTCCGTCCGCGAGGCCGTGCGCACCGCGGACCCCTCGGTCGCCCTCCAGCCGTACGCGGAACAGGTCCGCCGCGGCTCCGGCGTCGACTTCGTCACGATCATGGACACCGACGGGCGCCGCTGGACCCACCCCGATCCCCGCCGGATCGGCGAGCACTACATGGGCACCACCGCACGCGCCCTGCGCGGGGAGACCTTCGGCGAGACGTACACCGGCACCCTGGGGCCGTCCATCCGCGTGGTCACCCCGCTGCGCGACGCCGACGGGCGGATCGTCGGCCTGGTCAGCGCCGGGATCACCGTGCGCGCGATCAGCGACCGGCTGGCCGGGCAGCTCACCGCGCTGGTGTGGGTCGCCGTCGGCGCCCTGGCGCTCGGCGGCATCGGCACCTACGTGGTCAACGCCCGGCTGCGCCGGCACACCCACGGCATGAACGCCACCGAGCTCAGCCGCATGTACGACTACCACCAGGCCGCCCTGCACGCCGTGCGCGAGGGCCTGCTCATGCTCGACGGCCGGCGCCGGGTCACCCTCATCAACGACGCCGGCCGCGAACTGCTGGGCCTGCCCGCCGAGGGCGTGCGCGGCACGGGCGTCGCCGACCTGGGCCTGCCCGCGCCGCTGACCGGGGCGCTGCTCGCCGACCGGCCGCGGGTGGACGAGGTGCACCTGACCGCCGACCGGGTGCTGGTGCTCAACAGCGCCCCCGTGGCGGGCGGCGGCCGGCGCGGCACCGTGGTCACCCTGCGCGACCACACCGAACTCCAGGCGCTGACCGGCGAGCTGGACCATGAGCGGGGCTTCACCCAGGCCCTGCGCTCCCAGGCCCACGAGGCGGCCAACCGGCTGCACACCGTGGTCTCGCTCATCGAACTCGGCCGCGCCGACGAGGCCGTGGCCTTCGCCACCGCCGAACTGGAGCTCGCCCAGACCCTGGCCGACCAGGTGGTCGCCGCCGTGGGCGAACCGGTGCTGGCGGCGCTGCTGCTGGGCAAGGCGGCCCAGGCCCACGAGCGGGGCGTCGAACTGGTCGTCACCCCGGACAGCCGCAGCCTGGCCGAGGGGTGCCCGACTCCGCCCGCCCGGGACCTGGTCACGGTGCTGGGCAACCTCATCGACAACGCGGTGGACGCCCTGACCGGGGTACCGGGCGCCCGGATCGCCGTCACCGCCCGCCCGGACGGCGGGGAGCTGCTGCTGCGGGTCGCCGACAACGGGCCCGGCCTGCCGGCCGGCGAGGACGTGTTCCGGCGCGGCTGGTCGGGCAAGGGTGAGGGGCGGGGCCTGGGCCTCGCGCTGGTCCGCCAGGCCGTCCACCGGCACGGCGGCACCGTGGCCGCTGCCGAGGTTCCGGGCGGCGGCGCGGAGTTCACCGTACGACTGCCGCTGCGCCGGGAGGTGACCGGATGAGCGCCGCGCCCGAGGTGCGGGTCCTCGTGGTCGAGGACGACCCGGTGGCGGCCGCCGCGCACGCCCTCTACGTCGGCCGGGTGCCCGGGTTCACCGCCGTCGGGGCCGTCCACTCGCTCGGCGAGGCCGCCCGGGTGCTGGACCGCACCCCGGTCGACCTGCTGCTGCTCGACCTCGGCCTGCCCGACGGCAACGGGCTGCGCTTCGCCCGCGGGCTGCGGGCCTCGGGGCATCCCGTGGACGTGATCGTGGTGACCTCGGCCCGGGACCTGGCCGTGGTCCGCGAGAGCGTCTCGCTCGGCGTGGTCCAGTACGTCCTGAAGCCCTTCGCCTTCCCCACCCTGCGCGAACGGCTCCTGCGGTACGCGGAGTTCCGTGCGACGGCGGGGGAGGCGGCGGGCCAGGACGACGTGGACCGGGCGTTGGCCGCCCTGCGCGCGCCCCGCCCGGCGGAGCTGCCCAAGGGGCTCAGCGCCCCGACCCTCGACCGGGTCGCCGCCCTGCTGAGGTCGGCGCCCGAGGGCCTGACGGCGGCCGGTGCGGCGGAGGCGGCCGGGATCTCCCGGATCACCGCCCGCCGCTACCTGGAGCACCTGGTGGACACCGGCCGTGCGGACCGGACGCCGCGGTACGGCCAGGTGGGCCGCCCCGAACTGCACTACCGCTGGCTGGCGGCGGCCGGTTCGGTGTCGAAGGTGTAGTACTTGCGGTGGTCGAGCATGTCGGCCGGGGTGACGTCGTTCCACGGCCGCATCACGTCGTGCAGGTCGACCACGTCCGGCGTGCCGCCGCCCGGCAGGTACGTCGCCTGCGGGTGCCGCGCCTGCCACTCGGCCCAGAGCTTGTCGACGTAGGCGTGGTGCATCCAGAACACCGGGTCGTTGGGGGAGACCCCGGTGGCCATCTGGCCGCCGACCCAGACGTGCACCCGGTTGTGGAGGTTGGCGCCGCGCCAGCCCTCCAGGTGGTTGCGGAAGCCGCCGGAGGCGCTGTTCCACGGGGCCGTGTCGTACACGGGCATGGCCAGGACCGTCTCCACCTCGGCCTTGGTGGGCAGCTGGGCGACGCCCTCGCCGAGGGCGCGGCGCAGGTAGGAGCGGCCGTCGACGCGGACGTTGATGTTCCATTTGCCGCTGCCGTAGGCGAACGGGCCCTCGGTCACCTGGCCGTCGCGGGCCCGTCCCGTGCCGCCGAGGAAGTCGGCGGCCCACAGGGAGGCGCGGGCCGTCCGGTCCGTGGTCCAGTCCCAGTAGGGCAGGGAGACCTTCGGGTCGACCTTCTGCAGGGCCTGTTCGAACTCGATGAGGAAGCGGCGGTGCCAGGGGAGGAAGGAGGGGGAGCGGTGGCCGACCCGGTCGCCGGAGTCGGTGTCGCTCATGATGAAGCCGTTGTGGGTGGTGACGAAGCGGTCGTAGGCGCCCGTGCGCTTGAGTTCCAGCAGCGCATGGACGAAGGTCCGCTTCTCCTCGGGGGACAGCGACGCCTGGTTCTTGCGGACGGTCATGCCGCACCCCCGAACGGGAGCAGCGCCGACCCCTGGAGCTCGCGCACCGCGGCGCGGGCGAGCGAGGGCAGGTCGGGGAAGGTCTCGTAGTGGTTGACGACGCTGATGAAGCTGCCGTCGGCGTTGCGCATGACGTGCAGCTCGCGGCCGTCGATGAGGACCGTGGCGGTGCCGGGGGAGTGGTGGCCGCCGTGGTGGCCACCACCCTGGGCGGGCACGATCCGGATCCGGCGGCCCTGGTAGACCTCGTCCAGGGCGCCGTCGGATATCGCGGTCTGCGCGGTCGGTGCGGTGGCCGCGTGGGCGGCGGTGCCGGCGAGGCCGAGGACGGTGAGCGCACCGGCGGTCGTCCCCAACGCCCGGCGGCGGGTGATCTTGTTCATGGGCCGAAGGGGTATCAGCGCAGGCGGCAACCCAGGTCGATATTCCGACATGTAGGGATAAGTTGCGCATAGAACAAGATTGTCGATCTTCCCGTCCGGGCCGGCTCCAGTGGCCCGGACGGGAAGATCTTTCGTCGTCAGTCTATTCGACGCAAAAATTTTTCACCCGTCGGGGTGGGGGTGGGCGTGCTCACCCTGTGGACACGACCGGAAGGTGTACGTCCCGCTGTCTGGTTCTATGTCACCTATAGTCCGGAATATGGCTCTCCATGAGACGAAGGACACCGGCACGGGCGACCTCGACATCGACGTGTTCGCCACCCCGCTCAGCGGCCAGGTCCTCCCCAAGCACCGGATGCCGGACGATCACTCGCCCGCCGAGGTCGTCTATTCGCTGCTCCACAACGAACTGCTCCTCGACGGCAACGCGGCCCAGAACCTCGCCACCTTCTGCACCACCTGGTCGGACGACGAGGTCCACCGGCTGATGAACGAGTGCCTCGACAAGAACATGATCGACAAGGACGAGTACCCGCAGACGGCCGAGATCGAGGCCCGCTGCGTCAGCATCCTCGCCGACCTCTGGAACGCGCCGCCCGGCGCCGCCACCGGCTGCTCCACCACCGGCTCCAGCGAGGCCGCGATGCTCGGCGGACTCGCCCTGAAGTGGCGCTGGCGGGCCCGCCGCCGGGCCGAGGGCAAGTCCACCGACCGCCCCAACCTGGTGTGCGGGCCGGTGCAGGTCTGCTGGGAGAAGTTCGCCCGCTACTTCGACGTCGAGCTGCGCCAGGTCCCCCTGGAGCCGGGCGCCACGGGCTTGCGCCCCCACCAGCTCGACGCCTACGTCGACGAGAACACCATCGGCGTGGTCGCCATCCTCGGCGTCACCTACACCTGCGTCTACGAGCCGGTCGCCGAACTCTCCGCCGCCCTCGACCGGATCCAGGCCGAGCACGGCTGGGACGTCCCGCTGCACGTCGACGCCGCCAGCGGCGGCTTCGTCGCCCCCTTCCTCCACCCCGACGTGGTCTGGGACTTCCGGCTCCCGCGCGTGGTCTCGGTCAATACCTCCGGCCACAAGTACGGGCTCGCCCCGCTCGGCGTCGGCTGGATCGTCTGGCGCTCCGCCGAGCACCTGCCCGAGGACCTCGTCTTCCACGTGGACTACCTCGGCGGCGACATGCCCACCTTCGCCCTGAACTTCTCCCGCCCCGGCGGCGAGGTGATCGCCCAGTACTACCTCTTCCTCCGCCTCGGCCGCGGCGGGTACCGGCGCGTCCAGCAGAGCTGCGCCGACACCGCCCAGTACCTCGCCGGCGAGATCGCGGGGATGGGCCCCTTCACCCTCCTCTACGACGGCCAGGGCGCCCTGCCCGCCGTGTGCTGGACCCTCACCGACCCCGCCGGCGCCGACTTCAGCCTCTACGACCTCTCCGACCGGCTGCGGATGCGGGGCTGGCAGGTCCCCTCGTACCCCATGCCGCCGGACCAGGAGGGGACCGTCGTCCAGCGGGTGCTGGTCCGCCACGGGGTCACCCTGGACCAGATCGCCCTGCTGGTGGAGGACATGCGCCGGGCCCTGGAGCACTTCAAGGCCAACCCGGCTCCGCCGTCCCCGGTCAGCGCCTCGCGCTCGGGATTCCACCACTGACGCCCCGGCGACCCGGCCCCCGGGCCGGGGCCGGCACCGACCACCGCATGCCGAGCTCCTCCAGGGCGGCACGGCGCTCGGGCGTCAGGGCGGCGGCGCGGGCCCGCTGGTTCGCGATCCACGAGCCGAGTCGCACCGGCTCACCGCCGACCGCCTCCACGTGCCCGCGCGGCACCCTCAGATGCCCTTCGCGCGCGTGGAACGCCCGGGCCGCCGCCAGCCCCGCCGCCCACGCGTCCGCATGGCTGCGCCGCGGCCGGGGCCGTTCCTCCGCGGCCGCCGGCGCCAGGCCCAAGGTGTGCTCCAGCAGCCACCGCTGCGCCCAGCCCAGCCGGTCCCAGCCCAGCCGCTGGGACCGGAGCCAGGCGCCCAGGTCCTCGCCCTGGACGACCACCTCCCCCGGCGCGGGCAGCCGCCCGCCCGCGTCCAGATGCACCCGGGTCAGATGGAACGCGCGCTGCCAGGAGATCTCCCAGGACGGACACCACGACGGGTCGATCTCCTCCAGCGCCTCCCGGCGCTCCTGCGGCAACGCCCCCGGCCCCTGCCGGCGGGCGGCGGCCCGCTGGTTCTTCACCCACACCCCCACCGGGGCCCCCTCCCAGGTGGCGTCCGCCGGCGGCAGCAGGTGCCCGTGCGCGTCCGCCCAGGCGCGGGCCGCCGCCAGCCCGTCCCGGAACGCCACGTCGAAATGGCTCCACACCATCCCCAGCGCGTCCAGCTGCGCCACCCGCTCCGCACCCAGCCGCCCGCGGCGGTGGGCACGCCGGGCGTCGGCGATCCACTGACCGAGCGGGAACCGGGCCAGACCCGGCGGCCACGGCTCCCCGCCCGCGGGCACCTTGAACCCGAACGGCACCTTCAGGTCCCCGGCCACGGCCGCGTAGATCCGGGCCGCCTCCACCCCGCGCCGCCAGTGCGCCGTCTCCGGGTTGAGCACCCGCAGCCGGATGAACGAGGCCAGCAGCGCCGGGTCCCGCGGCACGGAGAAGCTCAGCAGCCCCTGCGCCGCCGTACTGATCCCCCCGCCGGCCCCCCGCGAGGTCCCGGCCGCCGGTTTGGGCGTCGTACTGGGGGCCTGCGGCTGGGCCAGCGACTCCACGATCCGGGTGTCGTGCGCGCGCAGCGCCTCCAGCAGCCGGGCCAGGGACCCGTACGCCCGCGAGGTCAGCATCGTCTCCGGGCTCTCCCCGGGTCCCAGCAGCACCGGCACCACCAGCGAGGCGACCTTCCCCTCGCCCGGCCGGATGCGCAGCGCCCGTCCCACGGCCTGCACCAGGTCGGGCATCGACCCGCGGACGTCGGCCCAGTACACGGAGTCGCACTCCTTGGTGTCCACGCCCTCGCCCAGGACCCGGACACTGCCCAGGAACGCCTTGTCGGCGATCCGGTCCGCCGCGAACGCCTCCAGCACCCGGCGCCGGTGGGCCGCCGAGTGCTGCCCGGACAGCCAGTCCGCCCACACCGTCCGCGGGTACTCCGGCTGCGGTGCACGCTGCGCGGCCCGCAGCCGCTCCGCCACCGCCGGAAGTCCCGCCGCGAACGCCTCTGCCTCCTTGGTCAGGTGGTGGAAGACCAGCGTCCGGGTGAACCCCTGCTCCGCTGCGGCCTTCACCAGCGCCGCCTGGAGGGCGGCCAGCCGGGCCCCGCGCACCGCGTCCGAACGGCCGTCGGCGCCCAGCAGCAGCGCCGCCTGGAACCCCGGGTCCGTCACGTCCACGCACACCACCCGGTACGGCGCGCAGATGCCGCGGTCGATCGCCTCCGACAGCGACAGGGTGTAGCAGCGGGCGCCGAACGGGCCCGCCGGATCGTCCTCCATGGAGGCCACCAGCCCGCCGTGCCCCTTGGCGGACCCCTCCTCCTCGCCGTCCTGCCACACCCGCGGCGTCGCGGTCATGTACAGCCGGCGGACGGCCGGGATCCGGGTGTTGTCGTGCACCACCGCCCACGGCTTGCCGATCCGGCCGGAGGTGCGGTGCGCCTCGTCGACCACGATCAGGTCCCAGCCGGGCAGCCCGGCCCGGTGGGCCCGTTCGAGGATGCCCAGGCCCAGCGAGGCATAGGTGGCGACCACCGTCACCCGCTCCACCGCACGGCACCAGCCGACCAGCTCCGCGGGATCGGTGGTGGCCGCGACCCCCACCTCCTCCCCGCGCAGCGAGCACACGGCGACCGTCCGCCCGGCCCGGCCGCCCTCCCGCCAGGCCGTCACCGTCTGCACCAGCAGGTCCAGCGAGGGCACCAGGACCAGCACCCGCCCGGCCTTCAGCTCCTCCGCGCAGCGCACCGCCACCAGCGACTTGCCGGAACCCGTGGCCATGATCACCTGGGTCCGCAGTCCGGCCTCGGGCACCCGCCCGCCGGGCGGGAGCTGGAGCGCCCGGACCGCGGCGTCCACGGCCTCCCGCTGATGGGGTCGGAGCTCCTTCTTCCGCATGTGCGCCGCTCCACCCGCTCTGATCAGCCCGTTCGGCTCCAGCCGCTATCTTCTGACCATTTTGAAGCATCCGCGCGGGTGGTGCGGCATGTCGTGCGGCGTGTCGTCGCGGCCGGGTCTCAGCGGGCGCCGAAGTTCTGCGTCCACCACGGGCCGCCCGCGCCCTGGTGGATACCGACGCCGATGTCCTTGAAGGAGCAGTTGAGGATGTTGGCCCGGTGCCCCGAGCTGTTCATCCACGAGTCCATCACGGACGCCGCCGACTGCTGCCCGCGCGCGATGTTCTCGCCGTACGTCGACCAGCGGTAGCCGGCGGCCGTGGTGCGGTCGCCCGGGCTGGCGCCGTCGGGGTTGGTGTGGTCGAAGAAGTTCCGGGAGGCCATGTCGTCCGAGTGCTTCTGCGCGGCCGACCGCAGCTGCGGGTCCTCCTTCAGCGGCCCGCAACCGGCCGCCGCCCGCTCCTTGTTCACCAGCGCGATGACCTCGCCCGCCAGACCCGGCGGGGCCGGCGCCGGAGCCGGCGCCTTGGAGGTCGCGGTACGGCTCGGGCTCGGGCTCTTCGACGGGCTCGCCGACGGCGAGGCGGAGGCCGAGGGGGACGCGGACGCCGAGGGCGACGCCGACGCGGACGGCGAGGCCGGCGCGGAGGGCATCGCGGACCCCGACGCGTCCAGGGCCGCCACCGGGGAGGCCTGGGCGCCCTTCGAGGCCTGCGGCCCGTGGTCGCCGGGCCGGGTGCTCAGGTAGAACAGCCCACCGCCCGCCACGCACACCGCGACCACGGCGCCGCCGACCGCCCGCCGCCGGGTCTGCCGCCGCTTGCGCAGCGCCCCGCGGCTGCCCCCGGGGCCACCGGCCGGCCCGCCGGCCGCGTCCCTGGCCGCGTCCCCGGCCCGGTGCCGGGCCGGTCCGCCCGCCGCCACGACCGGGGAGAGCTGCGTGGCCGCGTCGGCGAAGCCCGTACCGCCGTCGGCGACATAGCCGTCCGCCGGGTACGCCGCGCCCGCCGGGGCGAGCGCGGTGGCCGAACGGATGCCCGCCAGCAGCGCCGCCGAGACCGGCACCAGCGCCAGCCCGGCGAGCAGGCCCTCGGCCGGCATCAGCCCGTTCCACAGCCCCGAGCAGCGCAGGCACTCCCGGGCGTGCCGGGCTATTCGCTTGCGCCACAGCGCCGACGGGCGGCCGTCCCACGTGCCCAGCACCGACCGCAGCTCCGCGCAGGGCGGGTTGGCCTCCAGCGCCCGCTCGACCACCCGGGCCGACTCCAGCTGCGCCTTCATCCGCTGCACCCGCACCGCCGTGTGCTGCACCGGCAGCTCCAGCGCCCGGGCCACCTCCGCCCGGGTCAGCTCCCCGGCGCACTCCAGCCACCACAGTGACAGCAGGGCCCGGTCGTCGGGCTCCAGCCAGCGCGTGGCACGGGCGGTCTCGCGCCGCTGACCGGCGAGCTGCAGCCGGACGACGGTCAGGTCGACGAAGTCGGCCCCCGGGTCGGCCAGCTCGCTCGCCTCGTCCAGACCGCCGTCGGCGTAGGGCTGCCGGGACTGCCAGTGCGCCCGTACCCGGTTCATCGCGATCGCGACCAGCCAGGACCGGAAGCTCTCGTCCGCGCGCAGGGAGCCCAGGCCGTCCAGCGCCCGCAGCATCGTGTCCTGCACCACGTCGTCCACGTCGACCGAGCCGTTCAGGGCGCGTCCGACGATGTTGTAGACGAGCGGCAGGTGCGCCGCCACGAGCTCGTCCTGGGCGCGGGCGTCGCCCGCCCGGGCCGCCGCGACGAGCCCTGCCGTGTGGTCTGTACTCATGTGATGATCCCTGTCCGTGCCGCCGGTCGATGATGCCCAATACCTGGGAGACCGTCGAGCCGGGATCCGATAACACTTTCGTGGACCGATTCTTCGACAAGTTTTTCGTACGGGCCCGGCGGGGGTCGCTCAGAGCAGGGGGGCCAAGGCCCGCGCGGCCTGGCGGACGGCCGGCGCATAGGTCTCCAGCTGCTCGCGCGGGACCAGGAACGTGACCGTGGTGACGCTCACCCCGCCGACCGGCCGGCCCGCGGGGTCCAGCACGGCGGCGCCCAGGCAGCGGATCGTGGGCTCGTTCTCCTCGTCGTCCACGGCGAACCCCCGCTCCCGTACGGCGGCCAGCTCCGCCACCAGCTCCGGCACGGTGGCCAGGGAGTTCGGCGTGCGGCGGGGCAGCGGACCGGCCGCGAGCAGCTCGTGGGCCTCCTCGGGCGGCAGGGCGGCCAGGACGCTCTTGCCGATCGCCGTGGTGTGCAGCGGCATCCGCATGCCGACGCGGGAGGCGGTGCGGAACGGCTGGTCGCTCTCGCGCTTGTGCACGTACGTGATGCTGCCGGGGCTGATGCCGCCGGGGCTGCCGGGGCTGCCGGGGCCCGGGCTCGGGCTCGGGCCGCCGTACAGCGCCAGGTGAACGGTCTGGCCGGTGTGCTCGCGCAGCTCGTCCAGGATCCGTTCGACGCTCGGGGGTTCGCCGCCGACCACCAGCGCCGCCAAGGTCCGCAGCCGCGGGCCCACCCCGTACCGACCGTCCCCGGCGGGGCGGACGTAGTCCTGTTCGGCCAGCGCGGCCAGGATGCGGTGGGTGCTCGACCGGGGGACCCCGGCCGTCGCCGTCACCTCGGTCAGCCGGTGCGGGCCGCCGGGCGCCGCCACGGCCTCCAGGACCCGCAGCGACTTCTCCAGCGCCGTACCGGCGGCCGAGGTCCGGCCGCTCCGGGGCTCTGCCATGCGAACTCCCTTGTGGGTAAGGTCGGGTCGGATGTTCCGGTACACGATACAGAGTTCCACTACGTGGAACGGCTGGGGTGGGAAGGGGTGGGGTCCTGGTGGTGTCGACCGGTCGGGGC
>NZ_RPRY01000172.1 GCF_003949795.1 Streptomyces sp. WAC06614
CCGTCACCACCTCCAAGGTCGACAGCCCCACCGCCAAGGGCGTTCCCTCGCTCCTGGTCCCGGTCGTCTCGCTCACGAAGAACAACATCAAGGACACTGTCATCAAGGACGGTGTAGACACCGTCCTTGATGACAGTGTCCTTGATGTTGTTCTTCGTGAGCGAGACGACCGGGACCAGGAGCGAGGGAACGCCCTTGGCGGTGGGGCTGTCGACCTTGGAGGTGGTGACGGCGTCCAGCTTCTCGCCCTTGGCCAGCGCGACGGCCATCTTGGCGGCGGCCTCGGCCTCGGGGGCGTACGGCTTGTAGACGCTCATGAACTGCTCGCCCGCCACGATCCGCTGCACACCGGCGAGCTCGGCGTCCTGGCCGGTGACCGGCGGCAGGGTGGACAGGCCGGCCCCCTTGAGGGCGGTGATGATGCCGCCTGCCATGCCGTCGTTGGCGGAGTAGACGCCGATGATCTTGTCCTTGCCGAGCGCGGAGATCGCGGCCGCCATGTTGGTGTTGGCGTTCTCCGGCTTCCACTCCTTGGTGTCGTACTCCTTGCCGATGTTCACCTTGCCGTCGAGGACGGAGTGGGCGCCCTTCTTGAACAGGGCGGCGTTCGGGTCGGTGACGGAACCGTTCATCATCACGATGTCGCCGTCCTTGGCCTTGTCGCCCAGGGCGTCGAGCAGGGCCTTGCCCTGGACGCGGCCGACCTCTTCGTTGTCGAAGGAGGTGTAGGCGTCGATCGGGCCCTCGGCGAGGCGGTCGTAGGCGACGACCGGGATGCCGGCGTCCTTGGCCTTCTTCACCGAGCCGGCGATGGCCTTGGAGTCCACCGCGTCCACGATCAGGACGTCCACCTTGTTGGTGATCATCGTGTCGACCTGCGCGTTCTGCGTGGTCGCGTCCTGCTTGGCGTTGGCGTAGACGACCTTGCCCTTGCCGCCGGTGAGTTCGGCGATCTTCTTCTCGATCAGCGGCTTGTCGAACTTCTCGTAGCGCGCGGTCTGGTTCTCCGGCAGGAGCAGACCGACCGTGATCGCGTCGCCCTTGGCCGCACCGGACTCGGTGGACTTCGTCCCACCGGCCTCCTTGGCGCTGCCGCAGGCGGCGAGCGAGGCGGCCATGGCGGTGGCGGCGACGGCGACGGCGGCTCTCCGCATACGCGTGTTCATTGGGTGAACCTCCCTGACGAGGCCGCAACGCTGCGGCCGAGGTGGACGTGAGTCAACCTCGGCCGCAACTTGTCGTCAAGGAGTGAATCCTTAACGAGATGACAACGGTGCCATCCGTTATCTAACTGAAGACAAGGCTGCGGGGCCGCGTTCCCCCGCGCCCCGGTCGACCAAAAGCGTCGAATCGCCCATCTCGCTCAGCACGAGGGCCAGCGCGCCCAGCACCTCGGCCCGGCTGCCCAACGCCCCCGTCACCACCGACAACTGCCGCGCGGCACTGGGGATCGCATACCTCCCCACGGATTCACGGATGGGGGCCAGCACGAGTTCACCGGCCTCGGCCAGCGAGCCGCCGAGGACGATGCGGCTGGGGTTGAGGAGGTTGCACAGACTGGCCACGCCACTGCCCACGTAGCGGCCCACGTCCGCCACCACGCGGCGGCAGCCGGGGTCACCCGAGCGGGCCAGCTCGACCACCCGTTCCATCGTCAGTTCCGGTCCGTGCGTGCTCTGCAGGAGCGGCAGCACGTACCGGGCGGCGGCGAAGGTCTCCAGGCAGCCGCGGTTGCCGCAGCGGCAGACCGGCCCCGACTCGTCCAGGGTGATGTGCCCGATCTCGCCGGCCGTGCCGCCCGGTCCGCGGTAGATCTGCCCGCGGATGACCAGGCCCGCGCCGACGCCGCTGGCGACCTTGATGTAGGCGAGGTCCTTCACGCCCCGGCCGCTGCCCCAGACCAGTTCGCCGAGTGCGCCGAGGTTGGCGTCGTTGTCGACGTGGACGGGGACGCCGAGGCGCTGCGAGAGCTCCTGGCGCGGGTTGATGCCGGCCCAGCCCGGCAGGATCGAGGTGGAGCCGAGGGTGCCGGACTCCACGTCGATCGGGCCGGGCACGCCCAGCCCGACGCCGATGACCTTCTCCCGGCCGATCCCGGTCTCCGCGATCAGCTCCTCCACCAGGGCCTCGGCTCGGTTGAAGCCGTCCACCCAGGAGGCGTCCACGTCCAGCGGCTCGGCCTCCTCGGCCAGCACCTGGTGCGCGAGGTTGCCCACGGCCACCCGCAGGTGGGTGTGGCCGAAGTCGACGCCTATGACGATGCCGGCGTCCCCGCTGAGCGAGACGCTGCGGGCCCGGCGGCCCCCCGCCGAGGTCGGGGTGACCTCCACCGTCCCGCCGTCCTTGAGCTCCCGGACGATGTTGGAGACCGTGGCCGCCGACAGTCCGGTGGTTCGGGCGATCTCCGCCTGGGTCAGCGAACCGGCGAGGCGCACCGCCCGCACGACCCGTTCGAGATTCGCGCGGTGCAGCGAGGACTGCGAACCCGGAGTCTCCACGACTCATCCACTCCTGCCCATAAGCGACGGCCGTACCGTCGCCCCCCGGCCGGAATCGCGTGCGAGACCCCGGCGTCTCCAACTTGTGAACCCTAAGTCGAGCCTTTGGCCATCCGCCCGTCAAGAGGCAGACAGGGCACGAATCGGCCACTCTCCCCCGAAAGTAGGAGAGAACTACCTGTCGTACCGTGCTACGGTCGACCCGGCGCCGGTCCTCTGCGGCCTTACGAGGCCGGACCGGGCGCTGTGCCATGACCGTGCGAGGCGAGGAGGTGTTCGGGTATGAGTCCCGATCGAAGTCCTTGCCGCGCGCTCGCCGGCTGACACGCCGACGCATCCATTTTTTCACCTTTTCCCACCCGTGCCCTGACGCGGACGCCTGACGCCACGCGTGGGGCGACGCCCGACGCGGACGCCTGACGCACCGCGTCGTCGCGCCCCGACGCCCAGGGCCGGGATCATCCATGCCGACCTGCGGGTCCGCGTGCCGTGCCGCGGCCGCCGCCCGCCGGTCCGTCACCACTCCGTGTGACGTCGCCCTCGCCTGCCGTCATGGCGTCGTGCCGTCGCTCCGCAGTTCGTCGCGCCGCCGTGCCGTCGCGCCGTCCTGCGTGGCGTCGCCGTGCCGCCGTGCCGGTCCGCGCCGGGCCGTGTCCCGCGGAGAGAGGTAGGTATCGCCATGACCATGCTCACCCCGCGCACCCCGACCCCGCTCGCACCGCCGGGCCCCGGCCGCCGCGAGCGCAAGGCGGCCGAGCTCCAGGCCCGCACCCGGGCCGTGGCCGACCGGCTCGCAGGGCTCAGCGCCGAGCCCGCCGTCCAGGTCCTCCAGGGCGTGGACGCGTCCCGGCACGGCCTCACGCACGCCGAGGCCGCGCTGCGGCTGGAGCGGCACGGGGCCAACGTCGTCGCCCAGGAGCGCACCCCCCGCTGGTTCGTCCAGCTCGCCAAGGCCTTCTGGAACCCGTTCGTCCTGGTGCTGGTCCTGCTGGCCGCGATCATGTACTGGCAGGACCCGGCCGACCCCGGTGTCGTCATCCTCTCCGTGATGGTCGGCGTCAGCGGTCTGCTGCGGTTCTGGCAGGAGTACCGCTCGGGGCGGGCCGCCGAGGCGCTGAAGAAGCTCGTCACCACCACCTGCGCGGTGCAGCGCCGGGCCGGCGGCGGAGCCTCCCCCACCACGTTCGAGGTCCCGATGGACCAGGTGGTCCCCGGCGACGTGGTCAGGCTCGCCGCCGGCGACCTGATCCCCGCCGACCTGCGGCTGCTCACCGCCAAGGACCTGATGGTCGCCCAGGCCGCCCTGACCGGCGAGTCGTTGCCGGTGGCCAAGGCCGACCTTCCCGCGCGCTCGGCGCAGGGCGGTCTCGGCGAGGACCTCGGGCAGCGGGAGACCCGCGACCCGGTGGAGGCCGGCAACCTGGTGCTGACCGGTACGTCGGTCACCTCGGGCACCGCCACCGGTGTGGTGGTGGCCACCGGCTCCGACACGTACTTCGGCTCGATGGCCGGCTCGCTCGTCGGCGAGCGCCCGCAGACCAACTTCGACCACGGCGTGCGCCGGGTCAGCTTCCTGCTGATCCGCTTCATGCTGGTGATGGTCCCGGTGGTCTTCCTCGTCAACGGTCTGACCAAGGGCGACTGGAACGAGGCGTTCCTGTTCGGTGTCGCGGTGGCCGTGGGCCTGACGCCCGAGATGCTGCCGATGGTGGTCTCCGCCAACCTGGCCCGCGGCGCGGTCGCCATGTCCCGGCGCAAGGTGGTCGTCAAGCGGCTGAACGCGATCCAGAACCTGGGCGCCATGGACGTGCTGTGCACGGACAAGACGGGCACCCTCACCGAGGACCGGATCGTGCTGGACCGCTACCTCGACGTCCACGGCGAGGACGACGACGAGGTCCTGGAGTACGGCTACCTGAACGCGCACTTCCAGACGGGCCTGCGCAACCTCATGGACCAGGCGGTCATCGACCGCGTGGACGAGGCCGAGGAGGTTGTCGTCGACGCGCGCTTCACGTTGGTCGACGAGATCCCCTTCGACTTCGCCCGGCGCCGGATGTCGGTGGTGCTGGCCCGCAACGCCCTGGTGGACCGCTCCGGCCGGGCGGAGCACGTCATGATCACCAAGGGTGCGGTCGAGGAGGTCCTGGACCTGTGCACCCACGTGGTCGACCGCGGCCGGACGGTGGAGCTGACCGGGTCCCGGCGGACCCACGCCACCTTGACGGCCCAGGCCCGCAACCGCGAGGGCCTGCGGGTCCTGGCCGTGGCCACCCGGACCCTGGACACCCCGCGCGAGAGCTACGGCGTGGCGGACGAGGAGCAGCTCACCCTGGTCGGCTTCCTCGCCTTCCTCGACCCGCCGAAGGCGGACGCGGCCGAGGCCCTGCGGGCCCTGGCCGACCACGGGGTCGCGGTGAAGGTGGTCACCGGCGACAACGAGCTGGTGGCGGCGCGGGTCTGCGCCGACGTCGGCCTGCACGTCGGGCACGTGGTGCCGGGCGCCGAGATCGACGCCCTGGACGACGCGCAGCTGCGCGAGCTGGCCGCCCGTACGACGGTCTTCGCCAAGGTCGACCCGGTGCAGAAGGCCCGGATCGTCCGCGCGCTGCAGGCCGAGGGACACGCCGTCGGCTTCCTCGGGGACGGCATCAACGACGCGGCCGCGCTGCGGGACGCCGACGTCGGCATCTCGGTGGACACGGCCGTGGACATCGCCAAGGAGTCGGCGGACATCATCCTGCTGGAGAAGGACCTGACGGTGCTGGAGCAGGGCGTGCTCCAGGGCCGGACCACCTTCGGCAACACCATCAAGTACATCAAGATGACCGCGTCGTCGAACTTCGGCAACGTCTTCTCGGTGCTGGTGGCCAGCGCGTTCCTGCCGTTCCAGCCGATGCTCGCGATCATGCTGCTGGTGCAGAACCTGGTCTACGACATCGCCCAGCTGGCCACCCCCTGGGACCGGATGGACGAGGAGTACCTGCGCAGGCCGCGGAACTGGGACGCCAAGGGCATCGGCCGGTTCATGCTGACGATCGGGCCGATCAGCTCGATCTTCGACATCGCCATGTTCGTGATCATGTGGAACGTGTTCGCCGCGAACACGGTGGGCGAGGCCTCGCTGTTCCAGACCGGCTGGTTCGTCGAGGGCCTGCTGTCGCAGACCCTGATCGTCCACATGATCCGCACCCGGAAGATCCCGTTCGTCCAGTCCCGGGCCTCCTGGCCGGTGATGGTGATGACGGTCCTGGCGGTGCTGACCGGGCTGTTCCTGCCCTTCTCTCCGCTGGCCGGGGCACTGGGCTTCACCGCCCTGCCGCTGGGCTACTTCCCGTGGCTGGTCGGGGTGCTGCTCGCCTACTGCGCGCTCACCCAGGTGGTGAAGACGTACTACATCAAGAAGTTCCACACCTGGCTCTAGGCCGGGACCGTACGCCGGAGGAGGCGGGACGATGCAGCTGATCAGCCAGTGGGAGATGGCCGGACACCTGACCGCGGCGCTCGGCTTCGGGTCGCTGATCGGCCTGGAGCGGCAGTGGCGGGCCCGGATGGCGGGCCTGCGGACCAACGCGCTGGTGGCGGGCGGGGCCGCGCTGTTCGTCCTGCTCTCCCAGTACGGGTTCCTGGGCGCGGTCGCCGAGGTGCAGTACGACGGCTCGCGGGTGGCCGCGCAGATCGTGTCCGGGATCGGCTTCCTGGGCGCGGGCGTGATCATGCGGGACGGGCTGAGCGTCCGGGGGCTGAACACGGCCGCCACGCTGTGGTGCTCGGCGGCCGTGGGCTGCCTGGCCGGGGCGGGGATGTTCCTGCTGGCCGCCTTCGGCACGGCGGGCGTGGTCGGGGCCAACCTGGTCCTGCGCCCGCTGGGCCGGCGGCTGGACCGGGAGCCCGGTGGCGGGGCCGAGGTGTCCACCGACTACCACTTCGAGGCGGTGTGCCGGGAGGACGAGGAGGCTCACATCCGCCACCGCCTGGTCGACGCCCTGGGCCGGCCCGGCTACACGCTGCGCGAGATCCGCAGCGTGGACGCCCCGGAGGCGGGCAAGGTCACGGTCTCGGCGCTGCTGACGGCCGAGGGCCGACGCGACGACCGGATGCTGGAGGAAGCCGTGAGCAACCTCTCGCTCGACCCGTCGGTGTCGGCGGTGAGCTGGTCGGCCGTACCGGCCTGATAATTGAACACGTTCAGCCCAGCTGGCACTATGGGCCACGACGCCTCCGCCGGCTGGGCGGACGCGTTCATCCCGGCGTGCCACGAGGGGGGTCTGCCGTGCAGCAGAGACGGTCCTACGCCCGGACTTGGGCGGTCGCGGTCGTGGTGGGGTGCCTGGAGGTCGCGCTCACCGCCGTGGTGGTCGTCCTCCACTCCCGGACCCGGCCGCCACCGCGGACCCCGGTCGACTGGGGGTCCGTGGCGGCCGCCCTGCTCCCCTTCGGGGCCATGGTCCTGGTGGTCGCGTGCGTCCTGGCGCTGCTCTTCGTCCTGCCGGCGGTCGCCCTCGCCGAGCTGCTGGGCCGCCTGACCGGCGGCCGCGCAGCCTGGGCGTGGGTGGTGCCGCTGGTGGCGGCCCTGGTGGCCGTGCCCCTCACCCTCTTCGCCCGGCACAACCACGTGCCGGTGGGCTCCGCCCTGGCCTTCGGGGCGGTGGCCACCGCCTCGCTGTCGCTGGGCGCCCTGATCGCCTGGCCCCGCCGGGAGGGGCTGACGCGGCAGGTGGCGGCGTGGGGCACGGGGGTGGTGGCCGGCACGGCTCTCCTCGGCGCGTTCGGGTTCGCCACCGGGGTGCTGCCCGCGTACGAGCCGCCGCGGATCGACCGGGCGGACGTGCCCGGCCGCTGGATCGACCCCACGGGCAACTCGCTGACCTTCACCGGGGACGGCCGGGTCACGGCCTTCGGTGTCGCGGTGCACGCGCCCGGGGACCGCCCCGGCGACCCCGCACCGCAGTGCTCGGGCGTCGGCACCTGGTCGTACGTGCCCGCGGGCGACGGCCGGGACCAGCGGGTCGAGGTGAGCGTCCCGGGCTGCTCCTGGCCGGCGGCGTGGGCGGTGGGCGGGACCAAGGGGGCCCTCCGGCTCGGCCAGGACGTCGGGGGCCCGGACACCGGCGGGCGCTACGAGCTGCGGAAGGTGTCCGACGGCCCGTGAACCCGACGGCACCCGCCTGAGCCGCCCGGGGCGCTACTTCAGCGTGGCCGAGGTCAGCCCCGCCTGGATCTGCCGCTGGAAGGACAGGTAGACCACCAGCATGGGGATCATCGCGATCGTGACACCCGCGAAGAGCACCGGCAGGTCGGTGGCGTAGCCCTGCTGCTGCTGGAGCTGGATCAGGCCCTGGGTGAGCAGGTAGCGCTCGGGGTCCGAGCCGGTCTGCGGCTGCATCAGCACCGTGGGGAGGATGTACTGGTTCCACTGGCCCAGGGTGTTGAAGATGGCCACGCTGATCAGGCCGGGTTTGGCCATGGGCACCATCACCTGGAAGAAGATCCGGGTGTGCGAGGCGCCGTCGATCACCGCCGCCTCGTGGACCGCCGTCGGCAGCGTGCGGAAGAACGCGTGCATGAAGAAGACGGTGAACGGCATCGAGTACGCGACGTACACCAGGATCAGGCCCTGGTAGGTGTTCAGCATGTCGAACCGCTTGACCATGAAGAACAGCGGCACCAGCGCCAGGAACACCGGGAACATGGCCCCGCTGATGAAGAAGTAGTAGACGAAGCGGTTGCCCCGGAAGGGGTAGCGGGCGAGCACGTACGCCGCCATGGAGCCGAACAGCATGGTCAGCGGGACCGAGAACGCCATCACGATCAGGGTGTTGGCGAAGTAGTCGCCGATGCCCTTGTCCCAGGCCCGGCCGAAGGCGTCGAGGTGCCAGTTCGAGGGCCAGCTCAGCGCCGATCCGCCGATCTCGGCATCGGTCTTGAAGGAGCCGAGGGCCAGCCAGAGCAGCGGCAGCACGATCAGTACCGCCCAGACGGCCAGGAAGCCGTGCGAGAAGACGTTGAGGGCGACGCCCTCGGAGCGGCCCGGCCGCCGCCGCTCGTCCCCGGTGCCGCCGCCCGGCCGCTCGGCGGCGGCCTCGCCCGGTGCCTTGATGACTGTGGTCATGGTGGTCTCCGGCTCAGAACTCGATGCGCTCGCGGCGGGTGGCGCGCAGCGTGACGAGGGAAAGGATCATGGTGAGGACGAGCATGACCACGCCCATGGCGCAGGCGTAGCCACTCTTGCCGAAGTAGAGGAAGTTCCTCATCAGGACCGTGGCCATGACCTCGCTGTGGTGGTCGGGGCCGCCGCCGAACTGGCCGGACGTCATCGTGGAGACCAGGACGAACATGTCCATCGCGGCGATGCCCAGGTAGACCGCCGCGGTCTGGACGGAGTCCCACAGCAGGGGCAGGGTGACCCGGAAGAAGGTCTGGGCCCGCCCGGCGCCGTCGAGCAGCGCGGCCTCGTAGATGTCCCGGGGGATGGACTGCATGGCCGCCGAGAACAGCACCAGGTAGAAGCCGACCCCGTGCCAGACCACGACCAGCAGCAGGCACCACAGGACGAGGTTCGGCTCGTTCAGCCATTCGACGGGCTCGGCCGCGTCGACCAGGCCCAGCCTGACCAGGACCCCGTTCAGCAGACCGCCCTGGTCGCTGCGGTAGACGGCGCCGAAGAGGACGGCGAGGATGGCGAGGGAGAGCACCTGCGGGAAGAAGTAGACGATCTTGTAGAAGCCCGAGCCCCGCACGCCCTGCACCCCGCCGGCCCCGCCGCGGCCGCCGGCGTTCACCATGAAGGCGAAGAAGAGGGCGAGCAGGATGGTGACGACCGGGACGAACACCAGGAGCAGCAGGTTGTGCCACAGGGCTCCGCGGAAGACCCCGTCCTTCACCAGGAGCGCGTAGTTGTCGAGGCCGACGAAGTCGAAGGTCGGCGACTGACCCGTCCAGTTGGTGAAGGAGTAGCCGAACGTCTGCACGTACGGCCAGATGACGAAGGTCAGGTAGAGCGCGAGCGGCACGAGGAGGAAGCCGGCGATGAAGCCGTTCCGTCCCTTGCCCTGGGCAACGTGACTCATGGTGTCCGTCCCTGGTCCCTGGGTGCGTCAGCTACGGCGGTTGTTCTTCGCGTTGGGGTCCTGCGCCGCCTTGTCCACCGCAGCCTGGGCCCGCTTGATCCACTCCTTCGGCTGAATCCGCTTGGCCATCAACTCATTGGACGCGTCCTGGAGGGCGGTGTCCATTTCGCTGTACCAATCGGGGTACAGGTAGTTGAAGGTGTTGTCGCCGGCCGCCTTGAGCGCGGCCACCGCCGACTGGGTGCCCGGTCGCAGCTTGACGCTCGGGTCCACACCGTCCTTGACCACGGTGAGGGAATTGGCCTGCTGGGCGAAGATCGTCGACCATTCGCGGGACAGCATCGAACGGATGAACTCCAGGCCGCCCGGTTTGTTCGCCGCCTGCTCGGGCACGATGAACGGCTCGCCGGCGCCGGCCCGGATGGCTTCGAAGGGCAGCTTGCTGTCGGGCAGCAGCGGCACCGGCAGGAACTGCATGTCGAAGTCGTCCGGGGTCTGCTTGAGCTGCTCGTTCTCCAGCCAGGAGCCCGAGGGGACGAACGCGGCCTTGTACTGGTTCCAGGCGGTCTGGGACTCGGTGTGCGTCAGGCCGTTGGTGCCGGGCATCAGCAGGCCCTTCTCGACGACCTCGTAGACCGCCTCGACGGCGGCGAGCGCGGCCGCGTTGCCCTCGAAGGCGTTCTTCTCCAGGTTGTCGATGGCCTTCATGGCCTCCAGACCGCCCTTCTTGGCGATCAGGTCCATGATGACGACGTTGATGTAGTACGGGTACTTGCCCTGGTGGGCCAGGCCGCCGATGCCGGCCTCCTTGGCCTTGGTGCACACCGCGAGGAACTCGTCCCAGGTCTTCGGCGGCGCCCAGCCCTTCTCCTTGAAGAGCTTGCCCGAGTACCAGAAGCCGAAGACGGTGTAGACGTAGTTGAGCGAGACGAACTTGCCGCCCTGCATGCCCTGTTCGACGGTGCCCGCGATCAGCGTGTCACGGACCTTCTTGCTCGGGTCGTCGAGCGAGGGGGCGTCGAGGACCGGGGTGAGGTCGGCGAGCTGGTTGCTCTTGAAGAGCACGTCCAGCTTGATCTTCTGGGCGCCGGAGTCGTCGACGACGTCCGGCGGGTTGCCGCCGTTGAAGCGCGTCTGGAGCTTGCCGGTGATCTCCTGGGTGCCGAGGTGGGAACTCTGGGTGCCCCACTTCTTGTCGAAGGCCGCCTCCCAGGCCTTGGCGTAGTCGTCGCCGAACCCGCCCTTGAAGACGACCACGTCCAGCTTGCCGCCCTTGGCGACGCCGAACGGGTTCTCCTTGGTGACCGGGGCCTTGTCCGGCCCCTTGGTGGTGTCGCTGCCGCCGGAGGCACAGGCGGTGAGGAAACCCGCCGACGGGACGGCGATCAGGCCGAGTGCCGCCGAGCGCTTGATCAGGTCCCGGCGGCCGAGACCGGCTCCGGTGGTGCCCTCGCCGTGGGCGGAGGTGGATCCCATGCTCAAGTCCTCGCCTTCGTCATCAGTGTGAAGGAGGCCGGAAATCACGGCAGTCGCGGACGGCAGCCGGGCCCGGAGTGGGCACAGGTATAGTCCACTCCCGCTCGGCTGAGCAAGATCGTGCACAAGGATGACCGTCGGCTTTTCCGAGTTGAGACCTCTCCGTCATCTGACCCGCCCGCCGAGAAGGCGGAAGGGCCGCACCCCCTCGCGGGGGTACGGCCCTATGGTGCCGACAGTCGGCGCCGCGCCCGATGATTCGCGCCACGCCGGGCGCGCCCCGGCTCCCGTCCGGGCGCGCCGTGCCGCGTGCTAGCCGCGGATGAGGTTGCGCAGCACGTACTGCATGATGCCGCCGTTGCGGTAGTAGTCCGCCTCACCGGGGGTGTCGATGCGGACGACCGCGTCGAACTCCACGCCGGAGTCGGTGGTGACCTTCACGGTGCGGGGGGTGGTGCCCTCGTTCAGCTCCTCCACACCGGTGATGGAGAAGGTCTCCTCGCCGGTCAGGCCCAGGGAGGCGGCCGAGGCGCCCTCCGGGAACTGCAGCGGCAGGACGCCCATGCCGATCAGGTTCGAGCGGTGGATGCGCTCGTAGGACTCGGCGATGACGGCCTTGACGCCGAGCAGCGCGGTGCCCTTGGCCGCCCAGTCGCGGGACGAGCCGGAGCCGTACTCCTTGCCCGCCAGGATGACCAGCGGGATGCCGGCGGCCTGGTAGTTCTGGGAGGCGTCGTAGATGAAGGAGACCGGGCCGCCCTCGACGGTGAAGTCGCGGGTAAAGCCGCCCTCGGTGCCCGGCGCGATCTGGTTGCGCAGGCGGATGTTGGCGAACGTACCGCGGATCATGACCTCGTGGTTGCCGCGGCGGGAGCCGTAGCTGTTGAAGTCGCGGCGCTCGACGCCGTGCTCCGTGAGGTACTTGCCGGCCGGGGTGTCGGCCTTGATGGCACCGGCCGGGGAGATGTGGTCGGTGGTGACCGAGTCGCCCAGCTTCGCCAGCACGCGGGCACCGGCGATGTCGGAGACCGGGGTGGTCTCCATGGTCATGCCCTCGAAGTACGGGGGCTTGCGGACGTACGTGGACTGCGGGTCCCACTCGAAGGTGTTGCCGGTCGGGATCGGCAGCGCCTGCCACTGGGCGTCGCCCGCGAAGACGTCCTGGTAGGACTTGGAGAACATGTCCTCGCCGATGGCGTTGGCGACGACGTCGTTGACCTCGGCCTCGGAGGGCCAGATGTCCTTGAGGAAGACCGGGTTGCCCTCGGTGTCGGTGCCGATGGCGTCCTTGGTGATGTCCACCTTCATGGAGCCCGCGATGGCGTACGCGACGACCAGCGGCGGGGAGGCCAGGTAGTTCATCTTGACGTCGGGGTTGATCCGGCCCTCGAAGTTGCGGTTGCCGGAGAGCACCGAGGTGACCGCGAGGTCGTGCTCGTTGATCGCCTTCGAGATCTCCTCGTCCAGCGGACCGGAGTTGCCGATGCAGGTGGTGCAGCCGTACCCGACGAGGTTGAAGCCCATCTTGTCGAGGTACGGGGTCAGGCCGGCCTTGTCGAAGTAGTCGGTGACGACCTTCGAGCCCGGGGCCAGGGTGGTCTTGACCCACGGCTTGCGGGCGAGACCCTTCTCGACCGCCTTCTTGGCCACGAGCGCCGCGGCGACCATGACGTAGGGGTTCGAGGTGTTGGTGCAGGAGGTGATCGCGGCGACCGTGACGGCGCCGTGGTCGATCTCGAAGGAGGTGCCGTCGGCCAGGGTGACCTGGGTCGGCTTCGAGGGGGCGCCGTTCGGGTGGTTCGCCGGGGCGTCGGAGGCCGGGAAGGACTCCTTGCCCGCCTCGTCCACGTCGTCGACGTAGTTGCGCACGTCCTGGGCGAACTGCTGCGCGGCGTTCGCCAGGACGATGCGGTCCTGCGGGCGCTTCGGGCCGGCGATGGAGGGGACGACCGTGGAGAGGTCCAGCTCCAGCTTCTCGGAGAAGTCGGGCTCGGCCTTCGGGTCCAGCCAGAGGCCCTGCTCCTTGGCGTACGCCTCGACCAGCGCGACCTGCTGCTCGGAGCGGCCGGTGAGCTTGAGGTACTTCAGGGTCTCGCCGTCGATCGGGAAGATGGCGGCGGTGGAGCCGAACTCCGGCGACATGTTGCCGATGGTGGCGCGGTTCGCGAGGGAGGTGGCGGCGACGCCCTCACCGTAGAACTCGACGAACTTGCCCACGACGCCGTGCTTGCGCAGCATCTCGGTGATGGTGAGCACCAGGTCGGTGGCGGTGGTGCCGGTGGGCAGCTCGCCGGTCAGCTTGAAGCCGACGACGCGCGGGATCAGCATGGAGACCGGCTGGCCGAGCATGGCGGCCTCGGCCTCGATGCCGCCGACGCCCCAGCCGAGGACGCCGAGGCCGTTGACCATGGTGGTGTGCGAGTCGGTGCCGACGAGGGTGTCGGGGTAGGCCTGGCCACCCCGGACCATGACCGTGCGGGCCAGGTGCTCGATGTTGACCTGGTGGACGATGCCGGTGCCGGGCGGGACGACCTTGAACTCGTCGAAGGCGGTCTGGCCCCAGCGCAGGAACTGGTAGCGCTCCTTGTTGCGGCCGTACTCCAGCTCCACGTTCTGGGTGAAGGCGTCCTTGGTGCCGAACTTGTCGGCGATGACGGAGTGGTCGATGACCAGCTCGGCCGGGGCCAGCGGGTTGATCTTGGACGGGTCGCCGCCGAGCTCCTTCACGGCCTCACGCATGGTGGCGAGGTCCACGACACAGGGCACGCCGGTGAAGTCCTGCATGATCACGCGCGCCGGCGTGAACTGGATCTCCTGGCTCGGCTGGGCCTGCGAGTCCCAGTTGCCGAGGGCCCGGATGTGGTCGGCGGTGATGTTCGCGCCGTCCTCGGTGCGGAGCAGGTTCTCCAGCAGCACCTTCAGGCTGTACGGGAGGCGCTCAGAGCCCTCGACCTTGTCCAGCCGGAAGATCTCGTACGACTCGTCGCCCACCTGCAGGGCGCTGCGGGCGTCGAAGCTGTTCGCCGACACGACAGTCTCCTTCATGCATGATTTCGCGCGTTCTACCGCATCTTGCCGCCACGCCCCTGGGCCAATCCGCTAAGGTAGGGCTAAGTTAGGTAACCCTTATCAGCGGGGGCGGCTGCGGTTCGCCTTCGGCAGATATCTCGATGTCGAGATAACTCTAGTGCATTGCCGCCCGGAGGTCATGCGCAGCCGGTGTGATCTCTCGCGACGGAGGCGTCCGCATGCCCTGGATCCGCATGCCCCGGAGCAGCAGGGCGGTCAGCCGGCGGGGGTGGACGAGGCCCGCACCAGCAGGGTCGCCGGGGTCGTGAGGCGGCCGGGTGGGGCGGGGGCCCCTCCTGCGACGCGGGCGATCAGGGCGCGGACCGCGGTCTCGGCGATGACCTCCGGATGCAGCGTCACCGTGGTCACCGGGGGGTCGGTGGTGGCGTAGGACGGGTCCTCGCTCGTGCAGACCAGCAGGAGGTCGCCGGGGACGGTCAGGCCGTGGCGGGCGGCCGCCGCCAGGGCCTGGTGGGCGCCGGGGTCGTAGAGGCAGTGGACGGCGTCGGCCGCGCCCGTCGCGAAGGCCCCGTCGAAGGCGTGGCCGGGTCCGTCGTCGGGGTCGAAGGGGAGCACCAGGGGCGGCTGCCCGCGGTCCGCGCACCAGCGGTGGTAGGCCTCGGTGACCGCGTACGTGTAGTGCTCGTCGCCGAAGCCGCCGTGCAGGGCGATCCGCCGGGCCCCGGCCGCCGCGAGGTGGTCCAGCACCTCGCGGGTGGTCACGGTGTGGTCGTCGTCGACCCAGACGTCGCCGGGGCGCGGGTCGGCCGGGCGGCCGTCGAAGACCACGGGGATGTCCCGGGCGCGCAGGGCACGCAGCACCGGATCCTTGCGCGGGCTGTCGAGCAGCAGCATCCCGTCGACCGCGAGGTCGTGCCACAGGGCCTGGGCGCCGCGTTCGGCCGGCAGGGCGATCAGGGCGTAGCCGTGGGCGTGGGCCGCGGCGGTGGCGGCGGTCAGCCAGCGCGAGAAGTAGCTGACGGCGACGAAGTTCCAGGCGGAGCCGGCGAACGTGGTGACCGCCAGGCCCAGGGTCCGGGTGCGCGGCGCGCGCGGGGAGCCGTAGCCCAGCCGGGTGGCGGTCTCGCGGACCCGGCGCCGGGTGCTCTCCGCGAGCCGGCCGGTGCCGTTGAGGGCGTGCGAGACCGTGGCGGTGGACACCTCCGCTGCGCGGGCGATGTCGGCGAGGGTCGGTCCGGGCGGCACGCGGGCCATCGTACGGATTCCGTGGGCGGGGGTGGGTTCTGGTTACGGGGTTAATCACCGAACGTTCCTGGCCACAGCCAACGATTTGGAGTGGTCATGACGTCTTCCTCGGCTTCTTCCTCCGCCTCTCCCTCCTCCGCCTCTCCCTCCTCCCCCGCTGCCT
>NZ_RPRY01000173.1 GCF_003949795.1 Streptomyces sp. WAC06614
GCGCGGGGAGCGGTGCGGCGGACACTGACTGATGCTGAGTCAGAAAAGGTGTTCGGGGGATCATGTGATGTCAAGGCATGTGCGGCCCCGCGTGGCCGCCACCGGCCCCGGAACACCGTTGAGCCCCGGGCGGTGGGAGGGCCCGGGGCTCAACGATCATGGGGGGTGGATCATCCGAGGGTCGGTCAGCGGGTACCGACCGCCGCCCGGACGGCTCTGCGGGCCAGGCCGCAGTCGTCGTGCAGGCGACGCAGCAGCAGGCGCTGCTCCTCGCCCGTCGACAGGGCACCGACGGGCAGCGGCTGCGTCGGGGCGGAGGCCAGCATGGAGCGCTGGACCGCCGTCTCGGACATCCGGATCTCCCGCGTCAGCACCAGCATCAGGTTGACCAGGAACGCGTCCCGGGCCGCCGGCCCCGCCGCCTGCGCCAGCCTGCTGATCTGGCTGCGCGCCGCCGGGGCGTCGCCCAGCACGGTCCACAGCGTCGCCAGGTCGTAGCCCGGCAGGTACCAGCCCGCGTGCTCCCAGTCCAGCATCACCGGACCGGCCGGGGACAGCAGCAGGTTCGACAGCAGCGCGTCACCGTGGTTGAACTGCCAGGAGCCGCCCGCCACGGCCAGTCCGTGCAGCAGCTTCTGCAGGTCGCCGAGGTCCCGGTCGGTCAGCAGGCCGAGCTCGTGGTACCGCGAGATCCGCGAGGCGTAGTCCAGTGGCCGGCCGAACAGCTCGGCCGGGGGCCGCCACTGGTTGACGCGGCACACGGCGCCCAGCGCGGCCCGGACGTCGGGCCGGGGCGGTGCCTCCACCGGATGGCGCTGCAGGGCCGCCACCCGGCCCGCCATCCGTTCCACCACGAGCGTGCAGTTCTCCGGGTCGGCGGCGATCAGCCGGGGCACCCGGACGGGCGGGCGGTGCCGGACGAACGCCCGGTACGCTCCTATTTCGTGCCGGTAGCGCTCACGCCACTCCGGCGAGTGGTCCAGTAAAACCTTCGCGACGGCGGTCGTGCGCCCGGTGGTGCCCACGAGCAGCACCGACCGGCCGCTGCGCCGCAGCACCTGGACCGGCGCGAACTCCGGACAGATCCGCTGCACGGAGGCCAGCGCCGTGCGCAGCTGCGCACCCTGCGGTCCCGACAGGTCGATCCTGCCGCTCAGCGGCTGTGCCGCGATCCCCGGCAGCCGGCGCGCCCGGACGGCACCCGGTACCGGGGCGGTGCCGCGCCCGGCTTCGAGATAGGGGCCGCCGCCGGCCTGGAGGGTGCGGTGCGGCCGGACGGGGGCGGACACGGAGGACGATGCTGCGTACATGACGGTTGCGGTTCCCTTCGTGCGCCGACGAATTTCCCGCACCTTCCCGCCCGGTACCGTCCGGGCACCCTGGGGAGTCCACCGGAGAACCGGGGCGGGAGGGCGCTTTCCTACCTGACACCCGCGCGTGGGTGGCACACCATCTGGCGCACCCTGGCGAACCCTGGCGAATAGTCGCTCGGCATCTGACGTCGGGCTACTGTCAACTCAGCCGAGAACCTGGGGGCTTGACGTGAGCAAAGGACCCAACACCCGTCTGAACGACCTGTTCGGCCTGGCGGGCTGGTCGAAGGGCGAACTCGCGAGGATGGTCAACCGGCAGGCGGCGGCCATGGGCCACCACCAGCTGGCCACCGACACCTCGCGGGTCAGGCGCTGGATCGACATGGGGGAGACCCCGCGCGAACCGGTGCCGACGGTACTGGCGGCCCTGTTCACCGAGCGGCTCGGTCGTGTCGTGACCATCGAGGACCTCGGGTTCGTACGGCAGCGGCGCAGCTCGAAACGGCAGGGGGGCGGGGCGAAGGACAACCCCGACGGCCTGCCGTGGGCGCCCGAACGGACTGCTGCGGTCCTCACCGAATTCACGGGAATGGACCTCATGCTCAACCGTCGCGGCCTGATGGGCGCGGGCGCCGCGCTCACCGCCGGCTCCGCCCTCAGCAATGTCATGTTCGACTGGCTCCACACCGACCCCGCCCGGACCGCCCGCGCGTCCGGCTCCGGCGACGCCTACCAGGCCGACCCCGCCGGCTACGACCGCTACGAAGCGGCTCCCATCGGCTCCCAGGAGATCGAGGCCCTGGAACGCTCGGTGGAGGTCTTCCGGGCCTGGGACGCGTCGAGAGGCGGCGGCCTCCAGCGCAAGGCCGTGGTCGGCCAGTTGAACGAGGTGGGGGGCATGCTCGCCTACCATCACCCCGACCACCTCCAGCGCCGGCTGTGGGGGGTGGCGGCCAACCTCGCCGTCCTGGCGGGCTGGATGTCCCACGACGTGGGGCTGGAGCCCACCGCCCAGAAGTACTTCGTCATCGCCGCGCACGCCGCCCGTGAAGGGGGCGACCGGCCGCGTGCCGGGGAGGCGCTGTCCCGGGCCGCCCGTCAGATGGTGCACCTGGGCAAGCCCCACGAGGCGCTGGACCTGATGAAGCTGGCGCAGTCCGGTTCGGGCGAGCAGACCCTGCCGCGCACCCGCGCCATGCTGCACACCATCGAGGCATGGGCGCAGGCGGCGATGGGCAAGGGCCAGGCGATGCGGCGCACGCTGGGCGAAGCGGAGGAACTGTTCGTCTCCGACAAGGGCGACGTGCCGCCGCCGAGCTGGATGCAGCACTTCGACGCCGCCGATCTGCACGGCATGCAGGCGCTGGCGTTCCGCACCCTCGCCGAGCACGACCCCTCCGCCGCGCCGATCGCGGCCCGGCACGCCAAGGAGGCGCTACGGCTGCGCGGCGCCGGCCACAACCGCTCGCAGATCTTCGACTACATCTCCCTCGCCTCGGCGTGCTTCATCGCCGACGACCCGGAGCAGGCGGACCGCTACGCGCGCCTGGCGCTGGTGTCGATGAACGAGACCTCCTCGCACCGCACCTGGGACCGGCTGCGCGAGATGTACCGGCTCACGGGCCAGTACGCGGGCTACTCCCGGATCGAGGACCTGCGCGAGGAGATCCAGCACGCCCTGCCGAACATCCCCTCGGCCCGGCCGCGCACCGGGGAGGTGTGAGCACCGGCGCCCGCAGGGGCGTCCGGCCGGCCGGGCCCCGGCACGACGGAGCCGGGGCACCGGTCCTGAGACCGGGCCCCGGCGTGGGCTCGTGGGCGACCGGCGCTCGTTCGCGCCGCCGGCCCTCGTCGTCGCCCTCGTCCTAGCCCTCGATCCGGGCGACCAGCACGCAGGCGTCGTCCTCGCGCTCGGTCTCCCCGAACTCCTCGATCACCATCCGGACGCCCTCCTGGGCCGACCGTACGGCGGACAGCCGCGGGGCCAGGGCCAGGAGGCGTTCGGTGCTGTCCGCCCGGCTGAACTCGATGCTGCGGGACGTCAGTCCGTCCGTGTGCAGCACGAGCACGTCACCGGCCCGGAGGTGCTCCTCGGCCTGTCCGTACGCCGCCCCGGAGGTGGCGCCCAGCAGGACGCCCTCCGGCGGCTGCAGGGCGTGGCCCTGGCCGGCCCGGAACAGCAGGGGCGCCGGGTGACCGGCCTGGGCCCAGGACAGGACCCCGCGCGCGGGGTCGTAGCGGCAGCACACGGCGGAGCCGAGCGCCGGCTGGACGGAGGTCTCCAGGAGCTGGTTGAGGTGGCCCATCAGGGGGCCCGGCGCGATCCCGGCCATCGCCATGCCGCGCAGCGCGCCCAGCATCATGGCCATCCCGGAGGTGGCGGTGACGCCGTGCCCGGTCAGGTCACCGACGGTCAGCATCGAGCTGCCGTCGGGCAGTTCGAGGGCGTCGTACCAGTCGCCGCCGATCAGCGCGCTGGAGGCGGAGGGCAGGTAGTGCGCGGCCACGTCGAGCGTGCCGTTGCTGCCGTGCGGCACCCGAAGGGAGCTGCGCCAGGTGGGCAGGACGGCTTCCTGGAGCTCGACCGCGAGCCGGTGCTCGGTGCGGGCGATCTGCTGCCGGCGCTGGAGCGACTCCCGGGACTCGCGCACGGCCCGTTCGCTGCGCCGCAGTTCGCTGACGTCGCGCAGCACGGCCCACATGGACGCCGTGCAGCCGTCGACGTCGAGCACGGGCTCGCCCCGCATGTGCAGGGTGCGCACCCGTCCGTCGGTGCGCACGATGCGGAACTCGCCGTCTATGGCCCGGCCGTCGACCAGGCACGCGGTCACCATCCGGGTGAGCAGCGGCTGGTCCTCGGAGAACAGGGTGGAGCCGAGCTCGTCGAGGGAGAGCGGGCCGGCCTCGGGGGCACGGCCGAAGATCTGGAACAGTTCGTCGGACCAGGTGACCTCGTCCGTGAGCAGGTCCCACTCGGCGCTGCCGACCCGGGTCTGCCCGGACTCGGCCACCGTCCCGGCCACGAGCGCCGCGATCCCGTCCGGGCCGTCGGTCTCCTCCGGGCCCTCGCCCTCGTCGAGTTCGAGGTCGGGGACGGGCGGCAGGCCCTCCTTGAGCTGGCCGAGGTGCTCACCGAGGTCGTCGAGCTGGTGCACGGCCAGATCGCACAGCGCACGCTGCCAGCGTCCCTGGGCGTCGTCGTCGTCCACGACGGTGTCGCGGCGCACCGCGTCCACATCGCCCCGAAGTCGTCGGGTCTGCTTGATCAGTGCGTCCACCGACCCGGGCTCCGGGGGCTGCGCAGGACGGTCCGCGAACAGGTGGGGCGGCATGAGAACTCCGATACAGGCGCGGCACGGCCAAGTCTGCTGAAGGAAGGACCTGGCACGACTGTGGCACAGCCCGGGACCCCTCGTAAGGCGTTTGGCAACATCCGTTACGTCCTTGCGTCGGGCATATGCCAAAGGCCTGCCGTCCCCCCTGTCCTGTGCGAACGAATCCGGTCAACCCTTCCGGTGGGATCCGTTCCGGTCAGACCGTGAGCGGCACGGGGTGGATCTCCGCGGCCGGATGCCCGGTCCGCTCGTGGACCCGCTGGACCGCCTCGGCCGTCGGCGCCTCGGAGAGGCAGTAGACGACACCGCTGTCCGGGTCCGCCCAGGCGCTCTTGAAGTGCACGCCTTCCTGTCCCTCGATGGCGAGGTCGGCCCGGTGGGCCTCCATCAGCTGTTCCTTCGTGATGCCCATCATGCCGGTGTGGACGTCCATGAACATGGCCATCGCGGACGCCTCCTTCCGTTCCGGTTCCGGGTCCCTCCTGCGGTCGCAGCCCCTGGTTCCATCGTCCTCCCGCGGCCGGAAACCGGCCTTCCGGACGACCGGACCGTACGTACGGGCGAGTCGTACGGAACACACGAACGTGTCGGTCCGGAGTGGACCGGCGGCAACCGCGCGCCCGCGCCGCCCCCCGTTCGAAGGACCCCCGTCGCGCCCTCGCGCGCTCCCGGGCGGTGCCCGGAGGGCACCCCGGACCAGGGGGTTCCGGTGTGAAGATCGGCTCGCTACGCTACGTGCCGGTAATCTCCACGGACGAGGAGCAGCATGACGGGCCGGAGCCGGCGCACCTTTCTCTCCTACCTGGTCGCCGCGCCGACCCTCGCCGTCGCCACCCGGGCCGGCGCCGACCTCCTGGCACCGCAGCCGGCCGGTGCCGTCGTGCCGAGCCTGCCCGCCCCCGCCGACCTGGTCGACCTCGGCGACCTGTTCAAGCTGGCCGGCGCCCCCACCTCCGGCATGCTCGTCCTGACCGTGGGGACCGACGGCACCGTCCGCTTCCGGCTTCCCCGCGAGGAGGTCGGCCAGGGCCTGACCACCGCCGTCGCCATGCTGGTCGCCGAGGAGCTCGACCTCCCGCTGGAGCGGGTCCGGGTCGACCTGGAGGACGCCCGGCCGGAACTGGTGTTCAACCAGCTCACCGGGAGCTCCAACGGGATCCGCTCCCTCTACGACCCGGTCCGGCAGACCGCCGCCACCGCCCGCGCCCGGCTGGTCGCGGCCGCCGCCGCCCGCTGGGGCCTGCCGGTGGCCGGCCTGAGCACCGCCGCCGGCGTGGTCCGCGCCCCCGACGGCCGCACCGCCGGCTACGGCAGCCTCGCCACCGCCGCCGCGGACCCCGGCCTGGTCGTCCTCGGCGCCGGGCCCAAGCCGGCCTCGGCGCACCGGCTGGTCGGCACCCCGGTGAACCGGATCGACGCCCGCGCCATGGTCACCGGGGCCCTGGAGTACACCCTCGACGTCGACGTGCCCGGCGCCAAGCCCTGCGTGGTGCGCCGCCCGCCCACCCTCGGCGGCACCGTCGTCCAGGTCACCAACGCCGCCGCCGTGCGCGCGCTGCCCGGCGTGCTCGACGTGGTCACCGTCCCCACCGGGGTCGCCGTCGTCGCCGAGACCTTCGGCCAGGCCCTCGACGCCCGGGCCGCCCTCCAGGTCCGCTGGGGCCCCGGCCCCGCCGACCAGCTCTCCGACGAGCAGATCCGCACCAAACTGCGCGCGGCCAACCCGCCGCCGCTGCTGCCGCCGCTCCTCACCCCGTACGTGGACGCCGAGTTCGACTTCGCCTTCGTCAGCCACGCCCCGCTGGAGACCAACAGCGCGGTGGCCGACGTACGCGAGGACCGGGCCGAGATCTGGGCCGGGCTGAAGTCGCCGATCGTCGCCAAGGAGACGATCGCCGCCGAGCTCGGACTGCCCCTGTCCAAGGTGACGGTCCACGTGGTCCAGGCCGGCGGCTCCTTCGGCCGCCGCCTGTTCTTCGACGCCGCCCTGGAGGCCGCCCGGGTGTCCCGGGCCTGCCGCCGGCCCGTCCGGCTGATGTGGACCCGGGTGGACGACACCCGGCACGGGCGGATGCGCCCCGCCACCCACCACCGCATCCGGGCCACCTACGCCCTCGGCGAGGTGCTCAGCTTCGAGCACCGGGTCGCCGCCGTGGAGACCGACTTCCGGCACGGCCTCGGCGAGATCCTCACCGCCACCGTGGCCAAGCTGCCCCTCGGCATCGGCAACGCGACCCTGGCCCAGACCCTGTTCCTGACCACGGTGAAGTCCCCGTACCACTTCGGCCTGACCACCCAGTCGCTCACCGAGGTGCCGACCGGCATCCCCACCGGCTCCTGGCGCTCGGTCTACTCCGCCAACACCCGCGGCGCCGAGGAGATCGTGGTCGACGAGCTGGCGCAACGGCTCGGCAAGGACCCGTACGCCTTCCGCCGGGCCTTCCTCAAGACCGACGCGCAGCGCGCCGTCCTCGACAAGGTGGCCACCGAGGGGCAGTGGGGCCGGCCGATGCCCGCCGGCTGCGCCCAGGGCATCGCCTTCCACGAGGAGTACAAGTCCCGGACCGCCTGCCTGGTCGAGATCGACACCCGCGACCCCGAGCACGTCCGGGTCACCCGGGCGGTCGTCGCCGTGGACGTGGGCCGCCCGGTCAACCCGCGCGGCCTGGAGGCCCAGATGATCGGCGGGCTCACCGACGCCCTCTCCACCACCCTGCGGGCCGGACTCCACCTGGACAAGGGACTCCCGCTGGAGGGCAGTTACCGCCAGTTCCACTGGGCCACCCAGCGGGACACCCCGCGCGACGTGAAGGTGTTCGTGCTGCCCGCGACCGGCGACGAGCCGGGCGGCGCCGGCGAACTCGGCGTACCGGCGGCCGTGGGCGCCATCGCCAACGCCTACGCCCGGGCCACCGGCACCCGCCCGCGCCGCTTCCCCCTCGACTTCGACGTCGACTTCACCCCCTACCCCCGCTGAGCCCGAGATCCAGGAGCGACCCACGTGCCCTCGCACACCTTCACCGTCAACGGGCGCAGCGTCACCGTGGACGCCCCCGACGACCTGCCCCTGCTGTGGGTGCTGCGCGACCTGCTGAACATTCGCGGCCCCAAGTACGGCTGCGGGGTGGACGTCTGCAAGGCGTGCACCAGCCACCTCGACGGCCAGGAGGTCCGGCCCTGCGTGGTGCCCGTGTCGGCCTGCGCCGGGCGGGAGGTCACCACCATCGAGGGGCTCGCCGACGGCGACACGCTGCACCCGGTGCAGGAGGCCTGGCTGGAACTGGACGTCGCCCAGTGCGGCTTCTGCCAGCCCGGACAGATCATGGCCGCGGTCGCGCTGCTGAAGCGCACCGCCGAGCCGACCGACGAGGACATCGACGCCATCGCCAACATCTGCCGGTGCGGTACGTACGTCCGGATCCGCGAGGCCATCAAGGCGGCGGCCGCCCGGATGTGAACCGGCGGCGGTACAGCAGGGTCCCGGCGCCTCCCCCGTGGGCTCCGGGACCCGACCGCTCGTGGCTCAATCTAAGGCGGGTCCGGGCCGGACACCGGCTTCGATCTGCTCAGTCACCCTGCGAGACGGGTATCACAGCGCACAGTGGCCGCTGGGTGGTTGAATGCTGCGGCGCACCGCACCGCAGCGAAGGGGACCTGTCATTCAGCCAGTTGAGGGGGCGCCGGCACCGGACCGGACCCGCTCCGACGACATCCTCAGGGCCCACCGGCTCGCCCACACCGGCGGTTCCACGGCGCTGCTGCGCTGGCTGGGGACCCGGCTCGGAGGCTGGACCGGGGTGCTCGACCCGGACGGCGACGCGGTGGCGGCCGGGGACGGCCCGCCGGCCGGACCCGAGGCCGCGCTCGCGGCCCGGGGCGCCGCGGAACTGACGGCCCGCAGGGTGCGCTCGGCCGTGCTGGAGGGCGCCGGGGCCACCGCCCTGCTGTTCGCCCTCGACGGGGCCGGGGTACTGGCCGCCGTCCTGCCGCGCCCGCACCCGCCGGCCGCCTCCACCCTGCTCGCCGACGCCGCCGTCCCGCTCGCCCTGGTGCTGCGCGCGGAGCGGGCCGCGCAGCGGGCCGAACGGGTCGACGCGGCGGAGTCCCGGGCCCGCGAGGCCGTCCTGCACCTGCTGATGAACGGCCGGTTGTCCGTCGCCCGGCAGGTCGCGGAGGCCCTCACCCCCGCCCTGCCCGACCCGCTGCGGATGTACGTGGTGGAGTGCCCCGTCGGCCGGCGCGCCGCCGTCACCCGGATCTGCGAGGAACTGACGGCCCGCCGTGCCTGGCTCGTGCGCTGCCCGGTCTACGTCCGGCACCTGATCGTCCTGGTGCCCACCGACCTCGCCGCGACCTCCACGGACCACGACCCGCTCGCCGAGGCGCTGGTGGCGGTGGCCCCGGACTGCGTGGCCGGGGTGAGCGAGGAGGTCCACCTGGGGCAGGCCCCGGCCGCCTACACCCAGGCGTTCCACGCCCTGGCCGTCGCACGCGGCCGGGGCGAACGGCACGCCCGGTTCGGGGCCGGCGCACCCGAACCCGAGCTGGCCGCGCACGAGGCCGGCGCCGGCTGGGCCGCCGCCCTGCTCGCGCCGCTGCACCGGTACGTGCCGCGGCGCCCGCAGGACCCCGGCGCCCAGGAGCTGCGCGCCACCGCGCACGCCTGGCTGGGCTTCGCCTCGCACGCCACCCGGCTGCTGAAGATCCACCGCAACACCCTGGCCACGCGGCTGCGCCTGGTGGAGTCGGTCCTCGGCCTGGACCTCGACCGGCTCGCCGACCAGGCCGCGCTGTCCCTGGCCCTGCGGCTGACCCCCGGCGGCGCCGCGGCCGGGCCGGCCGACCCGGGGACCACGGCTCCTTCCGGCGCGGGCCCGAGCACCCGCGCCGCCGGCCCCGGCACGCTGGACGACGTCCTGCGGGCGGCCGGGCCGGCCGCCTGGGCCCGTCGCCAACTGGCCCCCCTGACCGGCCCCGACGCGCCGCCCGAGGCCTGGGAGACGGTGCGGACCTGGCTGCGCCACGACGCCCAGCTGGCCCCGACCGCGGCCGCCCTCGGCCTGTCCGTGCCGGGGGCCCGCAAGCGGCTGACCCGGATCGAGGTCCTGCTGGAACGCTCGCTGCTGCAGTCCCCGAGCGCCCGGCACGACCTGTGGCTGGCGTACCGGGCGCAGGAACTGGCGTGACGGCCCGACCGGGTGTCACAACGGACGAACCGGGCCCAAACGGTCGATCATGCCTGGATGAGGCGTATCAATGCGAAGCGCGTCCTGGTCGGTGAACCGCTGGACACCTCCCGTCTGGGCGAGACCCTCCTGCCCAAACGGCTGGCCCTGCCCATCTTCTGCAGCGACCCGCTGTCCTCCGTGGCGTACGCCACCGAGGAGATCCTGCTGATCCTGGCCCTCGGCGGGGTCGCCCTGCTCCACCTCGCCTGGTACGCGGCCGCCGCCATCGTCTTCCTGCTGGTCGTGGTCGTCGCCTCCTACCGGCAGACCTGCTACGCCTACCCCGGGGGCGGCGGCGCCTACGTGGTCAGCTCCGAGAACCTCGGGCCCACCGCCGCCCTGACCGCCGCCAGCGCCCTGCTCGTCGACTACGTGATGACGGTGGCCGTCTCCGTGGTCTCCGGCGTCGACGCCATCACCTCGGCGATCCCGGCGCTCAACGACCACGAGGTCCTGCTCGCCGTGGCCTTCGTGGTGCTGCTGACGGTGATGAACCTGCGCGGCGTGCGCGAGTCCGGCCGGGTCTTCGCCGTGCCGACCTACGGGTTCGTCCTCGTCGTCTACGTCATGTTCGCCGTGGCCGCCGTACGCCTGGCCACCGGCGAGACCATCCGCGCCGAGTCCGCCGACCTGCCGATCACCGCCGAAGGCACGTACACCGGGCTCGCGCTGGTGCTGCTGGCGATGCGCGCCTTCGCCTCCGGCTGCACCGCCCTGACCGGGGTGGAGGCCATCAGCAACGGCGTCCCCGCCTTCCGCAAGCCCAAGAGCCGCAACGCGGCCGCCACGCTCACGGCGATGGGCTTCCTGTCCGTCACCATGTTCTCCGGCATCACCGTGCTGGCCATGGCCTACCACGTGCACGTCGCCGCCGACCCCACCGAGCTGGGCCTGCCGCCCGGCACCCCGACCTCCACCGCGCTCGCCCAGATCGGCCGGGCCACCTTCGGCGGCTGGCACGTCCTGTTCTACCTGCTCCAGGCGGTCACCGCGGGCGTGCTGATCCTGGCCGCCAACACGGCGTTCAACGGCTTCCCGATGCTCGCCTCGATCCTGGCCCGGGACCGGTACGCGCCCCGCCAGCTCTCCAACCGCGGCGACCGGCTCGTCTACTCCAACGGCGTGGTCCTGCTCGCGCTCGTCGCGATCGCCCTGATCGTGGCCTTCGACGCCAACCTCACCCGGCTGATCCAGCTCTACATCATCGGCGTCTTCGTCTCCTTCACCCTCTCCCAGGCCGGCATGGTCCGGCACTGGCGGCGCGAACTGGCCGCGCCCGCCACGCCCCGGTCCCAGCGGGTGCACATCCACCGGCGGCTCGCCATCAACGCCGTCGGAGCGACCATGACGGCGGTGGTGCTGGTCATCGTCCTGATCACCAAGTTCACCCACGGGGCCTGGCTGGTCGTCATCGCCATGCCGCTGCTGTTCTTCGGGATGAAGGGCGTACGGCGCCACTACGACCAGGTCGGCCGGCAGGTGGCGGTCGGCCCCCGGGACCGGCCGCACAAGCCGCCGCGGCACAACGTGCTGGTGCTGGTCTCCGCCGTGCACGCGCCGACCCTCAAGGCGCTCGGCTACGCCCAGGCGCTGCGCCCGGACACGCTGACGGCCGTGACCGTCGCGGCCGACGAGGCGGAGGCACGGCGGCTGCGCGAGGCATGGGAGGGGCACGACCCCGGGGTGCCGCTGAAGGTCCTGCACTCGCCGTACCGCGAGGTCGTGCGGCCGGTCCTGGCACACGTCCAGGAACTGGCCGGGGAGGATCCCGGGGCCGTGCTGTCGGTGGTGATCCCCGAGTACGTCGTCGGCCACTGGTGGGAGCAGCCGCTGCACAACCAGAACGCGCTGCGGCTCAAGGCCCGGCTGCTGTTCCAGCCGGGCGTGGCGGTGATCGACGTACCGTACCTGCTGGAATCGGCCGGCCCGGCGGAACCCGCCCCGGTCGAGGCGGTGCGGCCGCAGTAGCCGGGCCCGCGCGCCGCGCCCGTACGCGGGGGATGGCCTGATCGGGGCGGCGGCCGGCGGCCGCTTCCGCAAACGCCCACGAACCGGGCGCGCGGGCCCTACCGTGGGCGGGGTCCGGGACCGGGGGAGGGGACCGTGGAGACTGGCATCGGGTGGCTGGTGGACTGGCCGGACTGGTACGCCGGGCTGACCTTCGCCCGGGGCATCGGGCCCGAGGAACTCGCCGCCCGGCTCGGCGCGGTACCGGGCCCGGCCCCCGGCCCGCTGGACCCCACCGGCGCGTGGAGCCTGGCCGCCTCGACCGTCGACGGGGACGGGGTGGCCCGGGTCGGCGCCTTCGGCGGCTGGTCCTTCGCCGTGGAGCACGGCCTGCCGGCCGGGGCGGACCGGCTGGCCGAGGTCGCGCGCGGCGGGGTCGAGGCCGTCCACCTGGACCCGCAGCCGGACCACCCGCCGAAGCAGTTCGCCTACGCCCGCGACGGCGAGGTCGTGTGCTGCTTCGCCCTCGGCGAGGAGGCCTGGCGCGGCGGCCACCGCCCCGACCACCTCCTGCCGGCCCTGGTCGCGGCGCACGTCCTGCACCCGGACGGCACCGACGCCCGCCCCGCCACGGAACCGCCGGCCGTCCGCGAACGCCGCACCCTGACGGTCATCGAGCACCACTTCGCCCTGTCCCTGCCGCGCCACCTGGTGGCGGAGGCCCCGCTGCCGGCGTTCGTGACGGCCTAGCACCGGCGGGCCGCGCGTGGGCTCGGGTTCGAGCGATCCTCCAGCGCCCTCGGCGACGCTCGGACGGCAGCCGCACCGGGGGACCACGAGGAGGGACACCGATGAGACGGGTCGTGATCACCGGGATCGGGGTGGTGGCCCCCGGCGGGGTCGGCGTGAAGGACTTCTGGTCGCTGCTGACCGCGGGCCGGACGGCCACCCGGGCCATCACCCTCTTCGACGCCACCGGCTACCGCTCGCGCATCGCCGCCGAGGCCGACTTCGACCCCGCCCACCACGGCATCGGCCCCGAGCAGGCGCGGCGCCTGGACCGGGCGGCGCAGTTCGCGCTTGCCGCCGCCCGCGAGGCCGTCGCCGACAGCGGACTGGCCGGACCCGAGCTGACCCCGCACCGCACCGGCGTCACCCTGGGCAGCGCGGTCGGCTGCACCACGGGTCTGGACACCCAGTACCCGCTGGTCAGCGAGCAGGGCGCACGCTGGGAGGTGGACCACCACCGGGCCGCGGCCCATCTCTTCGACCACTTCGTCCCGAGCTCCCTGGCGGCGGAGGTGGCCCGGGACACCGGCGCCGAAGGACCGGTCTCCCTGGTGTCCACCGGCTGCACCTCGGGCCTGGACGCCCTCGGCCACGCCGTCGAACTGGTCCGTGAGGGCAGCGCCGACCTCATGGTGGCCGGCGCCACCGAGGCCCCGATCTCCCCGATCACCGTGGCCTGCTTCGACGCGATCAAGGCCACCAGCCCCCGCAACGACGACCCCGCCACCGCCTCCCGCCCGTTCGACCGGACCCGCAACGGCTTCGTCCTCGGCGAGGGCGCCGCCGTGGTCGTCCTGGAGGAGCTGGAGCGGGCCCGGCGCCGCGGCGCGCACCTCTACGCCGAGATCGCCGGTTTCGCCTCGCGCAGCAACGCGTACCACATGACGGGGCTGAAGACCGACGGCGCCGAGATGGCCGCGGCGATCCGCGCCGCCCTCGACGAGGCCCGCCTGGACCGGTCCGCCGTCGACTACATCAACGCCCACGGCTCCGGCACCAAGCAGAACGACCGGCACGAGACGACCGCGTTCAAACGGAGCCTGGGGGAGCGGGCCCGGCAGGTGCCGGTCAGCTCCATCAAGTCGATGATCGGGCACTCGCTCGGCGCGATCGGCGCCCTGGAGGTGGCCGCCTGCGCCCTGGCCATCGAGCACGGCACCGTGCCGCCCACGGCGAACCTGCACGAGCCCGACCCCGACTGCGACCTCGACTACACCCCGCTGACCGCGCGCGAGCACCGGAGCGACACGGTCCTGACGGTCGGCAGCGGCTTCGGCGGTTTCCAGAGCGCCATGGTCCTCACCCGCCCCCGGCCGGGCACGGCCGCATGAGCGCGCGGCCCGCGCCCGACGGCCGGCTGGTCGAGGTCGCCGCCGGGGTGCACGCCTACCTCCAGCCGCACGGCGGCTGGTGCCTGAACAACGCCGGCCTGGTCGTCGGCGACGGCGGCGCCTGCACCCTGGTCGACACCGCGGCCACCGAGAGCCGGGCCCGCCGGTTGCGGGAGCTGGTCCTGGCCCGGGCCGGACGGCCCCCGCGCACCCTGGTCAACACGCACTTCCACGGCGACCACACCTTCGGCAACAGCCGGTTCCCCGAGGCCGTGGTCGTCGCCCACGAGAGCGCCCGGGCCGCGATGCTGGCCACCGGGCTCCATCTGACCAGCCTGTGGCCCGACGTGTGCTGGGGCGAGCTCGAAGTGGCGCTGCCGGACCTGACGTTCACCGACACGCTCACGCTGTGGACCGGCGGGGTCCGGATCGATCTGCTGCACCTGGGCCCGGCCGCGCACACCACCAACGACATCGCGGTCTGGCTGCCCGCGCAGCGGGTCCTGTTCACGGGCGACGTGGTGATGTCGGGCATCACCCCGTTCTGCCTGATGGGCTCGGTCACCGGCTCCCTGGCCGCGCTGGAACGGCTGCGGGCCCTGGACCCGCTGGTCGTGGTGCCCGGCCACGGCCCGGTCGGCGGCCCCGAACTCCTCGACGCCGACGAGGGCTACTTCCGCTGGCTGCGCGCCCTGGCCCGGGACGGCTTCGAGGCCGGCCTCGGACCGCTCGACCTCGCCCGGCTCACCGGCCCCGGCCCGTACGCCGGCCTGCTCGACGCGGAACGGCTGGTGCCCAACCTGCACCGGGCCTACGCCGAACTGCGCGGGGCCCGGCCGGGGGAGCCGTTGGACGTGCCCGCGCTGTTCGCCGAGATGACCGACTACCACGGGGGCCTGCCCGCCTGCCACGCCTGACGGGTCAGGGCAGGTCGTCCCGGCTGACCACCCGGTGGGCGACCCGCAGCGTCCCGTCCGCCCCGCGCACCAGCACGTCCTCGCACACGCACGTGCGGTGCACCCGGGACGCGCCGCCGACCGGGGTGGCGTACACGATCGTGTAGGAGCGCACGGCCACCGTCCCGTCCGGCAGCGGCCGCACGTCCGCCATGCCCATGAAGTGCCGGTGCCGCTCGCCCGCCGCCGCCGGCTCGGCGCGGGCCCGGCGCACCGCGGCCACCAGCCCGGGCCGCCCCCGGACCGGCTCGGGCAGCGTGGGCACGTCGAAGACGGCGTCCGTGGTGAAGGTCAGCGACCACTGCTCCGCCTCACCGAGGTCCAGGAGCTGCATCTGGTGCGCGTAGAACTGCTGGACCTCCGCGTGCAGCGCGGCGGACCAGACGGCCCCCGGTGCGACCGCCTCCGTGGTCATGGCGGGCTCTCCCCTCGGTCGTCGGCTCCGATCGGTTTTCCGCCAATCTCCCCTGGCCCGGTCGCGCGCTCTTCGAAGAGCGCGCGACCGGGCCAGGGGAGATTGGCGGAAAACCGATCGGAGCCGACGACCGAGGG
>NZ_RPRY01000174.1 GCF_003949795.1 Streptomyces sp. WAC06614
GGGCTGCCCTCCGCCCTCCTCTCCTGAGGAAGGGGGCGGCGCGAGGGCCGCCCCCGGTCCGGTGCGGGCGGGGGTCAGTACTGGCGGCCGGGCAGGGCCGCCGCGGCCTGGTCCTGGGTGAAGACACCCTCCTTGACCTCGATCCGTCGCGGGACGTCCTCCCCGGCGGCGACCTTCTTGGCGAGTTCCATCAGCTGGTCGCCGAGGAGCGGGTTGCACTCGACCACCACGTTGATCTTCTTCTCCTGCATGGCGACGAAGGCGTCCTTGATGCCGTCGACGGAGATCACCTTGATGTCGGTGCCCGGCTTCTTGCCCGCCTCCTCGATGGCCTGGACGGCGCCCAGAGCCATGTCGTCGTTGTGGGCGTACAGGACGTCGATGTCCTTGTGGGACTTGAGGAAGGCCTGCATGACCTCCTTGCCCTTGGCGCGGGTGAAGTCCCCGGTCTGGGAGTCGACGACCTTGAACTTGGGGTCGCCCTTGATGGCCTCGGCGAAGCCCGCCCTGCGGTCGTTGGCGGGGGCGGAGCCGGTGGTGCCCTGGAGCTCGACGACGTTGACCGGCGCGGAGCTTCCCGCGTACTCCTTCACCAGCCACTTGCCGGCCTCCTGGCCCTCCTTGACGAAGTCGGAGCCGAGGAAGGTCCGGTAGAGGGAGGTGTCCTGCGAGTCGACGGCGCGGTCGGTGAGGATGACCGGGATGCCGGCGTTCTTGGCCTCCTTCAGGACGGTGTCCCAGCCGGACTCGACCACCGGCGAGAAGGCGATGACGTCCACCTTCTGCTGGATGAAGGTGCGGATCGCCTTGATCTGGTTCTCCTGCTTCTGCTGGGCGTCGGAGAACTTCAGGGTGACGCCGGCCTTCTCGGCCGCCTCGCGTACGGACTTGGTGTTGGCGGTGCGCCAGCCGCTCTCGGCCCCCACCTGGGCGAACCCGAGCACCAGCTTGCCGTCGGAGGAGCCTTTGCCGGCGCTGCCGGGGCCGCCGGTGGGTGCGGGCTCGGTGGTGCAGGCGGTCAGCAGGCTGCCGGCCAGGGCGGTGGCGGTGATGATGCGGAGGGCTCTGTGGGCCATGTCGTGGATCCTCTCGGGACGTGCGTCGTACCAGGCGGAGCCCCTGGGGGCGATGGGTCCGGTCGAAGGAGCGGCGGTGCGGAGGCGGGATGAAGCGCCGGCCCCGACGAGCGGTGGCCGACGAATGCGAGACATTGTGAGCGCTAACACACTGGTAACTCAAGGCCTGTTGTGACTGTTATCCGTTCTTGATACGCGCCGCTCCGGGGAACACTGTGAGCGCTAACACCCCTTGGCCCGAGGCGAGGGCTTTGGGCGCACACCTGTGCGGAGGTTAGGGTCTGACGCCGTGACGAGGAGGGTGGGAATGGGGCTCATGGACGCGGACCACGCACGGCTGGTCGTCGCGGCGCAGGCCGGGGACGACCGGGCGCGTGACGAGCTCGTCGCCGCCTACCTGCCGTTGATCTACAACATCGTCCGACGCGCGCTGCACGCCCATGCCGACGTCGACGACGTCGTCCAGGAAACGCTGATGCGCGTGGTGCGCGATCTGCCGGCCCTGCGCGCCCCCGACAGCTTCCGCTCCTGGCTGGTGTCGATCACCATCCGCCAGATACACACCCACGGGAACCGGCAGCGCGCCGTCGCCGACCGGACCACGGTCATCGACGAGGCACTCCATCTGCCGGATGCCGGCCCCGAACCCGAGGACGCGACGATCCTGCGGCTCCATGTGTCGGACGAGCGCCGTCGGATCGCGGAAGCCGGCCGGTGGCTCGACCCGGACCACCGGGTGCTGCTGTCGCTGTGGTGGCAGGAGCGCGCCGGACTGCTGAGCCGTGAGGACCTGGCCGCCGCGACGGGCCTCACGGTCGCCCACGCGGGAGTGCGCCTGCAACGCATGCGCGAGCAGTTGGACCTGAGCCGGACGATCGTCGCCGCGCTGGAGGCCCACCCGCGCTGCCCGCAGCTGGGCGAGACCGTCGCCGGCTGGGACGGTCTGCCTGCCTCGGTGTGGCGCAAGCGGATCGCGCGGCACACCCGCGACTGCCCGGTCTGCACGGCGACGACGGAGAGTCGGGTCCCTGCCGAGCTCCTGCTCCTCGGCCTCGCACCCCTGGCCGTACCCGCCGGGCTGATCGCCGCGCTGACCGCCGAGGGACTGCTGTCGGGTTCGGCGGCGAGCGCCGCCGGGGCGGCCCTGGCCCCCGTCGCCGCCGGCACGGCGACGGGGGGAGGCGGTCTGCCCGGCGCACTGACCGGCAAACTCCACGCCGTGACCGCTCATCCGCTGGTGAGCCTCGCCGCCGGCGCGGTGCTCGTCACCGGGGCCGCCACCTACGCAGCCTGGCCGGAACCGGCGCCCCGGGCGCCCGGTGTCACCGCCGCTCCCGCGGTCGGCAGTCCCACGCCGGTCCCGTCGGGCACCCCTACGCCGTCCGGCTCGCCGTCGGCGAATCCGTCCGCCGCCGCCGGTACGGTGCCGCTGGGCGCACGCTCACTGGAGTCCGTGGACGAACCCGCCCTGTATCTGACGTATGCGGAGGACTTCGCGACGCTGGGCCGGGTCTCGGCGTCCAGCAGTGCGCAGACGCGGCAGCGCGTCACGTTCACGGTGGTCCAGGGCCTGGCCGACCGACACTGCGTCACCTTCCGTGCGGCGGACGGTCGTTACCTGCGGCACCACTATCTGCGGCTGCGGCTGAGCACCGACGACGGCAGCGAACTGTTCCGGGAGGACGCCACCTTCTGTCCGCGCCCCGGGGTGGTCGCGGGGTCGGTGACCCTGCACTCCCACAACTACCCCGGATCGGTCGTCCGCCACCGCGACGGCGGCATCTGGCTCGACGGCTCCGACGGCACCCGGGCCTTCGCCGGCCAGGCCTCCTTCGTCGTCCGCGAGGCCCGGTCGTAGGAACCGCTCCGTGAGCACGCCGGCCTCCCCCTGCACCCCGCCGGCCTCCCCTTGCACGGGGACGGCCGGACCGCGGGGTGCGGCGTAACACTTTCTGCCTGCGAGATGCATCACGGGACGATCTCCGGGGCGGCGCCACATTTCTGTTACGCGGCCGCGTGTTCGGGAGCCTCCACTTCGTGGGGTGTCCTTCCCGCCGCTCACCGTGTGAGCCGACGTGAGGGGTTCCCCGCTCTCCCGTAGGCACCTTCACGCAGAAAGCGCCCCATGACGCGACATACCCATGGACCCCGGGCGGCCGGTACGCAGGACCGCCGCCCCCTCCTGCACCGGCGCGGTCGGCGTCGCCGGACACTGACGATCGGACTGGCGGCCGCGGCGCTGGTGGCCGGTGTCATGACGCTCCTGCCCGGCTCGGCCGGAGCCGCGACACCCCTCGGCACGCAGGCAGCGCCCTCGGGCCGCTACTTCGGCACCGCCGTCGCCGCCGGCAGGCTCGGCGACGGGAGGTACGCCGCCATCCTGGACCGGGAGTTCACCATGATCACCCCGGAGAACGAGATGAAGTGGGACGCCGTCGAACCGTCCCGCGGCAGGTTCACCTTCGGCCCGGCCGATCGGATCGTCGGCCATGCCGCGGCGCACGGCCAGCGCCTGCGCGGCCACACCGCGGTCTGGCACTCGCAGCTCCCGTCCTGGGTCAGCTCGATCGGCGACCCGGACACGCTGCGCGGTGTGATGAACCACCACATCACCACCTTGATGACCCGCTACCAGGGCAAGATCCATTCCTGGGACGTGGTCAACGAGGCGTTCGCCGACGGCTCCACCCAGCACCGCAGCTCGGTGTTCCAGAACGTGCTGGGCAACGGCTTCATCGAGGAAGCGTTCCGCACCGCCCGGGCCGCCGACTCCTCCGCCAAGCTCTGCTACAACGACTACAACATCGAGAACTGGTCGGACGCCAAGACCCAGGGCGTCTACAGCATGGTCAAGGACTTCAGGTCGCGTGGCGTGCCGATCGACTGCGTCGGGTTCCAGAGCCACTTCGGCGCCGGCGGCCCCCCGGCGAGCTTCCGGACCACCCTGGCCAACTTCGCCGCCCTGGGCGTCGACGTGCAGATCACCGAGCTGGACATCGCCCAGGCGTCGCCGACCCACTACGCCGCCACGGTCAAGGCCTGCCTGGCCGTGGCCCGGTGCACCGGCATCACCGTATGGGGCATCCGGGACAGTGACTCCTGGCGCCGAGGGGAGAGCCCCCTGCTGTTCGACGACAACGGCAACCCCAAGCCCGCCTACACCGCCGTCGTGAACGCCCTCAAGACGGCCCCCGCCACCGGCGGCGGGACCGGTACCGGGACGATCAAGGGCGTCGCCTCCGGCCGCTGTCTCGACATCGCCGACTCCACCCGTCAACGGCACCCAGGCGCAGCTGTGGGACTGCCACGGGGGAACCAACCAGCGCTGGACCTACACCTCCGGCAAGCAGCTGATGATCTACGGCACCAAGTGCCTGGACGCCAGGGGCGGCGGCACCGGCAACGGCACCGCGGTGGTCATCGAGGACTGCGACGGCGGCGTCGGCCAGCAGTGGAACATCAACGCCGACGGCACGATCGCCGGGGTCCGGTCCGGGCTGTGCCTCGACGCCGTCGGCGCGGCCACCGCCAACCGCACCAGGATCCAGCTGTACTCCTGCTGGTCCGGCGGCAACCAGAAGTGGACCGGCCTGTCCGGAACGTCGACGCCGACCACCCCTACGCCGACGGGCGGTACGTGTGCCCTGCCGTCGACGTACCGGTGGACGTCGACGGGTGCGCTGGCGCAGCCGGCGAACGGGTGGGCCTCCCTGAAGGACTTCACCCACGTGACGTACCACGGCAAGCACCTGGTCTACGGGACGAACTTCTCGGGATCCGCGTACGGCTCCCTGATGTTCGGCCCCTTCACGAACTGGTCGGACATGGCGTCGGCCGGCCAGTCGGGCATGAGCCAGGCCGCGGTGGCCCCCACGCTGTTCTACTTCGCGCCCAAGAAGATCTGGGTGCTGGCGTACCAGTGGGGTCCGTGGCCGTTCGCCTACCGGACGTCGAGCGACCCGAGCAAGCCCGACGGATGGTCCGCGCCGCAGCCGCTGTTCACCGGAAGCATCCCCCGCACCGAGTCCCCCACCGGCCCGATCGACCAGACCCTGATCGCCGACGACCAGAACATCCACCTGTTCTTCGCCGGTGACAACGGCAAGATCTACCGGGCGAGCATGCCGATCGGAAACTTCCCCGGCACCTTCGGCTCCTCGTACACGACGGTCATGAGCGACACGCCCGAGAAGCTCTTCGAGGCGCCGCAGGTCTACAAGGTCCAGGGCCGGAACCAGTACCTCATGATCGTCGAGGCCAGGGGTGCGAACCAGGCGCGCTACTTCCGCTCGTTCACGGCCACCAGCCTGAGCGGTGCCTGGACCCCCCAGGCCGACAGCGAGAGCAACCCCTTCGCGGGCAAGGCGAACAGCGGTGCCACCTGGACCGACGACATCAGCCACGGTGACCTGGTCCGCGACAACCCCGACCAGACGATGACCGTCGACCCCTGCAACCTGCGCTTCCTCCACCAGGGCAAGTCCCCCTCGGCGGGCGGGCCCTACGACCGACTGCCGTACCGGCCGGGTCTGCTCACCCTGCAGCGCTGACCTGTCCCACCCACGGTGATATGCAAGGAGAACACCTCCCCATGAAGAACCCCACCAACAGCGGGCGCCGCGGGCGTCACCGCCGCCGCTGGGCCGGGACCGGACTGCTGCTCGGTGTCCCCGCCGTCGTCGTGCCGTACTTCCTGTTCGTGCAGGACGACCTGCACGCCGCGCCGGTCGACGGCGACGCCTACTACCGGCTGGTCTCCGTCCGCAGCGGCAAGGCGCTGGACGTCAACGCCTTCTCCACCGCCGACGGCACCCGCATCCAGCAGTGGACCGACCAGAACACCGCCAACCAGCAGTGGAAGCTGCGCCCCACCGGGGACGGCTACTACCAGCTGGTGAACCGCAACAGCGGCAAGGTCCTGGGCATGGCGGGGGATGCGACCGCCCAGGCGGCCGCCGCCGAGCAGCAGACCGACAGCTCCTCCCCCTCCCAGCAATGGCGGATCGACGACGTGAGCGGTTCCGACGCCGTCGTCCTCACCTCCCGCAGGAGCGGCCTGGTCCTGGACGTCTCCGGCGGCTCCACGGCCGACGGCGCGGCAGTGATCCAGTACCGCGGCCACGGCGGCACCAACCAGCAGTGGAAGCTGGTGCGGACGACCGGGAGCCAGGCGCCCGGATCCGGACCGTACACGTGGCGCAACGCCCAGGTGGTGGGCGGTGGTTACGTCACCGGGCTGGTGTTCAACCCGCGGGAGAAGGGCCTGCTGTACGCGCGTACCGACATGGGCGGCGCCTACCGCTGGGACGCCGGCGCCGAGCAGTGGATCCCGCTGACCGACTGGCTCGGCGAGAAGGACTGGAACCTGCTGGGCATCGACGCGCTGGCCACCGATCCGGTCGACCCCGAGCGGCTCTACCTCGCCACCGGCACCTACACCAACGACTGGGCCGGCAACGGCGCGATCCTGCGCTCCACCGACCGCGGCCGCACCTTCCGGCGCACCGACCTGCCCTTCAAGCTGGGCGGCAACGAGGACGGCCGCGGGACGGGCGAACGGCTGGCGATCGACCCCGCGGACAACGGCACCCTGCTCCTGGGCACCCGCAAGAACGGCCTGTGGCGCAGCACCGACCACGGCGCGACATGGAGCCAGGTCTCCTCGTTCCCCGTCAAGGACGGGGCGAGCAGCGGCGCGGGCATCTCCTTCGTGACGTACGGCCCGGCCGGCAGCAGGACGGTCTACGTCGGCGTCGCCGACCGGTCCACCTCCCTGTACCGCTCCACCGACGGCGGCAGCACCTGGCAGGCCGTCCCCGGGCAGCCCACCGGACAGATGCCGCAGCACGGCGTGGTCGCCGGTGACGGCTCGCTGTACCTGACGTACACCGACGCCCTCGGCCCCAACGGTGTGACGGCGGGATCGGTCTGGAAGTACGCACCGGCCGGCGGGGCGTGGAGGAACGTCTCCCCGTCCCAGGGCGGCTACGGGTTCTCCGGCCTGGCCGTCGACCCGCGCCGGCCGTCCACGGTGATGGTCACCACCCTCGACCGCTGGTGGCCCGGGGACGAGATCTACCGCAGCACCGACGGCGGCACGACCTGGAAGGCCCTGTCCGACGCGTCGGTGCGGGACGCCTCCGCCGCTCCCTACGTGGGGACCGGCACCGGGCACTGGATGACCGCCCTGGCCGTCGACCCCTTCGACTCCGGGCACGTGCTGTACGGCACCGGCAACGGCATCTGGCGCAGCAAGGACGCCCACGCCACCGACAGCGGCGGCACCAGCCACTGGACCGCGGGGGCCCGCGGGCTGGAGGAGACCGCGCTGATGGACGCGATCGCCCCGCCCGGTGGTGCCGCTGTCGTCACCGCCATGGGCGACCAGGGCGGCTTCCGTCACGACGACCTGCACAAGGTCCCGGCCGGGCGGCTGAGCAATCCGGTGATGGCCAACAGCACGGACATCGACTTCGCCCAGTCCCTGCCCTCGATGATGGTCCGCGTCGGCCACGGCGGCGCGCAGGACGGCGCCTACTCCACCGACGGCGGCATCAGCTGGAGCGGCTTCAAGGCCGAGCCGGTGGCCGGCGCGCAGGACGGCCACGTCGCGCTCGCGGCCGACGGCTCGACCATCGTCTGGGCCCAGGCCGGCCAGGTCCCGTACCGCTCGACCGACAAGGGGGCGAGCTGGTCGAAGGTCGGCGGTCTGGGCACCGACGCCGTGGTCGTCGCCGACCGCTCCTCGGCCGCCACGTTCTACTCCCTCTTCCGCGGCACGCTGTACGCCAGCACCGACGGCGGGGCGACCTTCACCGCCCGGGCGACCGGCCTGCCCTCCGGCCGCCTCACGGCCGTCCCCGGCATCGCCGGAGACCTGTGGATCGCCGACGGCGGCCAGGGGTTGCTGCACTCCACCGACGGGGGCCGCACCTTCGCCCCGCTCACCACGGTGAAGTCGGCCGCCGCCCTCGGCTTCGGCAAGGCCGCACCGGGCGCCTCCTACCAGGCCCTGTACCTGATCGGCACCGTCAAGGACGTCCACGGCGTCTTCCGTTCCACCGACAAGGGCGCCACCTGGGTCCGCGTCAACGACGACGCCCACCGGTGGGGCAGCATCGGCGGTGTGGGGGTCGTCACCGGCGACCCCGACGTCTTCGGCCGCGTGTACGTCGGCACCAACGGACGCGGCCTCCAGTACGGCGACCCCTCCTGACCCGGACGCTCCGGCGGGGCCGCAGGCACAACGGCCTGCGGCCCCGCCACGGCGGTTGTGCGTCGGCGTGCCAACCGCTGGGCGCAGGAGGTCAACTGGGGCGGTGGGGGCGCTCGTAGCGTGAGGAACGTGCCGAGCCGCGCAGGCGGTCGGCGCGTCACCTACCTGTGAAAGGCCCCCTCATGTTCGACATCACCCAGGTGCAGGCCGCTCCGAGCAAGGACCTGCTCACGCCTGACAACTCGGTCATGCTCTTCGTGGACCACCAGCCGCAGATGTTCTTCGGCACGGGCAGCGGCGACCGTGCCGCGATCATCAACAGCACCGTGGGTCTCGCCAAGGCGGCGCGGGCGTTCGACGTTCCGGCCGTGCTGACCACGGTCGCCGCCGAGTCCTTCTCGGGCCCCCTGCTGCCGCAGCTCGCCGAGGTGTTCCCCGAGAACGAGGTCATCGACCGCACCACCATGAACGCCTGGGAGGACGAGGCGCTGGTGGCCGCGGTCAAGGCGACCGGGCGCAAGAAGATCGTCCTGGCGGGTCTGTGGACCGAGGTCTGCCTCGTCCTGCCCGCGCTCTCCGCGCTGGAGCAGGGCTACGAGGTGTACGTCGTCACCGACGCCTCCGGCGGCGTCAGCCCGGCCGCCCACGAGCACGCGCTGCAGCGGATGATCGCCGCCGGCGCGGTGCCGGTGACCTGGGTGCAGGTGCTCCTGGAGCTCCAGCGGGACTGGGCGCGCCAGGAGACGTACGGCGCGGTCATGGAGATCGTCAAGGCCCACGCGGGCGCGTACGGCCTGGGCGTCGTGTACGCGCAGACCGTCATCGGCGCGCACGCGGCCGGCTGACCTCCGTGGACACCGGCATTCTGATCCTGCGTCTGCTGGTGGGACTGCTCGTCGCCGGCCACGGTGTGCAGAAGGTCAGCACGCACCTGGGCGGCAAGGGACTTCAGGGCGGTACCGAGGAGTTCCGTGCCGACGGTTTCCGCGGCGGGGCCCTCACCGCGCTGGCGGCGGGCGGTGGTCAGATCGGATCCGGTCTGCTGCTCGCCGCCGGCCTCCTGACCCCGCTCGCCGCGACCGGCACCATCGGGGTCATGACCGTCGCCCTCACCGTGAAGTGGCGGCACGGCCTGTGGGTGCAGAACGACGGGTACGAGTACCCGCTCGTCCTCATCGGCACCGCCGCCGCCCTCGCCGCCACCGGCCCGGGCGGCTGGTCCCTCGACGCGGCCCTCGGCCTCACGCCGTACCCGTTGTGGGGGGCCGCCCTCGCGCTCGCCGCCGGTCTCGGCAGCGGACTCCTCACCCGGCTCGTGCTGCACCGGCGGCCCGCCCCGGCGGACGCCGGGCGCTGAGCACGAGCCGCGCCGACCGGGTCCGGTCGTCCGCCCACCCCCGACCGGGCGGCCGGGCCCCTTCCCCCTTCCTCCCGAACAGGAGCATCCGATGGACACCCCGACGATCCCGCACGGCGGCGGTCAGCCGCTGCTGCACCAGAAGGGCCCCGAGACCCAGGCGTACGGCACCCTCAAGCAGCTGCCGATCGGCCTCGGCCACGACACCCGCATGTACGCGTGCCAGCGGCTGAACCGCGTGCTCGCCGACACCCAGATCCTGTACTCCCTGTACAAGAAGCACCACTGGCTCATGCGCGGAGCCACCTTCTACGCGCTCCACCTGATGCTGGACAAGCACGCGGAGGCCCAGCTGGCCGTCGTGGACGCACTGGCCGAGCGCGTCCAGAGCCTCGGCGGCGTCGCCGTCGGCGACCCGCGCCACGTCGCCGAGCTGACGTCGGTGCCCCGGCCGCCGGACGGCGTCGAGCCGGTGCCCGTCATGCTGTCGCGGCTCCTCGACGCGCACGAGCGGATCCTGATCGACGCCCGCGACGCCGCCGCCCGGCTCTCCGGGGAGGGCGACGAGGGCAGCGCGGACCTGCTGGTCTCCGAGGTCGTCCGGACCGGCGAGGCGCAGGTGTGGTTCCTGGCCGAGCACCTCGTGGACACCCCTCTGGTGCACGGCTGATGGACACGTACGACGTCGTCGTGGTCGGCGGCGGCCCGGGCGGCGAGGTCGTCGCCGACCGGCTCGTGCGGTCCGGCCTGACCGCCGCCGTCGTCGAGGCCGACGCGGTCGGCGGCGAGTGCTCCTACCGGGCCTGCGTGCCGAGCAAGGCCCTGCTGCGACCCGGCGCCGCCCGGGCGGAGGCCCGGTCGGTCGACGGGGCCCGGCAGACGGTCACGGCGCCGCTCGACCCGGCGCGCGTCCTGGCCCGCCGTGACCGCTTCACCGGGCGCGGCGACGACACCGGCCAGGCCGACTGGCTCGCCGGCGCGGGCATCGCGCTCGTACGGGGGCACGGACGGCTCGCCGGCGAGCGCCGGGTGGAGGTGACGGGCGCCGACGGCACCGTCCGTACCCTGCGGGCCCGCCACGCGGTCGTCCTCGGCCCCGGCACCGAACCCGCACTGCCGCCGGTCGAAGGGCTCGACCGGATCGGCGTGTGGACCAACCGGCAGGCCACCACGGCCGATGCGGTGCCCGGGCGGCTCCTCGTCATCGGCGGGGGAGTGGTGGCCTGCGAGACGGCCACCGCGTGGCGGTCGCTCGGCTCCGCCGTCACCCTGCTCGTCCGTGACCAGGCCCTGCTCACCGGCTGGGAGCCGTGTGCCGGCGAAGAGGTCACCCGCGGGCTGAGCGACCTCGGCGTCACGATCCGCTTCGGGGTGTCGGCCGTCCGGGTCGCCCGTGACGAGGGCTCCCGCACGGTGACCGTGCACACCGACGACGGCACCGCCCTCGTCTGCGACGAGGTCCTCGCCGCCGTCGGACGGCGCCCGCGGACCGCGGACCTCGGCCTGGAGTCGGTGGGACTGCCGGCCGGTGACTGGCTCCCGGTCGACGACACCTGCCGGGTCACCGCGGTCGAGGGCGACTGGCTCTACGCCGTCGGCGACGTGAACCGCCGGGCGCCGCTGACCCATATGGCCAAGTACCAGGCCCGGGCCTGCGCGGCGGCGATCGCCGAGCGGGCCGCGGGGCGCCCCGCCGACACCGGCGGCCGGCAGCCGTGGAGCGCGCAGGCCGGCCACCTCGCCGTCCCGCAGGCCGTCTTCACCCGCCCCGAGGTCGCGAGCGTCGGGCTCACGGAACGCGCGGCACGCGCAGCGGGCCTCGCGGTACGCGTGGTGGAGTACCGCATCGACGACGTCGCCGGCGCCGCGCTCCACGCGGACGACTACCGCGGCCTCGCCAAGCTCGTCGTCGACGAGACCCGGGGAGTCGTCGTCGGCTGCACGCTCACCGGCCCGATGGCCACCGAGCTCATCCACACCGCCACCGTGGCCATCGTCGGCGAGGTCCCCCTGGAACGCCTGTGGCACGCCGTTCCCGCCTTCCCGACGGTGAGCGAGGTCTGGCTCCGGCTCCTGGAGGCGTACGGCCTCTGAGACCGCCCCGTCCCCCCTCCGCCCTCCCGTACACCCAGAAGGAGAACTCCGCATGAGCAACCGACCCGTCCTCGAACCCGCCGCCCAGGCGTTCGCCGAGGCCACCGCCCGGCCGCCGTACCTCTACCAGATCCCCGTGGCCGAGGGCCGCAAGGCCGTGGACGACGTCCAGAGCGGTGAGGGTGTGCCCCTGCCCGCCGTCGACGAGGAGTGGGTGACCGTCCACGGCGGTCCGACCGGCGACGTCCGCGCCCGGATCGTCCGGCCGCGCGGCGCCACCGGCGTCCTCCCCGTCGTCCTCTACCTCCACGGCGCCGGCTGGGTCTTCGGCAACGCCCACACCCACGACCGGCTGGTCCGCGAACTCGCCGTCGGCACGGGGGCGGCCGTGGTGTTCCCCGAGTACGACCTCTCGCCCGAGGCGCGCTACCCCGTCGCGATCGAGCAGAACTACGGCGTCGCCCGGTGGATCGCCCGCGAGGGGCACCACAAGGACCTCGACGGCACGCGGATCGCCGTCGCCGGCGACTCGGTCGGCGGCAACATGAGCGCGGCGCTCACCCTCATGGCCAAGCAGCGCGCAGACGTGACGTTCCGCCAGCAGGTCCTCTTCTACCCGGTCACGGACGCGGCCTTCGACACCGACTCCTACCACCAGTTCGCCGAGGGCTACTTCCTGCGCCGCGACGCCATGAAGTGGTTCTGGGACCAGTACACGACCGAGGAGGCCGAGCGGGCACAGATCACCGCCTCGCCGCTGCGCGCCACCCCCGAGCAGCTCACCGGCCTGCCCCCGGCCCTGGTGATCACCGCCGAGGCGGACGTCCTGCGCGACGAGGGCGAGGCGTACGCGGCGAAGCTCCGTGCCGCCGGGGTGCCCGTCACCGCCCTGCGCGTCCAGGGGGTCATCCACGACTTCGTCATGCTGAACGCGCTGCGCGGGACGCGCGGCGCGGAACTCGCCCTCGGCGTCGCCACCGACCTGCTGCGCGAGGCACTCGCATGACCACGACCGCGTCACCTTCGACGAGCATGCCGGTGGCGGGCCTCGTGCCCGAGCCGGGCCAGGAGGACGGGCAGGCCGACCTCCTCGTCCGCAACGCCCAGGTGTTCACCGGCGACCCCGCCCGCCCCGAGGCCCGCGCCGTCGCGATCCGCGGCGGCCGCGTCGCGGCCCTCGGCGACGACCACGACCTCGCCCACCTCGTCGGACCGGGCACGAAGGTCGTCGACGCCCTGGGCCGCCGGGTGGTCCCCGGACTCAACGACTCGCACCTGCACGTCATCCGGGGCGGCCTCAACTACGTCCTGGAGCTGCGCTGGGACGGGGTGCGCAGTCTGCGCCACGCCCTGGCGATGCTGCGCGAACAGGCCGGCCGCACCCCCAAGGGGCAGTGGATCCGGGTGGTCGGCGGCTGGACCGCCGAGCAGTTCGCCGAGCGCCGGATGCCGACCGTCGCCGAGCTGAACGCCGCCGCCCCCGACACCCCGGTGTTCGTCCTCCACCTGTACCAGTCGGCGCTGATGAACCGGGCCGCGGTGCGGGCCGCCGGTTTCACCCGGCAGACCCCCGACCCGCGCGGCGGGCAGATCGTCCGGGGCCGCGACGGCGAACCCAACGGCGTGCTGCTGGCGGCGCCGAGCGCCCTCATCCTCTACTCGACCCTGGCGAAGGCACCCGCGCTCGACGAGGCCGACAAGCGGTCGTCGACGCGCCACTTCCTGCGGGAGCTCAACCGGTTCGGGCTGACGTCCGCGGTCGACGCGGCCGGCGGGTTCCAGAACTTCCCCGACAACTACGCCACGGTCGTCGACCTCGCCAGGTCGGGGGAGCTGTCCCTGCGGATCGCCTACCACCTCTTCCCGCAGACGGCCGGGCAGGAACTCGCCGACCTGAAGCGCTGGACCGAGATGGTGAAGCCGGGGGACGGGGACGAGTGGCTCCGGCTGAACGGCGCCGGCGAGAACCTCACCTGGGCCGCAGCCGACTTCGAGAACTTCTCCGAGCCGCGGCCCGAACTCGGCGCGTACGAGCCCGAGTTCGAGCAGGCCGTCCGGCTCCTGACGGAGAACGGCTGGGGCTTCCGGCTCCACGCCACGTACGACGAGACGATCCGCCGCGACCTGGCGGTCTTCGAGAAGCTCGCGGCGGAAGGGCTCTTCCCCGGCGGCAACCGCTGGCTCTTCGACCACGCCGAGACCGTCTCGGCCGACAGCCTGGACCGGATCGCGGCCCTCGGCGGCGCCCTGTCCGTCCAGAACCGCATGTCCTTCCAGGGCACCGCCTTCCGGGACCGCTACGGTGCCGAGGCGGCCGCCCGCACCCCGCCGGTCCGGGCCATGCTCGACCGGGGCCTGACCGTGGCCGCCGGAACGGACGCCACCCGCGTCTCCTCGTACAACCCGTGGGTCGCCCTGCACTGGCTGGTGACCGGGCGCACCGTCGGCGGCACCCCCCTCTACCCGCCCGCGAACCTGCTCGACCGGGAGACCGCCCTCGGCCTCTACACCCGGGGCGGAGCGCAGCTCACCGGGGAGCAGGACGTCAAGGGAACCCTGCGGGAGGGCTGCTACGGCGACCTCGCGATCCTGTCCGACGACTTCCTCACCGTGCCCGAGGACGTCATCCCCGACATCGAGTCCGTGTGCACCGTCGTCGGCGGGCGGATCGTCTACGCCACCGCCGAGTACGAGGGACTCGACGAGCCCGTCCCGCCGGTCAGCCCCGCGTGGAGCCCCGTGGCCCACTTCGGCGGCTACGGGTCGGGTCAGGGGGGCGCCCACCAGGCGTCGCTGGTGGCCGAGGCCGTCGCCGAGTCCGAGCAGCACCGCCGGTGGCGCGTCGCGCGCGGCTCCGCCCCCGAGGCGCCGCCGTCCTTCGTCGACCCCTGCTTCGACCACTGAGAGCGAGACCCCTGATGACTGCCGCCTCCCCGGCCGCCGACGGCGACGCACCGGACCCGGCCGCGCCCCCCGGACGCCGTTTCGAGCCGGACCTCCGGTCGATGACCCGGATCAACCTGCGCCCCATCGCCTCACCCATGCCGCTCGGCTTCTTCACGATCGCCCTCGCGTCCGTGATGACGGGCTGCCTCCAGCTCGGGATCCTCGGCGAGGAGGCCCGCCCCGCCGTCGCCTTCACCGTGCTGCCGGCCTTCGTCCTGCAACTCCTGGTCAGCGTCCTGGCCTTCGGCGCCCGGGACGTGATCGCGGCCACGCTGATGGCGGTGTTCGCCGGCAGCTGGCTGCCCTACGCGCTCATCATGCTCAGCGGCGCCGCCGACGGCCTGAAGGTCCTCGGCGTCTTCAACCTGGCCCTGCTCTGCTTCGGCGCGCTGATGACCGCCGTGACCGGGCCGAAGCGGGCGCTGTGGCTCGTCCTCGCGGTCTCCCTGCCCCGCTGGGCGGCCACCGGTCTGGCGGGCGTCACCGGCGCCGAGTGGCTGACGCGCACGTCCGGGGCGCTCGGCCTCGTGGTGGCGCTCGTCGCGATGTACACGGCGTTCGCCCTGATGCTGGAGGACATGCGCAGCGAGCAGGTCCTGCCCCTCGGCCGCAGCGGCCCCGCGCACCTCGCCGTGGAAGGTGACCTCGCCGTCCAGCTCCGCAACCTGGAACGCCAGGCGGGCGTGTCGGGGCATGCGGAACTCCTGGGAGAGGGAAGGGGGAAGGGTGGTGGTGGGAGG
>NZ_RPRY01000175.1 GCF_003949795.1 Streptomyces sp. WAC06614
GGCCGGAGCGGTGAGTCCGTCCCAGCCGTCCGCGCCGTGAGCTCCGCACCCCCTCCCCCGTCCGGCATCCCCGTGACGGTCGTCGGCATCGGCGCGGACGGCTGGGACGGACTCACCGCTCCGGCCCGGGACGCCCTCACCGAGGCGGAGGTGCTGATCGGCGGCCCCCGGCAGCTCGCCATGCTGCCCGCGGCCGCCTGTACGGGCGAACGGGTGGCCTGGCCGAGCCCGTTGCGGCCGGCCGTGCCGCGCCTGCTGGCCGCCCACGCGGGCCGACGGATCGCCGTGCTCGCCAGTGGCGACCCGATGTTCTACGGCATCGGCCGCGCCCTGTCCCAGGAGGCCGGCCCGGCGGCCCTGCGGGTGCTGCCGCACCCCTCCTCGGTGTCGTACGCCTGTGCCCGGCTGGGCTGGCCGCTGGAGGAGACCGAGGTCGTCACGGTGGTCGGCCGGCCCGTGGCCCGCCTGGCCGCGGCGCTGCACGAGGGACGCAAGGTGCTGGTGCTCAGCGCCGGGGCCGACTCGCCCCGCGAGATCGCCGCACTGCTGCGCGAACGGGGCTTCGGGGCCAGCCGGATGCGGGTGCTGGAGCAGCTCGGCTCGGCGGCCGAACGGTCCTGCGAGGGCACGGCCGAGACCTGGGCGCACCCGGCCGGTGACCCGTTGAACGTGGTCGCCGTCGCATGCCGGCGCAGCCTGGGCGCCCTGCGGCTGGGCGCCACGCCCGGCCTGCCCGACGCCGCGTACGAGAGCGACGGGCAGCTCACCAAGCGGCACGTGCGCGCCGCGACGCTCGCCGCGCTCGCGCCCGCGCCGGGCGAACTGCTGTGGGACATCGGCGGCGGCGCCGGTTCCATCGGCATCGAGTGGATGCGCACCCACCCGTCGTGCCGGGCGGTGACCGTGGAGCGGGTGCCGGTGCGGGCCGAGCGGATCGTCCGCAACGCCGCCGTGCTCGGCGTCCCGGGGCTGCGCGTGGTGACGGGCGCCGCGCCGGAGGCGCTGGCCGGACTGCCGGTGCCCGACGCGGTGTTCATCGGCGGCGGGCTGACCGCGCCCGGCCTGCTGGACGCGGTCTGGGCGGCGCTGCCGGCCGGCGGCAGGCTGGTGGCCAACACCGTCACCCTGGAATCGGAGGCCCTGCTCGCCCGCTGGTACGGGGCGCACGGCGGTGAGCTGGTGAAGCTGGCCGTGGCGCACGCGGTGCCGGTCGGCGGGTTCACGGGCTGGCGGCAGGCGATGCCGGTCACGCAGTGGTCGGTCACCAAGGAAGGCAGCTGAGACATGACCGTGTACTTCATCGGAGCGGGCCCCGGCGCCGCCGACCTGATCACGGTGCGCGGCGCGCGCGTGCTGGCCGCCAGTCCGGTGTGCCTGTACGCGGGCAGCCTGGTCCCGCCGGAGCTGCTGGCCGAATGCCCCGAGGGGGCCCGGCTGGTGGACACCTCGCGGCTGGACCTGGACCAGATCCTCGCGGAGATCACGGCCGCGCACGCGGCCGGGCTCGACGTGGCCCGGCTGCACTCGGGCGACCCGTCGATCTTCAGCGCGGTCGCGGAGCAGATGCGGCGCCTGGACGCCGCGGGGATCCCGTACGAAGTGGTGCCCGGGGTCCCGGCGTTCGCCGCGGCGGCGGCCTCGCTCAAGCGGGAGCTGACCGTGCCGACCGTCGGCCAGACGGTCATCCTGACCCGGATCGCCCAGCAGGCCACGCCGATGCCGGAGGGCGAGGACCTGGCCACGCTGGGGCGCAGCGGCGCGCTGCTGGTGCTGCACCTGGCGACGCGGTACGTCGAGCGGGTGGTGGCGGAGCTGCTGCCGCACTACGGGGCGGACTGCCCGGCCGCGGTGGTGGCGATGGCCAGCCGCCCCGACGAGCTGATCCTGCGCGGCACGCTGGCGGACATCGCCGAACAGGTCACGCGGCACGGCCTGGTGCGGACGGCGGTGATCGTGGTGGGCCGCACGCTGGCGGCCGAGGAGTTCCGCGACAGCCACCTGTACTCGCCGGAGCGCGACCGGCATGTCTGCTGAGGCCGTCCCCGGCGCGGCCGGCGGCCCCGCGCCTGCGCAGACGCCGGGCCGGGCGCCCCACGTGCTGGTCCTGGGCGGCACCACCGAGGCCCGGCGGCTGGCCGAGGCGCTGGACGGGGGCCCGTACCGGGTCACCACCTCCCTGGCGGGCCGGGTCGCGGCCCCGGCCCTGCCCCCGGGCGGGATCCGGATCGGCGGCTTCGGCGGGCCGGCGGGCCTCGCGGCGTGGATCGCCGGGCACGGGGTCACCCGTCTCGTGGACGCCACGCACCCCTTCGCGCGCCGCATGAGCTTCCACGCCGCCGAGGCGGCCGCCGCGACGGGCGTACCGCTGCTGGCGCTGCGCCGGCCCGCCTGGGAGCCCGTACCGGGCGACGTCTGGCACCGCGTACCCGACCTGGCGGCCGCGGCGCAGGCCCTGCCGGACCTGGGGAGCCGGGCGTTCCTGACCACCGGCCGCACGGGCCTGGCCGCGTTCGCGCACCTGGACCGCACGTGGTTCCTGGTGCGCTCGGTGGACCCGCCGCAGCCGCCGGTACCGGCGCGGACGCACGTCCTGCTGGCGCGGGGCCCGTTCACCCTGGCCGACGAACGCGACCTGCTGCGCACCCACCGCATCGACGTCCTGGTCACCAAGGACAGCGGCGGCTCGGCCACCTCCCCCAAACTGACCGCCGCCCGCGAGACCGGCATCCCGGTCCTCATGGTCACCCGCCCCCCGACCCCCACCCACGTCCCGGAGGCGCCTACGGTGGCCCGGGCCCTGGACTGGCTGGCGGGGGCGGTGTCCTAGGCCTTGGCGTACATCGCCAGGACGTCCTGCGCCTGTTCGTAGCGACCCCGCAGATCAGCGCGCCGGGGGATCTCGATGTCCCTCGCCCAGACCAGCAGCCACGTCCGGATCGGGGTGAGCGATCTCGTTTCCCCTGCTCCGCCCCGCCGTACTGCGATCGAGGCGACCGGGTAGGAGCGCCGGATTCGGCCGTACCACGACCACGACCCTGAGGACGGCGAGACCCCGACTGCCCCGGCCGCGCCCGGTCGGTGGCGTTCGCCGCTCAGCTCGGTGCTGAGCGGCGGGGCCTACGCCTCCGGGTACCTCCGCGGGGTCCAGGTCACCGTGGTGCCGTCGGCGCGGGCGGTGACCTGGGTCTGGGAGGAGCCGATCAGCAGGAGCGTGCGCATGTCGACCTCGTCCGGCTCCAAGGTGGCCAGGGTCAGGATGCGGACGGACTGCTCGGGGCCGCCGACGTCCCGGGCCACGACCACCGGGGTCTGCGGCGGGCGCAGCTCCAGCAGCAGCTCCTTGGCCCGGGCCACCTGCCAGGTGCGGCTGCGCGAGCCCGGGTTGTACAGGGCGAGGACCAGGTCGGCCGAGGCCGCGGCGCGCAGGCGTTCGGCGATGACCTCCCAGGGCTTGAGCCGGTCGGACAGGGAGAGGGTGGCGTAGTCGTGGCCCAGCGGGGCGCCCGCTGCGGCGGCCGCGGCGTTGGCGGCCGTCACGCCCGGCAGCACCCGTACCGGCACCTCCTTGTACGCGTCCTGCCCGGCCACCTCCAGCACGGCCGTGGCCATCGCGAACACGCCCGGGTCGCCGCCGGACACCACGGCCACGCGCTTGCCGCGCCGGGCCAGGTCCAGGGCGAACTCCGCCCGTTCGGACTCGACCTTGTTGTCGGAGCCGTGCCGCACCTGCCCGGGCCGGACGGGTACGCGGTCCAGGTAGGTCGTGTAGCCCACCAGCACCTCGGCGTCGGCCAGGGCCCGCCGGGTCTCGGGGGTCAGCCACAGCGGTCCGGCCGGGCCGGTGCCGACGACCACGACCTCGCCCGGGCCGGACGGCCTGGCCCCGGGGTTGCCGACCCGGCTGGGGACGACCGCCACCGAGAAGTACGGCACCGAGCCGGGGTCGACGTCCGCCAGGTGCCCGGTGCGTTCACCGGCCATGGTGGCCCGTTCCACGTAGCGCGCCTCGGCGAGCCGGCCGGAGCCGGCCAGGGCCTCGCGCACGGCCGGGAAGGTGCGGCCGAGCTTCATCACGACCGCCGAGTCGGTCGCGGCCAGCCGGGCGGTGAGCTCCTCCTGCGGCAGGGTGCCGGGCAGGATCGTCAGCACCTCCTCGCCCTCGACCAGCGGCGTCTGGAGCCGGGCCGCGGCGGCGCTCACCGAGGTGACACCGGGCACGACCTCGGTCTCGTAGCGGTCGGCGAGCCGCTTGTGCATGTGCATGTACGAGCCGTAGAAGAGCGGGTCGCCCTCGGCGAGGACGGCCACGGTGCGCCCGGCGTCCAGGTGGACGGCGAGCCGGGCGGCGGACTCCTCGTAGAACTCCTCCATGGCGCCCTGGTAGCCGCCCGGGTGGTCGGTGGTCCCGGTGGTGACTGGGTAGACCAGAGGCTCCTCGATGTGGTCGGCGCGCAGGTGCCGTTCGGCGATCGAGCGGGCTATCGACCGGCCGTGCCGGGCACTGTGGTACGCGATCACATCGGCCTCGGCGATGACCTCGACGGCCCGCAGCGTCATCAGCGAGGGGTCGCCCGGGCCGAGTCCGACCCCGTACAGACGCCCCTTCGCCCTCTCGTCCGTCCCCTCGCCGGTGGCGCGGTCGTGGATGGCCCGGTCGCTCATGGCCTCGCTCATTCTTCCTCGCTCGCAATGGCGTTGACGGCCGCGGCCGCGATGGCGCTGCCGCCCCGGCGGCCGCGCACGATCAGGTGGTCCAGGCCCGACGGGTGGGCGGCGAGGGCGTCCTTGGACTCGGCGGCGCCGATGAATCCGACGGGCACACCGATGACGGCGGCCGGGCGCGGCGCGCCCTCCTCGATCATCTCCAGCAGCCGGAACAGCGCGGTGGGCGCGTTGCCGACGGCGACGACGGCGTTCTCCAGCAGACCGCGGTCCCGCCACAGTTCGAGTGCGGCGGCGCTGCGGGTGGTGCCCATCCGGGCGGCGAGCGCCGGGACTTCGGGGTCGGAGAGGGTGCACAGCACCGGGTTGTCGGCGGGCAGCCGCTTGCGGGTGACCCCGCTGGCGACCATCTGGACGTCGCACAGGATCGGCGCACCGGCGTGCAGTGCGGCCCGGGCGCGCAGCACGACCTCGTCCGTGTAGCCGAGATCCTGGGGCAGGTCGGTCATGCCGCACGCGTGGATCATGCGGACGGCGACCTGGGCCACCGAGGCGGGCAGGCCGGAGAGGTCCGCCTCGGCGCGGATCGTGGCAAAGGACTGGCGGTAGATGGCCGCGCCGTCCTTCTCGTAGTCGAACACGGTGGAGTCGCTCATCTTTCTGCTGGGGCGTGGTTCCGGGCGGTGGCGAGGGACGTCGCCAGGTCGGGTCCGGGCGGCACCGGCCGCCCGTGGACGGAGAGTTCGTAGCCGCCGCCGGTGGCGAGGACGTCCACCCAGGCGGTGCCGCGGGGGTGCCCGCAGCGGCGCTCGCAGCCGGACCAGTGCACGGGCAGCGGCCCGGGCGAGGCGTCCGCGACGGCTGCCGCGTCGGCGCGTACGTCGGCCAGGGACTTGGCGCAACCGGGCCGTCCGGTACAGGCGGTGACGCCCTCCCAGGGGCTTCCGGGGTCCAGGACCAGGCCCGCGGCGCGGATCCGGTCGGCGCCGTTGACCGGCCGGCGGGCGCTCGCCCGGGGCAGCACGACGCCGCGCCACGGCGTCAGGCGCAGCGTGCCCGCGCCGCGGCCGGCGACCTGGGTGAGGACCTGCCACTGCGCGACGCCGAGCCGGCCCAGCGGTACGAGGACGTACAGGTGCTCGATGGAGCGGGAGCCGGCGCCCCAGGGCCGGGGCGGTGGCGCGTAGGGCCGGCGCACCTCGGGCACGCGGGCCGCGGGGATCCCGGCCGTGCGCAGACGTTCGGCCAGTTCCGCGGCGTCCGGGGCGTGCGCGGCGGGCAGCTCGGCGACCCGCCAGGCCCGGGTGCCGACCGCGGCCGCGGCGTCCAGGAAGGACCGGGCGGCGTGCAGGGCGGCGGGGACCGCGTCGGCGGCGGGCACCTCGACGGCGTCGGCGGCGCTCCCGAGCAGCACCAGGGCCCGGTCCTCGGGGCGGGCGAGGACGGTCACGTCGGGGTCGAGGGCGGCGACGTCGCCGCGGCCGTCGTCGAGGGCGAACAGGAAGCGGCCCGACAGGGCGGTCGCCCACGGGCTCGCGCACAGCAGCCGGTCCAGCTCGCCCACCCAGGGCGTCACGTCGGCGTGCCCGGCACCGCCGGAGGCGTCGGTTCCGCCGGGCGTGGCGGATCCGGGGAGTCCGGACAGGCCCGACAGCGGGCTGGCGACGATGTTGCGGACCCGCTCGTGGCCCGGCGCCGGGATCAGCCCGGCCGGTCCCAGGAGTTCGGCCAGCCGCGCGCCGCAGTCGTCGTCGAGGCCGCGCAGCTGCACGTTGCCGCGGGAGGTCAGTTCCAGGTGTCCGTCGCCGAACCGCTCGGCGGCGAGCCCGAGGACGGCGGCCTGCCGGACGTCGAGCAGCCCGCCGGGGACCCGGATCCGCGCCAGGTGGCCGTCGTCGGCCGCGTGCAGGCGCAGCGCTCCGGGGCAGGCGTCGCCACGGTCCCGTACGACGCGGGCGTCGCCGGGCGCGTCGTCGGGCGCGCTGGAGGGGGGCGGGGGCATGGCGGCGAGCATACCCACGATTCGGGCCGCCCCGGCTGTGGCCGTCACCACCCCGTGTGCCCCCGGACCTGCCCGAACCCCGCCTCCCGGACGGGCGCGGCGGCGCATAGGATGCACCCCGGCGGGCCGCTTGGCCCGTCGTCGCCAGGACGGCGACAGGGGAGGAAGCCCGGTGAGACTCCGGCGCGGTCCCGCCACTGTGAGTCCGCCCCGCCGGGGCCGGGCGAGTCAGGAACTCCCGCCGTCCGCTCTGCCCGGGGCGCGGAAACCCCGAGGAAGGCCTGCGTCCGCATGATCCTGCTGCTGTCGACGTCCGACACCGATCTGCTCAGCGCCCGTGCCGCCGACGGCCCGGTCCCCTACCGTTTCGCGAACCCGTCCCGACTGCCGCTGGACGACCTTCCCGGGCTGCTGGACGGCGTCGAGCTGGTCGTCGTCCGTCTCCTCGGCGGGCTGCGGGCGTGGCAGGACGGGCTGGACGTGCTGCTGGCCCCCGGGCAGACCCGGCCGGTGGTGGTCCTCACCGGTGAACAGGCCCCGGACGCGCAGCTGATGGAGGCCTCCACCGTGCCGATCGGCCTCGCGGCCGAGGCGCACGCCTACCTCGCGCACGGCGGCCCGGCCAACCTGGAGCAGCTGGCCCGGTTCCTGTCCGACACCGTGCTGCTGACCGGTCACGGCTTCGAGCCGCCGGCCGCCGCCCCGACCTGGGGGCCGCTGGAGCGGGAGCCGGCGTCCGCGGCCGGCCCGCGGATCGCGGTGCTCTACTACCGCGCCCACCAGATGAGCGGAAACACCGCCTTCGTGCACGCCCTCTCCGACGCGATCGAGGATGCCGGCGGTGTCCCGGTCCCGCTGTACGTGTCCTCGCTGCGCTCCCCCGAGCCGGAGCTGCTCCAGGAGCTGGGCGGGGTCGACGCGATCGTCACCACCGTGCTGGCGGCCGGTGGCACCCGGCCCGCGGAGGCCTCGGCGGGCGGGGACGACGAGTCCTGGGACGCGGGCGCGCTGGCCGCGCTCGACGTGCCGATCCTGCAGGCGCTGTGCCTGACGGGGCCGCGCAGCAGCTGGGAGGAGAACGACGAGGGCCTCTCGCCGCTGGACGCCGCCAGCCAGGTCGCCGTACCGGAGTTCGACGGCCGGCTGATCACCGTGCCGTTCTCGTTCAAGGAGATCGACGCCGACGGGCTGCCGTCCTACGTGGCCGACCCCGAGCGGGCCGCCCGGGTCGCGGGGATCGCCGTACGCCACGCCCGGCTGCGGCACACCGCGAACGCGGACAAGCGGATCGCACTGGTGCTGTCGGCGTACCCGACCAAGCACTCCCGGATCGGCAACGCGGTCGGTCTGGACACCCCGGCCTCCGCGGTCGCGCTGCTGCGCCGGCTGATCGCCGAGGGCTACGACTTCGGTCCGGTGGAGGAGATCCCGGGCCTGGTCTCGGGCGACGGCGACGAGCTGATCCGCGCGCTGATCGAGGCGGGCGGCCACGACCAGGCCTGGCTCACCGAGGAGCAGATGGCCCGCAACCCCGTGCGGATCCCGGCCGCCGACTACCGGCGCTGGTACGGCGACCTGCCCGCCGAGCTGCGCGCGCAGGTCGAGGAGCACTGGGGTCCGGCGCCGGGCGAGATGTTCGTGGACCGCACCCACAACCCCGAGGGCGACATCGTCCTGGCGGCGCTGCGCCGCGGCAACCTGCTGATCCTCATCCAGCCGCCGCGCGGCTTCGGCGAGAACCCGATCGCCATCTACCACGACCCGGACCTGCCGCCGTCGCACCACTACCTGGCCGCGTACCGCTGGATCCAGGCGGCCGCCGAGGACGGCGGGTTCGGCGCGGACGCGATGGTGCACCTGGGCAAGCACGGCAACCTGGAGTGGCTGCCGGGCAAGAACGCGGGCCTGTCCGCGGCCTGCGCCCCCGACGCGGCCCTGGGCGACCTGCCCCTGGTCTACCCGTTCCTGGTCAACGACCCGGGCGAGGGCACCCAGGCCAAGCGCCGGGTGCACGCCACGCTGGTCGACCACCTGGTGCCGCCGATGGCCCGTGCCGACTCGTACGGGGACATCGCGCGCCTGGAGCAGCACCTGGACGAGTACGCGCAGATCTCCTCGATGGACCCGGCCAAGCTGCCGGCGATCCGGGCGCAGATCTGGACCCTGATCCAGGCCGCGAAGCTGGACCACGACCTGGGTCTGGAGGAGCGGCCGGACGACGACGGCTTCGACGACTTCCTGCTGCACGTCGACGGCTGGCTGTGCGAGGTCAAGGACGCCCAGATCCGCGACGGCCTGCACGTGCTGGGCGGCGCCCCGGCCGGGACGGACCGGGTCAACCTGGTGCTGGCGATCCTGCGGGCCCGTCAGATCTGGGGCGGCACCACGGCCCTGCCGGGCCTGCGCGAGGCGCTGGGCCTGGACGAGTCCAAGGCCACCCGGACCGCGGCCGACGAGGCCGAGGGCACCGCCCGCGCGCTGGTCGAGGCGATGGAGGCGGCCGGCTGGGACCCGGCGGCGGTGGACACGGTGGCCGCGGAGCACGGGCGGCCGGTGCGGGACGTGCTGGCCTTCGCCGCCCGCGAGGTGGTGCCGCGGCTGGCCGCGACGGTGGACGAGCTGGACCACGCGGTGCACGCGCTGAACGGCGGTTTCGTCCCGGCCGGTCCGTCCGGTTCGCCGCTGCGCGGTCTGGTCAACGTGCTGCCGACGGGCCGCAACTTCTACTCGGTCGACCCCAAGGCGGTGCCCTCACGGCTGGCCTGGGAGACCGGTCAGGCGCTGGCCGACTCGCTGCTGGAGCGCTACCGCGGCGACAACGGGGAGTGGCCGGCCTCGGTGGGCCTGTCCCTGTGGGGGACGAGTGCCATGCGCACCGCGGGCGACGACGTGGCGGAGGCGCTGGCGCTGCTGGGCGTGCGCCCGGTGTGGGACGAGGCCTCGCGCCGGGTCACCGGCCTGGAGGCGGTCCCGCTCGCGGAGCTGGGCCGGCCGCGCATCGACGTGACCCTGCGCATCTCGGGCTTCTTCCGGGACGCCTTCCCGCACGTGATCGGCCTGCTGGACGACGCGGTGCGGCTGGCGGCCTCGCTGGAGGAGCCGCACGAGCAGAACTACGTCCGGGCGCACGCGCAGGCGGACCTGGCCGAGCACGGGGACGAGCGGCGGGCGACCACCCGGATCTTCGGCTCGCGCCCGGGCACGTACGGCGCGGGTCTGCTCCAGCTGATCGACAGCCGGGACTGGCGGACCGACGCCGACCTGGCGGAGGTCTACACGGTGTGGGGCGGCTACGCGTACGGCCGCGGCCTGGAGGGCCGGCCGGCCCGCGCCGAGATGGAGTCGGCGTACAAGCGGATCACGGTGGCGGCGAAGAACACCGACACCCGCGAGCACGACATCGCCGACTCCGACGACTACTTCCAGTACCACGGCGGCATGGTGGCCACCGTCCGCGCGCTGCGGGGCACCGCCCCCGAGGCGTACATCGGTGACTCCACCCGCCCGGAGACGGTCCGCACGCGCACGCTGGTGGAGGAGACCTCACGGGTCTTCCGGGCCCGGGTGGTCAACCCCAAGTGGATCGAGGCGATGCGCCGCCACGGCTACAAGGGCGCGTTCGAGCTTGCCGCGACGGTGGACTACCTCTTCGGGTACGACGCCACGACCGGGGTGATCGCCGACTGGATGTACGACAAGCTCACCCAGACCTATGTGCTGGACCCGGAGAACCAGGCCTTCCTGAAGGAGGCCAACCCGTGGGCCCTGCACGGCATCGCCGAGCGGCTGCTGGAGGCGGAGTCGCGCGGGCTGTGGGAGAAGCCGGACCCGCAGGTGCTGGAGGCGCTGCGCCAGGTGTACCTGGACACCGAGGGCGACCTGGAGGGTGAGGCGGAGTAGTCCGCCGCCAGCCGAGGAGTCCTCCGCGACCCGAGCAGTCCTGCGCAACCCCTGGAGTGCGCGGGGGCGCGCGGGAGCACGCACCGTCGGTGCCCGGCCCACCCGGACCGTGGGCCGGGCACCAACTGTTTCCTGCCTGCCTCGGGTATGACGCTATACCCATCGGACAATCGGAACGTATCCGACACGCTGTCAGCAGCCGCCACCTTGGCCGGAACTCGACCGCAATCCCTCACACGGGGGTGCCCACCCCGGTCGGGTGGTTCGAACGCCGGATCACGGCGCGGTGGCCGTGCCGCGTCCGGGCCGCCACCCCGTCCCCGTAAACCCGTTCGACCCTTCGCTCCCGGTCGGCCGTGACGGCGCTCTGAACAGCCACGTTCTTCCCGGCGTCATGCACCGACGCGTCACCTCGGGAGGAAGCGTGCAAGCCCTGCATGTCCATGTGGTGTTCGATCCGGGTCCGGGCGGAGGTGGCCGCGCATGAGGCTCCTGAAGCGGCCCCGGCCCGCCGACACCCGCGTCTCCGACAGCGAACGGCAGCTCTTCGGCGGTCCTCTGCGCTACGACGCCGGCTGGGCCCACCACGAGTACGCCGTGCTGGAGAACCGGCTGCTGACCACCCTGCGGTCCATGCCCCGGATGGTCGGCGGCACCGTCCGCCTCGCCTGGGAGGCCGACCGGCGGGCCCTGCTCACCGTCGCCGTCACCGAGGCCGGCCAGGGCGTGGCCTCGGCGGTGGGCCTGCTGGTGGTGAACGCGGCCCTGGGCGCCCTGCTCGCCGACGGCGCCCCGGCCGACCGGCTGCACCGGGCCCTGCCCGCCCTGGTGCTCGGCGCGCTGGTCGCCGTCCTCGGCGCGGTCTGCGCCTCGTGGTCCACGGCGGCCGCCGGCCGGCTGGAGCCCAAGGTGGAACGGGCCGCCACCGAGCGGTACCTGCGCGGCGCGGTCCGGGTCGAGCTGGAGGCCGTCGAGGACGGGGAGTTCCGGCGGCTGCTGGACAGCGCCCAGTGGGGGCCGCCGTCCGCCCGGCGCACCATCGGGGCCTGCGTGGCCACCCTCAACGGGCTGGTCTCGCTGGTGGCGGTGGGTGGGGTGCTCGCCGTGCTGCACCCGGTGCTGCTGCCGATGCTGGCGCTGATCGCCGCCCCGCGCGGCTGGGGCGCCATGCGGGTGGCGCAGCGCCGCTACGTGTCGGTGATGTCCTGGGTGGAGCACGCCCGGGCCGCCCGGATGCTCGGCCAGCTGCTGATCTCCCGTACCTCCGCCGCCGAGGTGCGCGTCCACGGCGTCGGCGGGTATCTGCTCGGCCACTACCGCAAGATGGCCGAGCACGCCGAGACCGAGGCCACCCGGCTGGCCCGCGACAAGGCGGGCACGGAGCTGCTGGCCGCGGCCCTGTCCGGGGCCGCCGCCCTGGTCACGTACGGGGCGCTGGGCGCGCTGATCGTCTCGGGCCGGATGGAGCTGGCCGTCGCGGGCACGGCCGTGATCGCGGTGCGCACCGGTTCCGCGGGGCTGGGGGCGCTGGTGGCCACCACCAACACCCTGCACGAGGAGTCCTTGTACGTCCGGGACCTGGAGCGGTTCGTGGCGGAGGCCGCGCGGCGCGAGATCCCCTCGGGCGGGCGGCCGCTGCCCGAGCCGCTGGGCACCGTCCGGCTGCGCGACGTCTGCTTCCGCTACCCGGACCGGGACGCCCCCGCCCTGACCGGGGTGTCGCTGGCGGTGTCGGCGGGGCAGGTGGTGGCGCTCGTCGGGGAGAACGGCTCGGGAAAGTCCACCCTGGTCAAGCTGCTGGCCGGGCTGCACCTGCCCGACAGCGGGTCGCTGACCTGGGACGGGGTGGAGGTGAGGGAGGCGGACCGGGAAGCGGTGTTCGACCGGGTGGCCCTGCTCACCCAGGACTTCGAGCGCTGGCCGGTGACCGCGCGCACCAACATCGCCATGGGCCGCCCCGACGACGGGTCACCGCAACGGGCCGTGGAGCGGGCCGCCGACGTGGTCGCGGCCGCCCGGTACGCGGGCGCGGACCAGGTCGTGGCCCAGCTCCCGAACGGCTACGAGACCCTGCTCGCACGGATGTTCCGGGGCGCCTCGGAACTCTCCGGCGGCCAGTGGCAGAAGATCGGCCTGGCCCGTACCCGCTACCGCGACGCCCGGGTCGTGGTCGTGGACGAGCCGACCTCCGCGCTCGACCCGCAGGCCGAGATCGCGGCGTTCGACAGCATCCGCGCCCTGGCCGGACCGCAGCGGGCCGTGGTCCTGGTCACCCACCGGATGTCCGGGGTCCGGCACGCCGATGTGATCTACGTGCTCCACGAGGGCCGGGTCGTCGAACAGGGCGGCCACGACGAGCTGGTGGCGCGGGGCGGCCGGTACGCGGCGATGTTCCGGATGCAGGCCGAACAGTACGCCGCGCAGCCGGCACCGACAGGGGCCGCGGACGCCGTCACGGACGCCGTTATCCCCCGGCAGGGCTCCGCGCCGAGGAAGGGCGACACCATCACCTGAAGCGGTGAAATCCCCCTTGTCCGACGGGAATCGGGGGTAGTGCCCTGCTGATCTCGTGCGGGGGTCCGGACACCACCGGGCCCCCGCACCCGAGCGAGAAGGGCCTTGCCTGCCGTGACGCAGCCGTTTCACCTGCCGGACTTCTACGTGCCGTACCCGGCGCGCCTGAACCCCCATCTGGAGGCGGCGCGGGTCCACAGCACCGCGTGGGCCCGGGGCCTGGGCATGCTGGAGGGGTCCGGCGTCTGGGAGCAGAGCGACCTGGAGGCGCACGACTACGCCCTGCTGTGCTCCTGGACGCACCCCGACTGCGACGGCGACGCGCTCGACCTGGTCACCGACTGGTACGTGTGGGTCTTCTTCTTCGACGACCACTTCCTGGAGGTCTTCAAGCGCACCCAGGACACCGCGGGCGCCCAGGCCTACCTGGACCGGCTGGCGGCATTCATGCCGATGGACCTCGCCGACGGGTTCCCCGAGCCCACCAACCCCGTCGAGGCGGGCCTGAAGGACCTGTGGCTGCGGACCGTACCGGCCATGTCCGCCGGCTGGCGGGAACGATTCTCCGAGAGCACCCGCAACCTGCTCGACGAGTCGATGTGGGAACTGCGCAACATCCGCACCGGCCGGGTGGCCAACCCGCTGGAGTACATCGAGATGCGCCGCAAGGTCGGCGGCGCCCCCTGGTCCGCGGGCCTGGTCGAGTACGTGGCGGCGGAGGTGCCCGCCCGGGTCGCCCGCACGCGTCCGCTGCAGGTGCTGCGCGACGCGTTCGCGGACGCGGTCCACATCCGCAACGACCTCTTCTCCTACCAGCGCGAGGTCGAGGACGAGGGCGAACTGTCCAACGCCGTGCTGGTGCTGGAGACCTTCCTGGGCTGCACCACCCAGGAGGCCGCCGATCTCGCGGGCGACCTGCTGACCTCCCGGCTGCACCAGTTCGAGCACACCGCGCTGGCCGAGGTCCCGGCGCTGGCCGCCGAGCACCGGCTCACCCCGGACGAGCTCGCGGCGGTCCTCGCGTACGCCAAGGGGCTCCAGGACTGGCAGTCCGGCGGCCACGAATGGCACCTGCGGTCCAGCCGGTACATGAACGAGCGGGCCCGGGGCACCTCCTCGGTCGTCCTGCCGTTCCTGCCCGCCGGGCCGGGGACCGCGGCCCTCGACGTACGGTCGGTGTGCGAGCCGCGCGCCGCCGCGCTGCGCCGGCGCAGCTTCACGCACGTGCCGCACCGGCGGGTGGGCCCCTCGCTGCTGCCCGAGTTCGACCTCCCCTTCGCCCTGCGCCTGAGCCCGCACCTGGACCGGGCCCGCAGCGACGTGCTGACCTGGTGCCGGGAGTCGGGGCTGCTGGAGCCGCAGCCCGGCGATCCGGGCTCCGGCATCTGGGACGCCCGCAAGGCGATCGGCTTCGACTTCGCCCTGTGCGCGGCAGGCATCGCCCCGGACGCCTCGGCCGCCGAAGTCGCCCTCGGTGCGCAGTGGCTGGCCTGGGGGACGTACGCCGACGACTGGTTCACGCGGGTCTGCGGCACGACCGGGTCCCCGGCCGCAGCCCGGGCGACCGCGGCCCGGCTGGCCTCGATGGTCCCGGTCGACCCGGCGGCCGCCGCAGAGCCGGCCACCGTGCTGGAGAGCAGCCTGCGGGAGCTGTGGGCGCGCACGGTCGCCCCGATGGGCGAGCCCGTGCGCGCGGAGTTCCGGGCCGCGCTCACCGGGATGATCGACGCCTGGGTCTGGGAGGCCGACAACGCCGCCGCGCACCGGATCCCCGACCCGGTCGACTACGCCGAAATGCGCCGGTGGACCTTCGGCGGCCCGCTGACGATGTTCCTGACCCGGCTCGGCCACGCGGGCACCGGCCTGCCGCCGCACCTGCACCGGCACGGGGTGGTCCGCTCGCTGGAGAACGCGGCCACGGACGTCGGCTGCCTGATCAACGACCTGTTCTCGTACCAGAAGGAGATCGAGGTCGAGGGCGAGGTGCACAACCACGTCCTGGTCACGCAGAACTTCTTCGACATCGACCACCCCGCGGCCGCGCCGATCGTCGCGGACCTGCTGGTGCAGCGCACGCACGAGTTCGTGCACGTCCGCGACCACCACCTGCCGGTGCTCCAGGCCGACCCCGGCCTGTCCCCGGCCGACGGGCAGGCCCTCGACGGGTACGTCCGGGAGCTGGAGGACTGGATGGCGGGCGTCCTGCACTGGCACCGGCACACCCATCGCTACCGCGACGAGGACCTGTACCCCCGCCCGCCATCCAGTCCTCCAGCTCCCGGACGTACCCGTCGAGGGCCTGCCCGTCGGCCGGGGAC
>NZ_RPRY01000176.1 GCF_003949795.1 Streptomyces sp. WAC06614
CCCATACGAGGTGGGGGCCGCGAGCCCTGCCCCCGGCCCCCACCTCGTATGGGACTGGAACGGGACCCTCCTCCACGACATCGACGCGGTCATCACCGCCACCAACGCCTCGTTCGCCGAGTTCGGCGGGGGTGCGGTCGGCGGAGTGGGGGTGATTGCGGACGGTAGCGGGTCGGCCTACAAGGGTCACCACAAGTTACCGCCCGGTACTCGCCGGGCCTTTCGGTGATGCGGGGGCGATCGCATGGACCAGGGTGTCGTCGACGGTGGGGCCATGCCTCCGGTGCGGGGTGGGGGGCGGGGCCGGGACGTCGCGCGGACGCGGCCCGGCGGGCGGCGGGACCAGCGGCGGCCGCCGGCCGCGCCCCGCGCGCTGCGGCTCGGCCCGCACTACTGGTTCGCCGAACGGATCCTGGCCGTCCTCTGCGGGCTGCGCCCGGTCCACGCCCTACTCGGCCACACCATCGGCCCGGCCTACGACCAGCTGATCGCCCTGGCCCCGGTGGGCCCGCCGGCCCCGGGCCCGCGCCCGGTCCTGCGCCACTGCGGCCGCTTCCACCCGGGCCCGGGCGTCATCGAGGCCTTCGCCCGCATCGCCGTCGGCGACCGCGTCACCGCCATGGCCTTCCGCCTGGAACAGGGCCCCGACCTCCGCTGGCGCTGCGCAGCCCTGGAACTGGCCGGGCCCCTGGCCTGACCGCCGCCCGGAACGCCGAAAGGGCCGGCCCCCGCGCAGGAGGTGCGCAGGGGCCGGCCCTGGGATCCGGGGAGGCCCGGGGTCACTTCTTGCGGCGGCGGCCGCCCGTGGCGCGCTGGGCCTTGCGGCGTTCCGCCCGGGTCATGCCGTCGCCGGACGGGGTGCCGTCGTCCTCGAAGTCGCCCTCGACCACGCCGCCCTCGCCGTCCACCGACGGCGCCGAGAAGTGCAGGCCGCCGCGGCGCTGCGGGGCGTCCAGGCCCTTGGCCTTGATCTCCGGGCGGGCCGCCGGGACGGAGGCCTCCTCCTGGACCGGGACCTCCTCGACCTGCTGCTCGACCTGGACCTCCAGGTTGAACAGGTAGCCGACGGACTCCTCCTTGATGCCGTCCTGCATGGCGTTGTACATGTCGAAGCCCTCGCGCTGGTACTCCACCAGCGGGTCCTTCTGCGCCATCGCCCGCAGGCCGATGCCCTCCTGGAGGTAGTCCATCTCGTAGAGGTGCTCACGCCACTTGCGGTCCAGGACCGACAGGACGACCCGCCGCTCCAGCTCCCGCATGACCTCCGAGCCGAGCTGCTTCTCGCGGGCGTCGTACTGCTCGTGGATGTCGTCCTTGACCAGCTCCGCGATGAACTCCGCCGTGATGCCGGCGCGGTCACCGGCCGCTTCCTCGACCTCCTCGATGGTGACCTTGATCGGGTAGAGCTGCTTGAACGCGCCCCACAGCCGGTCCAGGTCCCACTCCTCGGCGAAGCCCTCGACGGTCTCGGCCGCGATGTACGCGTCGATGGTGTCGTCCATCATGTGGCGCACCTGCTCGTGCAGGTCCTCGCCCTCCAGGACGCGCCGGCGCTCGCGGTAGATGACCTCGCGCTGGTTGTTGAGGACCTCGTCGTACTTCAGGACGTTCTTACGGGTCTCGAAGTTCTGGGTCTCGACCTGCGACTGGGCGGACGCGATCGCCCGCGTCACCATCTTGTTCTCGATCGGGACGTCGTCCGGCACGTTGGCCATGGACATCACGCGCTCGACCATCTGCGCCTTGAACAGCCGCATCAGGTCGTCGCCCAGCGAGAGGTAGAAACGGGACTCGCCGGGGTCGCCCTGACGGCCCGAACGGCCGCGGAGCTGGTTGTCGATGCGCCGCGACTCGTGCCGCTCGGTGCCCAGCACGTACAGCCCGCCGAGCTCCTTGACCTCCTCGAACTCGGCCTTCACGGCCGCCTCGGCCCGCTGGAGCGCCTCGGGCAGGGCGTGCGCCCACTCCTCGATGTGCTCCTCCGGGTCCAGGCCGCGCTGGCGCAGCTCGGCCTCGGCGAGGTCGTCCGGGTTGCCGCCGAGCTTGATGTCCGTACCACGGCCGGCCATGTTCGTGGCGACCGTGACCGCGCCGCGGCGGCCGGCCTGCGCGACGATCGCGGCCTCGCGCTCGTGGTGCTTGGCGTTGAGCACCTCGTGCGGGATGCCCCGCTTGCTGAGCTGCTGCGAGAGGTACTCGGACTTCTCGACCGAGGTGGTGCCGACCAGGATCGGCTGGCCCTTCTCGTGCTTCTCCGCGATGTCGTCGACGACGGCGGCGAACTTCGCGACCTCGGTGCGGTAGATCAGGTCCGCCTGGTCCACGCGCTGCATGGGCCGGTTCGTCGGGATCGGCACGACGCCCAGCTTGTAGATCTGGTGGAACTCGGCGGCCTCGGTCATGGCCGTACCGGTCATGCCGGAGAGCTTCTTGTAGAGGCGGAAGAAGTTCTGCAGGGTGATCGTGGCGAGGGTCTGGTTCTCGTCCTTGATGTCCACCCCTTCCTTCGCCTCGATCGCCTGGTGCATGCCCTCGTTGTAGCGGCGGCCGGCGAGGATACGGCCGGTGTGCTCGTCGACGATCATGACTTCGCCGTCGAGGACGACGTAGTCCTTGTCCTTCTTGAACAGTTCCTTCGCCTTGATGGCGTTGTTCAGGTACCCGACGAGCGGGGTGTTCACCGACTCGTAGAGGTTGTCGATGCCGAGCCAGTCCTCGACCTTGGCGACGCCGGACTCGTGGATGCCGACGGTCCGCTTCTTCTCGTCGACCTCGTAGTCGCCGGTCTCCTCGATGCCCTTGAGCGGGTTGCCGGGCTCGCCCTTGGTCAGGCGGGTGACCAGCTTGGCGAAGTCGCCGTACCACTTGGTGGCCTGGTCGGCCGGGCCGGAGATGATCAGCGGGGTACGGGCCTCGTCGATGAGGATCGAGTCGACCTCGTCGACCACGGCGAAGTTGTGGCCGCGCTGGACCAGCTCGTCCTTCGACCACGCCATGTTGTCGCGCAGGTAGTCGAAGCCGAACTCGTTGTTCGTGCCGTACGTGATGTCGCACGCGTACTGCTCGCGGCGCTGGGCCGGCGACATGTTCGCCAGGATGCAGCCCACGCTCAGGCCGAGGAAGCGGTGGACGCGGCCCATCATCTCGGAGTCGCGCTCGGCGAGGTAGTCGTTCACCGTGATCAGGTGGACGCCGTCGCCGGACAGCGCGTTGAGGTACGCGGGCAGGGTGCCGACCAGGGTCTTGCCCTCACCGGTCTTCATCTCCGCCACGTACCCGAGGTGCAGGGCCGCGCCGCCCATGAGCTGGACGTCGTAGTGGCGCTGGCCGAGGACGCGCTTGGCGGCCTCACGGACGGTGGCGAAGGCCTCGGGCAGCAGGTCGTCCAGGGACTCGCCGTCCTGGTAGCGCTGCTTGTACTCGTCCGTGAGCGCCCGCAACTCGGCGTCGGAGAGGTTGACGAAGTCCTCTTCGATGGAGTTGACCTGGTCCGCAATGCGGTGCAGCTTGCGCAGGATCTTGCCTTCGCCTGCACGCATGATCTTGGTGAGGACGGACACTGAGGCGGGTCTCCTTGCCGGTCGGGCCTGGCACTGGTTCGTACACGGGCACGGCAGGTGGGCCCCACCGCAACGGCCATCGTAAGCGAGGACGTGGCCGCGTCGGGAGGTCTACCGCGGCCGCGGGGCGGCCGGCACCCGCAAGGACAACGCGCAGGGCCCGGCGAAGGTGCCGCACTTTGCGAAAACTGTTCGCTTCCGCGACGTCACCGCCCCAGAATCCGGCCATGGAACCCACCACCCTGACCACCGAGCGGCTGCTGCTGCGGCCGTGGGCGCCCGGTGACGCCGACGCCGTCCACCGCGCCTGCCAGGACCCCGCCATCCAGCGCTGGACCGCCGTCCCCGTTCCGTACGGGCCCCGGGAGGCGCGCGGCTGGACCGCGGAGATCGCCCCGGCCGGCTGGGCGCGGGACACCGAGTACTCCTTCGCCGTGTGCCGGGCGGACTCCGGGACCCTCGTGGGCGCGGTCGGCCTGCACGTGCTCGGCGTACGGGGCTACGAGGTCGGCTACTGGGCGGCGGCGGAGCACCGCGGCCACGGCTACACCGTGGAGGCCGTGCGCGCGGTGACCCGCTGGGCCTTCACCGGGCTCGGCGCGGGGCGGGTGGAGTGGCGGGCCGAGGTCGGCAACGCCGGCTCCCGGGCGGTCGCCGAGAAGGCCGGCTTCCGCGTCGAGGGCGTCCTGCGGGCCGGGCTGCCGGTGCGCGGCACCTGGCGGGACTGCTGGGTGGGCGGCCTGCTCCCCGGCGACGTGGGCCTGCCGTCGGCCCTGCCGTACCTGCCGGCGCCGGACCAGGACCCGGCCCCGGGCGGCGACCGGAGCGTGGGCGGGGAAGCGCACCAGGATCCCGGCCCCCGCGCGGTCTGAGCAGGTCAGGGGCGTTGTCAGTGGCCGGTCCTAGGCTGCGGCCATGAGCCTGCTCCCGCCGCCGTCCCTGTCCCTGTCCGCCGACGAGGCCCGCCGGATCGCGCTGCGCGCCCAGGGGTTCCTGGGCGCGCCCGACCGGCGCGGCGGGGTCCGCGGGGTGCTGCGCCACCTGGGCGCCGTACAGCTCGACACGATCTCGGTGCTGGCCCGCTCGCACGAGCTGGTGCCGTACGCGCGGCTGGGCGCGGTGGGCCGCGAGGCCGTGGAGCGGGCGTACTGGTCCGACAGCCACGCCTTCGAGTACTGGTCGCACGCGGCGTGCATCCTGCCCGTCGAGGAGTGGCCGCACTTCGCGTTCCGCCGCCGGGCCATGCGGGCCCGCGGACACCGCTGGCACCACCTGAAGGACAAGGAGCAGTCCACCGGGGCCGTGCTGGCGCGGCTGGCGGCGGAGGGACCGCTGACCTCGTCCGAGCTGGGCGGGGCGAAGAACGGCGGGGAGTGGTTCGAGTGGTCCGAGACCAAGATCGCGGTGGAGTGGCTGCTGGACACCGGTGAGGTGGTCTGCACCGAGCGGCGGGGCTGGAAGCGGGTCTACGACCTGGCCGAGCGGGCCGTGCCGGACGCGATCTTCCACGACGACCTCGACGACCGCGAGTGCCTGCGGCGCCTGGTGGCACTGGCCGGGCAGTCCCTGGGCGTGGCCACCCGTGCCGACCTCGCGGACTACCACCGGCTCAAGGGCGAGCAGGTCGACGCGGTCGTCGCCGACTCCGGTCTGGTGCCGGTCGAGGTGGCGGGCTGGGGCAAGGGCGGGGCGCCCGCCGCGGCCTGGGCGGACCCGGCCGCGCTGGCGACCGTACCGAGGGGCCGGCACCGTACGACGCTGCTCTCGCCGTTCGACTCGCTGGTCTGGGACCGGGCGCGCACCGAGCGGATCTTCGGCTTCACCCACCGGCTGGAGGCGTACGTGCCCCGGCCGAAGCGGGTGCACGGTTACTTCGCCATGCCGCTGCTGGCCCAGGGCCGCCTCCAGGGGCGCGTCGACCCGGCCCGCGAGGGCCGCACCCTGGTCGCCCGCCAGCTCTCCCTGACCACGCCGAAGGCGGCCCCGGCGATGGCGGCGGCCCTGCGCGAGGCGGCGGAGTGGGTCGGCTGCGACGCGGTCCGGGTCGACCGGGCCGCGTCCCCCGCCGAGGTGGAGGCGATCACGGCCGAGCTGACCCGTCTCGACTGAACCCCGGCCCGGCCACGGCACGCCGGTGCGGTGGCCCCCCGGAGGCGGTCAGCGGATCTCCAGGATCTTCTCGCGCATCGCGTACACCACGGCCTCCATCCGGGAGTGCAGCTGCAGCTTCTCCAGGATGTTGCGCACGTGGTTCTTGACGGTGTTCTCGGAGATGAACAACTCCTTGGCGATGTCCCGGTTGTTCATCCCGGTCGCCACGAGCTTGAGCACCTCCAGCTCGCGGTCGGTCAGCCGGGGCGCCGGCACCAGCCGGCGCTCGTCCGTCCGCTGGATCATCGACTTGAACTCCGTCAGGAGCTTCGACGCCATCGAGGGGCTGATCTGCGACTGGCCGTCCGCCACGGCCCGGATGGCGGTGGCCACCTCGTCCGTGGAGATCTCCTTGAGCAGGTACCCGGTCGCGCCCGCCTTGATCGCGTCGTAGAGGTCGGCCTCCTCGTCGCTGATGGTCAGCATGATGATCTTCGCGGAGGGGGCCACCTCCTTGATGGACGTACAGGCCTCGATCCCGCCGCGCCGCGGCATCCGTACGTCCATCAGCACGATGTCCGGCAGCAGGTCCGCGGCCTTGTCCACCGCCTCGGCCCCGTCCCCGGCCTCTCCGACGACCTGGATGTCCTCCTCCTGCGCGAGGACGATCTCCAGTCCGCGCCGGAACAAGGCGTGGTCGTCCACCACGAGCACCCGGATCGGCTCGTCGGTCGAGCCGCCGCCCGTACCGAAGCTGCCGGGCTCGAAGGTGTCCGCCATCCGTTCCTCCCCCTGCAAGGTCCGCACCAATTCGGCGCATTCGCCCGCCGATTGACTGACCGCCAGCATACGGGTGCCCCCGGGACGCACCGGGCGTCCACAGGGGCACCGACGGGCCCGGCCGTCAGCCGCCGAGCGCGCCGCCCGCGCCGCCGCGCGGCTCCTCCGAGCTGGAGGCACCGTCGGGATTGACGTGAATGACGCCGTAGTCATAGGCGTGACGCCGGTAGACGACGCTGGGCAGCTTCGTCTCGGAGTCGACGAAAAGATAGAAGTCGTGCCCGACCAGCTCCATTTCGTAAAGCGCCTGGTCGAGCGACATGGGTGCGGCCGAGTGGGTCTTCTCGCGGACGATGAGGGGTCCCTCGCCCTTGACTTCGAGCGATCCGATGCGGGTCGTCGGGACCGCGTCCGCCTGACTCTCGGACACCGGTTCGCCGTTCGAATTGAGGGTCGCGGCGTCGGGGACGACGTCGGCGACTTCCGCGGCGGAGAGTCGTCCGGCGCCGCGGCGGCTGTGGCGCTTGTCGTGCTGCCTGCGCAGCCGGGCCTCCAGCTTCTCGTGTGCGAGGTCCAGCGCCGCGTACGGGTCGGAGGCAGCGGCCTCGGCCCGGATCACGGGACCGCGCGAACGCACGGTGATCTCCACACGGTCGGAACGGTCGGCCTGCCGCGGGTTGAGCTCCTTCGACACCTCGACGTCCAGGCTGATCACCTTCGCGTCGTACTTCTGGATCTTGTCGAGGTTGAGCTTTTCGGCCACGTGCTTGCGGAACCGCTCGGGCACTTCGGTCTTACGGCCCTTGACGACGATGTCCACGCAGAACTCCGTTCCCGGATTGCTCCGCCGCCCCGGCGGAGCGTCTCCCTTTTGCACACCAGGCCCCGGTGAACACCGGAGCCTCGGACTTGGCGACTTTCACCTCCTCGTGGGCCGAGGCTCGCCAGTTCCTCTTCAACCGAACATATCTCTCCAGGCCGGTTGTCGGCACCCGCTACCGGAACCTACCTCGGTCCAGGTGCTGCATTCCTCTCACCACCTGCAACGATGCGCCTTCCCGATCAGTTCCAAATCTATTCGCATCCCCATGGTGCTGTTCGGGTTTTCTCCGATCTTGACTCAAACGCATCCGAGGGCCCGGCGACCACCGCCGCGAGCAGGTCGGGACCGGCCGCCGCGGGGGCCTGCGCCCGCACGGCCCGGGCGGCCTCCGCGAGGGTCGCGCCGGTGGTCACCAGATCGTCCACCAGGACCGTCCGTGCGCCCGCCAGGAGGCCCGCGCCACCGGGCCGTACGTACAGGGCACCGGCCAGATTCCGCCGCCGCTCGCGCGCGCCCAGGCCCGCCTGGTCGGCCACCGGGCGCCGCTGCCCGAGGACGGCCGCCACCCGGACCGCGGTGCCCTCCCGGCGCAGCCGGGCGGCCGCGGCCAGCGCGATCCGCCGGACCGGGTCGTGCCCCCGCGCCCGTACCCGCGCCGGGGCGGACGGCACCGGCACCAGCACCACGGGCCCGCCCGGCAGCGGCCCGGCGCGCACGGCGCCGGCCAGCGCCGCCCCGAGGGGTTCGGCCAGGGGCAGCGCCCCGCGCTCCTTGTGGGCGAGCAGCACGGCCCGTACGACCCCTTCGTACGGCGCGGCGGCGTACACCGGCGGCAGACCGCCCGGCACCGGCCGCGGCCGCACCCGGCGGCCGCCCGGCCCCCGGCCCGGGCCGAGGTCCGCGCCCGTCAAGGCCTCGCGGCAGGCCTCGCACAGCACGCCCCGCACGGCACCGCAGCCCGCGCACACGGCCGGCAGCACCAGCCCGACGACCTCCTGCCACCACCCCGGCACGGCACTCAGCCTGCCGGTACGGCGACCGACCGCGCGACCCCTGTGGACAACGCGCCGAGGACGGTGGCCCCTGCCCCACCGGGGTACTACCCGTACTACCCGTTCCGGATGACGCGGCTCAGCCCGGGTAGACCGGCGCCTTGCCGCCCGCCGCCACCGTGCGCCACTGCGCACCCAGCGGCAGCCAGACGATGCCGTCGTCGACCGAGTGGGCCACCACCGGGTCCTTCTCGTTGTCCGAGGCCGCGATCGCGGTCAGGCCCGTCGCACCCGGCAGACTCGCCGCGACCATGGAGCCGTCCGAGAGCATGTAGCGGGCCTGCACCACACCCCCGCTCTCCCGGCCGACCACCAGCAGCCGGCCCCGCGGGGCCCAGCTCATCGCCGTCACCTCGGCCATCTGCGGCGCCGCGGGCCGCAGCTCGCGCACCGAGACCGCCGTGTCCGTGGCGGCGCCCGGCCCGTCGGGCCGGCGCTCGGGCCGCTCGATCCGGCCGATGTAGAGGTTCTTGCGGCCGTCCTTGACCACCAGCAGCGCGATCCGCACCCCGTCCGGAGCCACCCGCACGGCGCTGATCCGGCCGCCGTCCAGCCCGGCGACCTCGACCTTCTCGGGCTTGCCGGTCCCGCCGCGCACCAGCCACAGCGGCGGCGCCGCCGGGTCCTGGTCGGCCACCCACAGGTCGCCCCGGGCGTCCCAGCTCGGCGTCGTCAGCTTGTTGGTCCTGCTGGTCAGCACCGCCGCCGGCATCTGCCCGGCCGTGGTCAGCGAGACCACGTGCAGACCGTGGCCGTCCTCCGACACCACCGCCGCGCGCTGCTCGTCGTAGGAGACCGCCGCCGAACCCACCCGGAAGCCCGGTGCGTTCAGCGGACCGGGCACCGACTCGGCCCGCCGCTGGACCTCGTCGCTCTCGGTCGGCAGCTCCATCCGCACCAGCCGGGCGTCGTTGTCGACGTAGTACTGGTGGTAGCGCCCGGCCGCACGGCCGGCGATCGTCGACGCCGCGGCCTCGGTCACCCCGCACAGCGAGGACTTGTCCGAGCGCAGCAGCTCGACCCGGTCCAGCCGGGAGGAGATCAGGTCCTGCGCCGTGTAGAAGAGCTGGGCGGCCATCTTCTGGCACTGCGGCTGCGCCACGTCGTCGGCCTTGCCGTTGAGCGGCACCCGCAGCGTGGTCTGCCCGTTCTGGCTGTCGTACGTCAGCGACTTGGTGCCCTCGCGCAGCTCGGTCCCGGTGGGGAAGCTGGAGGTGACCACGGGGCCGAGCCAGTTGGAGGGACCGGTCAGCAGGGAGGTGACGGTCTGCGCCATCGGGTCCATGCGGGTCTCGGGGTCGGTGCGCTGGCGCACGTACACCGGGTCGGCGACCAGCGTCGAGCCGGAGAAGTAGTACTTGTTGACGGGTTTGAAGATGCGCTGGAAGTCGGACTCGCTGAGCACCAGCCCGCCGGGCGGCGTCGCGATGCGCCACTGCCCGTCCTTGTTCTTGACCATCTGCAGGTACTCGCCGTAGGTCCCGCCGCCGGTGTGCGGCTGGTACGCGCTGTGCTCGTCGACGGTGGCCAGCTTCTTGCCGCTGAGCTTGAACCGCGGCCCCTGGGGGTCCTTCTCGCTCTGCACCGACGCCCAGCTCAGGCCGCCGGAGGTCACGGTGATGCCCGAGCCGGGCCGCCAGTTCTTGGCGGCCTCCTCGGTCAGGTACTTGCGGGCGGTCTCCAGCTGCGGGTCGTCGGCGGTCATGGCCTCCACGAAGCCGTCCACGATGTCCGACGGGCTCGCGTTCTCGGCCGGCGGTACGCCGAACACACGGACCTGGGAGTCCACGCCTTGCGAGGCCTTGACCTGGCGGATCTCCCCGTGGTCGGGCATCGAGGCGCAGCCGGGCACCAGCACGGCGAGCCCGCCCGCGACGGCGCCGGCCCGCAGCCCGGCCACCCGGCCGCGGCGCCGGCGGCGGCCGGCCAGGAGCTCGGGGCCCGCCGGGCGCCCGGCCGCAGACCCGGCGGTCACGGCGGCCCGGTCCTCAGCGTCCACGTTCCGCATCCTCCTGGGCCTGCTCGGCCCCTCCGTTGGTACGGGCCACCACCCGGGCCCCGCTGCCCGGGAGGGCGGTGGGGTCGGCGGGCGGCGCCGCGGCCGGGCGCGGCGGTATCGGCGACCGGTCGGCGCCCGTGCCCGGGCCCGCCGCCGTACGGCCGGCCGGCGCACCGGAGGGACCCGCCGGGGCGGCGGCCTGCTGGGCGGCGGACCGCTCGGCGGCGGCGCGGGCCCGGTTGGCCCGCGAGTCCTCCGGCTCCAGCGGGATCGGGGAGCCGCGCAGCGGCTCGTCGGCGGTGCGCGGCAGCGTCAGCCGGAACTGCGAACCGCCGCCCGGCTCGCCCCAGGCCTGGAGCCAGCCGCCGTGCAGCCGGGCGTCCTCGACGGCGATCGACAGGCCCAGGCCCGTGCCGCCGGTGGTCCGGGCGCGGGCCGGGTCGGCCCGCCAGAACCGGTTGAAGACCCGGGTGGCCTCGCCCGGCTTGAGGCCCACGCCGTAGTCACGCACGGCGACGGCGACGGCGCCGCCGGCCGAGGCCAGCCGCACCACGACGTCCCGGCCCTCGCCGTGCTCGACGGCGTTGACGACCAGGTTGCGCAGCACCCGCTCCACCCGCCGGGCGTCGGCCTCCGCCACCACCGGCTGGGTGTCGCCGAGGACCCGGATCCGGGTGCCCTTGCGCTCGGCCAGCGGTTCGGCACCGTCGATGACCCGGCGTACGACGTCCCGCAGGTCGATCGCCTCCGCCTCCAGGGCGGCGGCCCCGGCGTCGAACCGGCTGATCTCCAGCAGGTCCGCCAGCAGCGACTCGAACCGGTCGAGCTGCCCGGCCAGCAGTTCCGCGGAGCGCGCCGTGACCGGGTCGAAGTCGACGCGGGCCTCGTGGATGACGTCGGCGGCCATCCGGACCGTGGTCAGCGGGGTGCGCAGCTCGTGCGAGACGTCGGAGACGAACCGCCGCTGCATCCGCGACAGGTCCTCCATCTGCTGGATCTTGTGCTGGAGGTTCTGGGCCATCTTGTTGAAGGCCTCGCCCAGCCGCGCGATGTCGTCCTCGCCGGTGACCTTCATCCGCTCCTGGAGCTTGCCCGCCGACAGCCGCTCGGCGATCCCCGCGGCCATCCGTACGGGCGTGACGACCTGGCGCACCACGAGCCAGGCGATCGCGCCGAACAGCACGACCACGAACAGCCCGGCCGTGGCGATGGTGCCCTTGACCAGGTTGAGGGACTCCTCCTCCTGGGTCAGCGGGAAGAGGTAGTACAGGTCGTACGGGCTGCCGTTGATGTCGGTGAGCCGCTTGCCGACCACGAGCGCGGGCTCGGAGGCCTTGTCGGAGCTGGCGTAGCGGATCCGTGCGAAGGACTGGTAGGTGCCCGCGGTGTGGTTGACGGACTTGCGCAGCGCCGCCGGGATGCTCGCCGTGGGGTCGACGTCGCCCGAGGCGCGCGCCCCGCGCACGCCGGAGTCGTCACCGGCGCCCGCGCCGAGCGCGACCACCTCGAAGGCCGACTGGCCGCCGCTGGCGAGCTGGGAGACCAGCGAGTTCATCCACGTACTGGCGTCCCGGCCGATCTTGGTGTCGACGGCGGTGGCGTCGGCGCCGTCCGCGACGGACGCCGTGTTCGCCTTCTCCTGCGCGACCGCGAAACCGCCCGCCGCCTGGCTGAGCGCCGCGTCCTCCTTGGCCTCCAGCAGACCCCGGCTGACCTGGGCGATCACCACGAAGCCGAGCAGCAGGACCACGGCCAGCGACATCAGCAGCGTGACGGCGACGACGCGCAGCTGGATGTTGCGCCGCCACAGCCGGATCGCCGGCAGCAGCGGACGCCGCAGGAGCCGGGCGACCAGGCGCAGCACTCGCCCGCCGGGCGCCCCTTCCTGGAGCAGCCGGCCGACCCGTGACGCTCCCCGGAGAAAGCCGGGCGAGGGCCTGCCGGACGTCATCTCAGCTGGGTCCCGCCTTGTACCCGACGCCCCGGACGGTCACGACGATCTCCGGGCGCTCGGGGTCCTTCTCGACCTTGGAGCGCAGCCGCTGCACGTGCACGTTGACCAGGCGGGTGTCGGCGGCGTGCCGGTAGCCCCACACCTGCTCCAGCAGCACCTCGCGGGTGAAGACCTGCCAGGGCTTGCGCGCGAGGGCGACCAGCAGGTCGAACTCCAGCGGGGTCAGCGCGATCGACTGCCCGTCCCGCTTGACCGAGTGCCCGGCCACGTCGATGACCAGGTCACCGATGGCGAGCTGCTCCGGCGCGGGCTCCTCCGAGCGCCGCAGCCGGGCCCGGATGCGCGCGACGAGCTCCTTCGGCTTGAACGGCTTGACGATGTAGTCGTCGGCGCCGGACTCCAGGCCGACGACCACGTCGACGGTGTCGCTCTTGGCCGTGAGCATGACGATCGGCACGCCGGACTCGGCGCGGATCAGCCGACAGACCTCTATGCCGTCCCGTCCGGGCAGCATGAGATCCAGCAGCACCAGGTCCGGCTTGGCCTCTCGGAAGGCAGCCAGGGCCTTGTCGCCGTCCGCGACGAACGACGGCTCGAAACCTTCTCCACGCAGCACGATGCCGAGCATCTCGGCCAGCGCGGTGTCGTCGTCGACGACAAGGACGCGTCCCTTCATGGTTGACATCATCCCATTAGCTAATCGTTACCTGGCGGTGAGCTGTCCCACAGCTACGTCGGCAGCACGTCGACGGCCGGTGGCGCGACGTGATCCAGTCTGCCCGCTCTCCGGGTGACAATTGAAGGTGCGGGCAGGGCCGGAACAAACCGGGGGGACGGCCGGTCCGCCCCGCGTCCTCGCGTGGCACGATGGCAGCCGACCAGCGCCCCCGCCCCGAACGGACCGTGAAGGAGCCACGATGAACGACTCTCCGGGCCGGGCCACGCCCGGCTCCTCTCCGTCGGAGGGGGAGGGTTCCGGCGCACCCGGTCCCACCGCCGGGGCGTCCGGCGGCCGGCCGGCGCAGCCCCAGGACGCACGGCCCCAGGATTCGCAGCCGCAGCAGCCCGGGCAGGCGCCCGGGCAGCAGCCCGCGGGCCCGCGCTGGTCCGCCGAACAGCCGCCTCCCGGCCAATGGACCCAGCCCGGCGCCGGCGCGACCCCACAGCCGCCCCAGCAGCCCCAGGCACCCCAGGAGCAGCCGGCACAGCCCCAGCCGGGCACCGGCTGGGGCACGTACGGCGGCCGGCAGGACGGCGGCCAGGGCTACGGTCAGTACGGATACGGCCAGTACGGGTACGGCCCCGCCACCGGCGGCCCGGGCGGCTGGGGCGCCGGCGGCTGGGGACAGCCCCCGGCGGCCAAGCCCGGCGTGATCCCGCTGCGCCCCCTGGGCCTCGGCGAGATCCTCGACGGCGCCGTCGCCACCACCCGCACCCACTGGCGCTCGGTGCTCTCGATCACCCTCGTGGTCGCCACGTTCGTCCAGCTGGTCACCGTGCTCGCACAGAAGTACGCGTTCTCCCGGTTCGCGTTCACCACCACCGGGGAGCCGACCCCCGAGTCCGCCCAGGAACTCGTCGACTCGCTCGGCAGCACCGTCGCCGTGGGCCTGGGCTCGGGATTCGTCCAGTTCGTCGGCGGACTCCTGGTCACCGCGATGCTCACGATGATCTTCAGCAAGGCCGTCCTGGGCCAGCCCTCCACCGTGGCCGGCGCCTGGCGCGACGCCCGCGGCCAGCTCCTGCGGCTCGCCGGACTGACCCTGCTGCTGGCCTTCGGCGCCGCCGCACTGGTCGTCGTCCTGATCCTGCCCGGCATCATCGCGCAGAGCTGGGGCCTGGGCCTGCTCGGCGGCTTCGCCGCGATCGCCCTGGTCGTCTGGCTCTGGATCAAGTTCGTCCTGGCCTCGCCGGCGCTGATGCTGGAGCGTTCCGGGGTCTTCAAGTCCCTCGCCCGCTCCTCCAAGCTGGTCCAGGGCGCCTGGTGGCGGATCCTCGGCATCACCCTGCTCACGGGCCTGCTGACCGTCATCGTCTCCGGCATCATCACGCTGCCCACGACGTTCCTGGGCCTGATGGTCGAAGGCGTCTCGAAGGGCGGCCTCGGGGCCGCCGGCTACGAACCCTCCTGGGCCTACCTGATCATCATGGCCGTCGGCTCGATCGTCGCCCTGACGATCACCATGCCGATCACCGCGGGCGTCACCGTCCTGCTCTACATCGACCAGCGGATCCGCCGCGAGGCCCTGGACCTGGAACTGGCCCGGGCGGCCGGCGTGGAGAACTACGGCACCACGTACGACACCCCGCACGGCACCACCCCCGGCAGCGCGGGCTGATGCCGCGGTGACGAGCACGGGGGGCCTCATCACCGGAACCAGGACCCTGCTGTCGGCCGACGGCGGGCCGCCGATCACCACGCCGCGCGACCCCGCCCGCGAGGCGGCCGAACGCGAGCTGTCCAAGCCGATGTACCACGAGAACGACCCGTCCCTCCTCGACCGCGCCCTGCGCCGGCTCTGGGAGTGGCTGGAGGACCTGCTCGACGCCGCCGCCGGCGCCTCCCCCGGCGGCGGCCTCGGCCTGGTGGTGGTCGTCCTCCTGGCCGCGCTGGCCGTCGGCCTCCTCTGGTGGCGCCTGGGCCGCCCGGCCCCCGGCACCACCGCCGCCGGCGACCTCTTCGGCGACCGGGCCCGCAGCGCCGCCGACCACCGCGCGGCCGCCGACGCCCACGCCGCCGCCGGCCGCTGGGACCAGGCCGTGCAGGAACGCATGCGCGCCCTCGTCCGCGCCCTGGAGGAACGCGCCCTCCTCGACCCCCGCCCCGGCCGCACCGCCGACGAGGCCGCCGCCGAGGCCGCCCTGTCCCTCCCGGAGCACACCGAGGCCCTGCGCACGGCGGCCCGCACCTTCGACGACGTCACGTACGGCGGCCGCCCGGCCGACGCCCCCATGTACACCCGGATGCGCGACATCGACCACACCCTCACCCACGCCAAGCCGGTCCTCCCCACCACCCCGGGAGACCCGTCATGAC
>NZ_RPRY01000177.1 GCF_003949795.1 Streptomyces sp. WAC06614
GCCATGCCGCGTTCACAAGGCCGGGTCCAGGGGGCCGGGGCCCGGCCTTGTGAACGCGGCATGGCAGTCGTGTTGCAGGCCCCGGGCGCCCCTTCCGTGGCTCGCCGCCGCCCCCGTACGGTCGGTGATGTCGCCGGGCACACCCCCCGACGACACCTGGCCGTGTGCCCGAGTGGCCCAGGGACTCGCCTGCAAAGCGGGGTACGCGGGTTCAATTCCCGCCACGGCCTCCAGCACCACCCCGAAGGCCGCCAGGCATCCCGCCCGGCGGCCTTCGTGTCATGCCTTCGGCAGGGCCGAGGCCGCGGCGGGCAGGCCGCCGTCGGCCTCACAGCCGAGGTCCTTGGCGACGGCCAGCGCGGCCGAGTGGGCCAGGGTGACGTAGTCCTCCCCCAGCTCGGCGTCGCCCCTGCTGTTCAGGTACAGGTCCTTGTAGACCGCGGTGATCCGCAGCGGCGACTCCCGCGTGGATCCGGCGCGGCGGCTCACGCAGTCGAAGGAGACACCGCGTTCCTTGTCGGCCCGGGTCACCTGGACGCCCGTCCGGTCCGCGGTGCCGCCGCCTCCGGCGTCACCGGCGAAGCGGAGCTCCCCGACGCGTTTGCCGCTGCCGACGATGCCGGTGACTCTGCACGACGGGACGGCCGCCTCCCGGGCTTTCGGCCCCGCGCGGTACGCCGCCTCCAAGCCCTTGCCCACGGCCGTGACACCGACGGTCTGCCCGTCGTCGTTGGCCAGGTGCGACGACTGCAGGACGTCCTTCAACGCCTGACCCGCCGCGTCCGAGATCAGGCCCGGGCAGGCCTCGGTCAGGTCGACCGTCGGCCGCTTCACCGACGGCGAGGCCTTCGGTTCGCCGTCCGACGCCGTGCACCCCATGACCGACGCGGCGAACGCCGCGACCACGACGGCGCATGCCGCAGCACGTATCGGGCCCATGTCAGGACGGTCCCTTCGAGCTGTCCACCAGGTCCCGGCCGACCGAGTGGGCCACCGAGGACTCCTTGGACGCCACTCCGGCGAGCGTGTCGATGTCCTGCTGGGACATGCCCGAGCCGGCCGCCGAGTGCCGCACCGCCTGCGCGGCGGCACTGCTGACGCCGTGGTCCGCCTTCGTGTACATCTCCGCAACCGCCTTCTCGGTCTCGGCGGTCTTCTCCTTGCCGTCCTCCTTGGCGCCCTCGACGAAGTGTTCGGTGACGTCCTCCTGGACCCATTCGACGATGTCGCCGGCCAGGGGCACCATTTCCAGGTACTTGCCGCCGGCCGCGGTGATGCCCCGGTTGATCCACTTCGCGCCGTCCTCGACGCCCTTGACGTACTCCTCGTTCGTGTGGGCCGTCTCGGCGTGCATGCCCTGGGCGCGGGCCTCGGTCATCATGCCCGCGATCTGCCCGCCCGGCTGGACCGCGTTCTCCACGGCCTCGCCGAGCAGCGTGTGGTGCTGTTCCCCCCGGTGCTGGACGGCATCGTTGACCAGCACCGCGGTGAAGGCCTGGTTGGCATTGGTGATCGTGCCGTACGCCTCCGGGTCCTGGCCGACCGCGCCGAGGAAGCGGGCCACCGTCGACTCGTCGAATGTGGCCATGGTGCCGTTGGCCTTGATCTGGTTGCCGCCGTTCTCGGCGGACGCCTGGAGGTCCGCGATGTACTCGGCCGCCATGTTGCCGAAGTGCCCCGACAGCGGCCCCAGCCTCGGCTTCTTGTCCGCGTCGTCCGGGTCCTGGGCCACCAGGGACGGGTCGTCGCCGACCTTCTCGACGACCCGTTCCATGATCTTCGCCATCTCCGGGCTGTGCGGCTTCGGCGCCGCGTCCTCGTCGCCCGCCGCGCGACCGCTCACCGCCGTCTCCAGGGCCGCGCCCAGGGCCTCCTGGGCGGGCAGCGGCTTGCCGTACGGGTGGTCGCGGGTCTGGTCGAACGCGTCGGCCCAGGACTCCTTGTCCAGCATGTAGTCGACCATGCCGCGGTCCTGCCCGTGCTGCCCGCCGACCGGCTTGTCCTTCGTCGTCACGACGCCGTCGTGGTCGCTGTCCTCGCGGACCGGCTCCGAGAAGAACGCCGTGGCCGCGTCCGGGTTGTGGGACATGGCCTCCATCAGGCCGGTCAGCGGGTAGAACCCGCGGCTGCCGTCCCCGCCCTGGCTGAGGACCCGCTTCGGGTCGTACGGGGACCCGTACTCCCACCGCTTGGGGTCCTCCCGGTCGAAGGCGACCATGTCCCGGCCGACCGAGGTGAGGAACTCCTTGTCGTACGTGCCCTCGCGCAGCAGCGCCCCGAGCGCCTGGTAGCCGTAGATCCTGCTGGTCGCGTCGCCCGTGACCTGCATCTCCTTGCGGCCGGCCTTCATCAGGTCGGTGGTCCACGCCGCGTCGAGGTGGTTCGGCGTGCTCTTCTGCGTGGCGAGGCCGAGCATCGCGCCCATGTCGTTCTGGATGTTGCCGACCATCGCGAGCCGGTCCCGGCCGGCCTCGCCCAGGCTCGACGCGTCCAGCGACAGCTTCGCGTACGCCTCCAGGGTGCCCTCGGGGCCGAGCTTGCGGTAGAAGTCCGGGGCGAACTCGGGGTCGTTGCGGTTGTCGTCGAGCAGGTCCTCCAGCTCGCGCAGCGCCTCCGGGTTGCGGGCGACCCCGCCCGGGTCCTTGCTGAGCTTCTTCATCAGCTCGGCCGCCCGGTCGGCCTGCTCGGCGTCCAGGGTGGTGTACTTCGGCCCGCTGAAGTTGTGGTCGTCGGTGACGTTGGCGCGCAGGGCGCGGGCGAGGGAGTCGTCGGCGTCCTGGGCGTCCTCGACCAGCCGGTCGATCCGCGCCTGCCACGCCTTGCGGTCCTCCTCCTGCTTGCGCTTCCACTCCGCGTAGTCGGGGTCGTGCCGGGCGGCGTACTCGGTCTTCGGGTCCATCGGTACGGCCGTCACCTTGCCGGCCGCGTCCACCCGGAAGCCGGCCTTCGGCGCCTCTTCGTCGACGATCTTCTTCAGGGCGTCCTTGGCCGCCTTGATCGTCGTGTAGCCGTCGGAGAGGAGCTGGTGGACGCCCTTGGCCTCCTTGGCCGCGTCGTCGAACTCCTTGGCCGTCTTCTCCACGAACGGCTTGGTCACGTCCGCGTTCACGCCCGACCAGTCGGCCTTGTCGGACCGGGCCTTCATCACGGTCCGGGCGGAGTCGGCGAGCTCGTCGAGCTTCTTCACCATCGCGCCCCAGTCCTGGACCGCCGTGTTCAGCTTGTCCAGCGGGGCGTCCATCACGTTCTCGAAGGTCAGCACGGCGCTCACTTGAGGTATTCGTTGATCTTGGAGGCGTTGATGTCGGTGACGAGCTTGCGTTCCTCGTGGTCGTGGTGCGTGACGGTGTAGTCGCAGTGGTTGGAGATGTTCGCACAGGCGGCGACGAGGACGTGGAGCTGGGAGTTCCAGCGGTCGTGGACCTGGAGGAGGGCCGAACCGCTGGTGAAGTTGTGGTTGGTGAGCGCCAGGGAGGCGTCGAACGTGGCGACGCGGGCGTGGTCGCCGTCCTTCTGGAGCCGGTTGTGCAGCGTGAACGCCGCCGAGCCGATGGCCCCGATGTGATCGTCCTCGATCTTCAGGTCGGCCTTGCCGGCGCCACCCCCGCCGCCCGGCTCGGGGGCGACCTGGTTGAGCCGCATGGACACGTTCGCGCCGGCCCCGGCGCGCGCGGAGGACCACTCTGCTTCGAAGGACATGCGCTGACGCTCCCCGTTCCGCTGCTGCCGGTGCTACTGCCGGCGCTGCCTGTGTCTACCGGTTCTGCCGCCGTACGACAACCGCTGTGACGGCCCCGCCGATCAGGACACAGGCCGCGAGCCCCAACCCGATCCACGTCCAGGGCAGCCCGTCACCCTCCTTGGCCGCAGCGGGCGCCGGGGCACCCTGGCTGGGCGTTCCACCCCCGGCGGAGGGCGACGAGCCCCCGGCGGGCGCGGCCGCGGCGAGATCCGGAAGCGGCCACTCCGTGGCCGAACCGGGGTCACCCGGGTTGGTGAGCGCGATCCGCGGCCGGACGACGCCGTACCCGATGTAGTCGTTCCGCCCGACGCCGTCGCGGGGCTTGCCGGCGGTGTTGAGGAGGACGCGGAGGACCTGGTTGTTGGTCCAGTCGGGGTGAGCGGACCAGATGAGGGCGGCCGAGGCCGAGGCTAGGGCTGTGGCGTCACTGGTGCCGTGGGCCTTACAGAGTCCCGTCTTGCCGGTGCAGGCAGTCACGATGTCCACACCGGGAGCGGCAAGGTCGACCTGCGGCCCGTGCTGTGATTCGGTTGTGGCATTTGCCTGCTGGTCGATCGCGGCAACGCCGATCACCCCGGGCGTTCCTGCGGGGTACTCCAGCAGGTTCTGGCCGCTTCCGGAGTTACCCACTGAGGCGAAGACCAGCTTGCCCTTATCGATGGCGTACTTCACCGCAGCCTGGAGCTGAGGCTCCTTCTCCGTCTGGCCCAAGGAGATGTTGAGGATCTTGGCTTCGGAATCGGCCGCATAACGAATGGCAGCGACCCAAGACGGCATTCCGTCTCGATTGCCCTCGTTCGGAACCCTGATCGGAAGAATCTTGGCACCCGGCGCGAGCCCAAAGGCCCCATCGCCGCCACCCGGGCCCTTACCTGTCCCCGCAATCAGGGCAGCCATTTTGGTGCCGTGACTGTCGTAATCGGTGCGCTCGTCACCCTGGTACCCGTCGGCCAGGTCCTTCCCGGGAAGGACCTGGCCTTCCAGCTCAGGGACGCTCGCCACGCCGGAGTCGATGACAGCGACAGTGACACCCTTGCCCGTGCTGGTCTTCCACATCTGCTCGGCCTGCATCGAATCGAGATGCCATTGCATGGACCGGATGGTCTCCGCGTGGGCCGGAGTCGCGGCGACTCCGGCCAGCAGGAGACCCACCAGGGCCGACGTAGCTTTCCGCATGCGCATCTCGTGCAGTATCCGTTCGCTCAGTCGATCACGGGCGGAACAACCTTACGGTCGCCCTGCCACGTCTCTTCGTCCTCGGCCAGGTAGTCGGGGCGCTTGCCCTTGGTGTCCGTCCGCTTCTTGTTGGGCGTACGCGCACCCGGACCGCCGACCGCGGCGGCACCCTGGCCACGGACCAGCCCCGAACCACCCTGGGTGAAGGCCTGGCCGCCCGTGGTCGAACGACCACCAGCACCGGGCGCGCGCCCACCGACGACACCACCGCGCTCGGTGGCCAGTCGACGGCCGCCGGCAACGCCGTTCTGGCCGCCACCGAGGCCACCGCCCAAGCCGCCAGCGCCGCCAGGCGCACCGCGGCCCATGGGGCCGCCCTCGGAGCCGCCGATGACAGTGCTCCGCGGGATGCCGGTGTTACGGCCGCCCGTCTGCACCTGACGACCACCACTGATGCCGTCCCGCGGGGGCAGCCCACCGGCAGGACCGACGTTCTTGCCGCCGGGGCCCGAGGTCGGGGGCAACCCGCTCGGCTGCCGACCGCCCGTGGACCCCACGGGACCCTGCCCGGGAAGGCCAGGAGTGGGCGTCCTCGGGCCGAGGGTCGGCGGAAGCGTCGGCGGCAGGAGCACCGGCCCGCCGCCCGGAGTGGGGCCCGTAGTCGTGGGCGGAACGCGGACCTCGCTCGGTGGCGTCGTGCGCTCCGGCAGCGTGGTGGTGTCGATGTTGACGCGCGTGTCGGTGTCCGGTCGCGGACCGGTGGTAGACGGCGGCCGGTTGTCCGGATCGGGACCGTGGCCGGGGACGTAGCCGGGCTTGTCGTCACCACCAGTGTCGCGTCGACGCCCGGTCGGCCCGTCGTCCAAGCTGGGTTCCCGGTGCCGGGCGTCACCGCCACCGTCGGGACGCGCGATGCTCGTATCGCCGTCACGTCCTGCCGGCACAAAATCGGCCGGCGGCGGCGGAAACACCGGCGGCTGAGCCTTGTTCATCTGGGTCGACGACGCCTCGTACGACTGCGCCAGCTTCGTCAGCTGCTGGATCGCCTCCTGGCGGTCCTTCGACAGCTTGGACGTGGCCTCGCGGCCGATCTGCGCCGAGTCCGGGTCGTTGTGGTACTTCTGGGCCGCTTCCAGGTTCTCCGCCGCCGAGGTGTCGTACTTCGGCATGTTGGCCTTGACCTCGATGATGGTCTGGGCCGCGTTCTCCATCCAGGTGCCGCCGGTCTTGCTGTACTCGCCCAGGCGGAGGGTCTCGTTGCCCATGGCGTTGACCCACTCCTGGAAGGCCTGGGCGGCCTTGCCCTCCCAGCCTTCGACCTTGTGGTTCTTGAGGTCGTTGCCGATCTTCGTGATCGTGACCTCGGCCTCCTTCAGGAGCTGGCCGCGCGACTTCACGGCCTCCGCGTTCACGGAGGCGATCATCGCGAGCAGTTCCTGGTGCGAGTAGCCCTCGAAATTCGTGGTCGCCATTACATCTCACCGCCCGACGTGCTGCCGTTGCCCTGACCCTGCGGCTGGTTCGGGCGCTCCTTCTGGTGCTTCTCCCACTGCGTCTGCGCGGAGGAATGGATCGCCCGCATCCGCGCCTTCACGTCCTCGTCGATGTTCTCGTAGCCGACCTTCGACGCCAGGATCGCGATCCCCAGCGCCTCGATCTGCCCCGCCAGCGCCTTCGACAGGCCCTCCAGCTCCGAGCGCACCTTGTTGTACGCCGTGTGCAGCGCCTCCGCCTCCGGGAAGCCCTTGCCCAGGGCGCCCTGGGCCAAGGTGCCGTCGGCGATTTCGCCCGAGGCTGCCTTCGAGCCCTTGAGCTGGTCCAGCAGGGCGTCCACGCGCTGCTTGTACTTGACCATGTTCTCGTGCTCGACGAACAGGGCCGGTGCCTGATTCTGGATCAGGACCTTGTTCGTCGCTTCCAGGGCCGGGGCCATCGGCCCCATTCCCGGCATCAGTCCAATGATGCTCGGATCGACATCCCAAGCCACCGTGGCCTCCCCGTTTCCCCGCTACTCCCCGTTGTCGCGGTGGGTGCCGCCACCGCCGTCCCCGTTCGTACCGGTCGTTCGTTCCCGGTCGCACCCGTGCGCGCGCTGACTTACGTTGACTCAACGATCACTTTAGCGACCGGCACCGACAGCCCCAACCTCGGGGTTGCAGGTGCAATGCGGCTCACACGGTCACGAGTTGGCGGTGGCCACCGCCGACGAGGGGCGGATGGGCAGCCGGTTGACCGGGCGACCGGTGGCCGCGCGTACGGCCGAGGCTACCGCTGCGGGGGCCGTCACCACAGGGACGGCACTGGCCGCCTTGGCGCCGAACGTCGCGACCACGTCCCGCTCTTCGACCAGCTTCACGATCCGCACGGCCGGCGCGTCCAGGGCCGTCGGCAGGGCGTAGCCGGTCAGGTCGGGGTGGCGGACCAGGCCGGACGCCGTGCGGAGATTCTCCGTCAGCGCCGCGCCCACGCCCTGGGTGACGCCGGCCTCGATACGGGCGCGCAACTGGGCCGGGTTGAGGACGCGGCCGACGTCCTGGGCGACCGCCAGTTCGACCACGCGGACCGTGCCCAGCTCGATGTCGACGTCCACCACCGCGCGGACCGCGCAGAAGGCGAGGCCGACGAAGGCGTCGCCCTGGCCGTCGGCGTCCAGCGGTTCGGTCGGGTGGGGGCGGCACTGGGCCGTGGCCCACAGCTCCTTGCCCGCCACGGCCTCCGCGACCGTGGTCGAGAACGCGCCGTCGTACGACGTGATGCGGCCTTCCTGGATCTGCAGGAGCTCCGTCGACATGCCGAGCTTGTGCGCCATCGGCTGGAGGAGCTGGGTGCGGACCATCTTGGCGGCCCGTTCCACCGCCCCGCCCGAGACCCACGTGTGCCGGCCGTGCGTGGTCGGACCGGCCGGCGGCTGGTCGGTGTCGACGGGGGCCACCTGCACCTCGTCCAGCCCCAGGACCTCCTGGACGATCTGGCGGGCGAGGGTGGCGAAGCCCTGGCCGGTCTCGACGGCCGCGCAGATGACGGTGGCCCTGCCCTCGTGGATCTTCACGGTCGCGGTGGAGACCTCGTCGGTGCCCTCGGCGCCGAGCATGTGGACCATACCCACGCCGTAGCCCACGCCGCGCCGTACCGCGCCCGGTTCGCCCGCGCCGTCGAGGCCGCCGGGCAGCAGCCACTCCTCCTCCGGGGCGTCCTTGGGGAGCGAGGGCAGCTCGAAGTCGCGCACGGCGCGCAGGAGTTCCGCGACGGGGGCGGGGCAGGTGACGGTCTGGCCGGTGGGCAGCAGGTCGCCGGTGGCCAGCACGTTGCGCAGGCGCAGCTCGGCGCCGTCGAGGCCCAGGGCGGCGGCCAGTTTGTCCATCTGGCCCTCGTACGCCGCGCAGACCTGCAGGGCGCCCTCGCCGCGGACGTGGCCGGAGGGCGGGTTGTTGGTGCGCACCGCCCAGCCCTCGACGAAGGCGTGCGGGACGACGTACGGGCCGCAGGCGAAGGCCACGGCGGCGGCCAGGGACTCGGCGGAGGAGTCGGCGTAGGCGCCGGCGTCCATCAGGATCTGCGCCTCGACCTTGACCAGGCGGCCCTCGGCGTCCGCGTGGTGGCGGTAGCGCAGCAGGGTCGGGTGGCGGTGGGAGTGGCCGAGGAAGGACTCCTCGCGGGTCGCGGCCAGTTTCACCGGGCAGCCGGTGCGCAGGGCGAGCAGGCCCAGGGGGAGCTGGAAGCCGGCGTCCTCGCGGTCGGCGGTGGCGCCGGGGACGCCGGTGACGACGACCTTGACGCGTTCGGGTTCGAGGCCGAAGCAGGCGGCGGCCAGGTCGCGGTCGGTGTGCGGGTCGGTGGAGGCGGTGTAGAGCTCGACGCCGCCGTCGGGGCGGGGCACGGCGAGGCCGGCCTCGGCGCCGATGGGGGCCGGGTCCTGGCGGCCGATCCGGTACAGGCCCTCGACGACGACCTCGCCGGTGGCCTCCGGGTCGCCGTAGCGCAGGGGGATGTGCCGGATCAGGTTGCCGTCGGGGTGCAGGGGCGGGGCGGCGAAGGACTGCTCGGGGTCGGTGACCGCGTCGAGGAGTTCGTACTCGACCGTGATCGCGGCGGCGGCGAGGCGCGCGGTGTCGGGGTGGTCGGCGGCGACGGCGGCGATGGGTTCGCCGTGGTGGCGCACGACGTCGTGGGCGAAGACGGGCCGGTCGGCGATCTTGCGGCCGTGGGTGGTGGCGCCGGGGACGTCGGCGTGCGTGACGACGGCGCGGACGCCCGGCATCGCGGCGGCGGCCGAGGTGTCGACGGACAGGATGCGGGCGTGGGCGTGCGGGGACCGCAGCACGGCGGCCCAGAGCAGGCCCTCGGCCCAGAGGTCGGCCGCGTACGGGTAGGTGCCGCCGGCCTTGGCGTGGGCGTCGGCGGAGGGCACGGATACGCCGAGGCCGCGGGGCGGCCCGTCCGGGGACGGGGCGCCGGCCGCGGGCCGGTCCGTGGTCTGGGCGGTCGCCGTCGCGGTGGCGGCGTCGTTCCCGCTCACGCCATTCCTCCGTGCTGTCCGTGGTCCTGTCCGTGGGGGTCGTGCTCGTGCGGTCCGTGCGCGTGGTGCGGGTGGACGCCGCCGTCGCCGGGTGCGGCCTGGTGGGGAATGCGGGGCTGGTGCGGGTCGTGGTGCGGGGCGTGGTCCTGGTGCGGGTGCTCGTGGTGCTGCTGGTACTCGTGCGGGAACTGGTGCGGGTGCGGGTGCTGGTGCAGGTGCTGGTCGGGCGCGTCCGGCTGGGCTGCCGGGCCGGTGGCGCCGGCCGCGAAGACGCCCGCCGCCGCCGTGGCCGCCGTGCCGGGCTGCGCGGCCTCGGCGGTCGCGTCGCGGGTGGCGACGACCTCGCGGACGGCGTCCAGGACGCCCTGGTAGCCGGAGCACCGGCAGAGGTTGCCGCACAGGGCCTGGCGGGTCTCCAGCTCGCTGGGGGCGTGGTTGCCCTCCAGGAGGTCGTGGATGGTCATGGCCATGCCCGGGATGCAGAAGCCGCACTGGACCGCGCCGGAACGGCACAGGGCCTGCTGCACGTCGGACAGTTCGCCGTTCTGGGCGAGGCCCTCGACGGTACGGACCTCGCTGCCGGCGGCGGTGGCCGCCGGGACCAGGCAGGAGGCGACGAGCCGGCCGTCGACCTGCACGGCGCAGGCGCCGCACTCGCCCTGCGAGCAGCCGTCCTTGGCCCCGGCGAGGCCGAGGCGCTCGCGGAGCACGTAGAGCAGGGACTCGCCGATCCAGGCGCCGGTGACGGGGCGGTCGGAGCCGTTGACGCGCAGGACGTAGGAGGCGAGCGGGTGCTCGTGGTGCGCTCCGGGCGCGGGGTCGGGGTACGCCTCGCCCGACGCGCCGGCGTCCCCGCCGACGCGCGCGGCGCCCGAGGCAGGGCCGCCCGCCGCAACCGCGCCTTCGGCCTCGCCCTCGCCCTCGGCGGGGCCGCCGGCCGGCTCGGCGGACAGGTCCACGTCCACGCCGTGCGCGGGCGTACGACCGTCCTCGTCCTCGGCCGCGGCTGCGTCCGACGCCTCGCCCTCGCCGGGCACGCTGCCGTCGCCGGGCGCGCTGCCGTCGTCGGGCACGCTGCCGTCGGCGCCGCCGCCGAACGCGGCCTCGCCGACCGGGCCCTCCTCGGGCCCGGTCGCGCCGGCGCTGCCGAACGGAATCTCGTGGTGTCCCGTCCCGCCGACGCCGTCGAGCGGAAGCTCGTGATGTCCGGTCCCGCCAACGCCGTCGCGCTGGAACTCGTGGTGCCCGGTCCCACCGGCACCGCCGAGCGGCTCCTCGCCGGGGCCGGCGGCGCCGGGGCCGCCCTCGAACGGGGTCTCGCCCTGGCCCGGGGCCGTCGGAACGCCCCCGGCCGGGGTGTGGTGGTCCGCCGTGGTGAAGTCGCCCAGCGGTACCCCTTCCGCCGGCGTGTGGCCGGGGCCGGCGCCGATGCCGGCGCCGTACGTCCCGCCGGGGTGCGGGGACGACGGGTCCTCCGCCGCGCGGTGGCCCGGGTCGGTCGGGCCGGGCAGCGGTACGCCCCCGGCCGGCGTGTGACCCGCGTCGACCCCGCGGCCGAGCCCGTGGTCGGCGCCGTGGTGGAACGGGGCTCCGGGCGCGGTCGGCGGCAGGTGGTCGGGGGTGTCGGCGTACGGCGACGGCTCGGTGTCCGCCGGGTGGTGCGCGGCGTCCGCGGCGCCCTCCGCCGGCGCGTTCCCCGGACCCGCGCCGAACGGCACGCCCTCCGCCGGCGTGTGCCCGGCGCCCGCGCCGAACGGCACGCCGTGCGCCGGCGTGTGGCCGGCCCCGCTGCCGTACGCCGTCGGCGCCGAGGACGCGTAGGGGTCCGTGCCGTACGCCGTGCCCTCGGCCCCGCCGAGCAGCAGCGGGACGCCCTCGGCCGGGGTGTGGCCGGGGCCGGTGCCGCCGTGCGGCTCCGGCTCCGGGGCGAGCCGCAGGCCGGCCCCGTACGTGCCGTAGGTGTCGACCTCGGCCGCGCCGGGTACGGCGTAGGAGGCGTACGGATCCGGGGCGGGCGCGGCGGTGCCGTCGTGGGCCGCGGTGTGGTCGTGGTCGGGAGTCGGGTGGGCCTGGGACGGGAGGTGGGCGTGGGCGTGGCTCGGTTCGATGTCCGCGGCCGCCGGCATGCCCAGGCCCGGGCCCGGCGCGCCGAGCGGCATGCCGTGGCCCGGGTGCTGCGCGTCGCCCGGCGGGGTACCGAGGTCGTGGTGCTGCGCGTCCAGCGGGGTGCCCACGCCGGGGCCGCCCAGGACCCGCTGCGGCGGCCGGCCGGTCGCGCCGACGCCGGGGCCGCCGAGCAGCCGCAGGCCGGGCGCGGAGCCGTCGGCCCAGGGCGCGGGAGCGCCGCCGGGCAGGGTCGCGGGGGCCTGGCTCCAGTCGGCGTCCAGGGGGGTCGGCGCGGGCGGCGGGCTGTGCCGGACGGCGTCCGGGAACTGCCACTCCGCCGTCGAGGCCCCTTCCGGATCGACCGGTCCGGGCCCCTCGCCGCCCTCCGCCGCGCCGGCGCCGGACGTCCCGGGAGCGTCGGACATGCCGGGAGCGCCGGCCGTGCCGACCGGCCCCGCCTCGGGCCACTCGGTGGGGACGGTCCACGTCCCGGTGGCGGTCGGGTCACCGCTGGCGGCCGAGTTCAGCGGCACGATCATCGGCGGCGGCACATAGCCGTGCCCGGGCGCGGCCAGCGGCTCGCCCATGCCCAGGGCTTCGAGCACATCGTCCGGGAGCTGGACGAAGGCGGTCGCGTCGGAGTCGTAGTCGCCCCCGTGCGGTACCGGCTGCCAGCCGAATCCGGCTGCGCCCGTCCCGCTCACGTTCTCGTTCTCACTCATGAGGTCAGCGCCCTCCCCAGGGCCCTCCGTGCCAGCACTGCCACCGTCCGCCGCAGGTGGAGGACCGCCGCCGGGACCGGGTCCCCCTGGTCCGGCACGCACGCGGCCCCCACATAGTCCCCGAAGGCCTCCAGCGCCTCGGGCGCCAGGGCCCGTTCGCCGTCCCAGTCGATCAGCGAGGCCACCCAGCGCTCGGCCTCCAGGGGCCGTAGCGGCATCGGCGCGACGGCGCCCACGGCGATCCGTACGCCCCGGCGCGCGGGGTCGAGTACGAGTCCCACGGACGCCACCGCGCGCCCGGGCCCGGTCCGGCCGGTCGCTTTGAGGAAGACCTGCGGGGCGTGCAGCAGCGGCACCCGCACGAAACCGATGAGCTCGCCGGGCCGCAGCATCTCGCGGCCCGCCAGCAGGTGCGAGACGGGGATCTCCCGCTGCCCCTCCGGTCCGAGCACGACGAGGAGGGCCTCCAGTGCGGCCAGCACCGGCAGGGTGTCGCCGGCCGGTGCGGCACTGGCGATGTTCCCGCCGAGGGTGCCGGCGTTACGGATCTGCGGCGGGCCCGCGGCCCGCGCGGCGGCGGCCAGCGCCGGGATGAGGGCGGCGAAGTCGGGCCGGCCCATCCGCGCGTGGGTGAGGCCGGCGCCCAGCAGGGCGTGTCCGTCCTGGTACTGCCAGCCGCGGATCTCGTTGATCCGGCCGAGGCCGACCAGCGCGGCGGGCCGCAGCAGTCCGGCGTTGACGGCCGCCATCAGATCGGTGCCTCCGGCAACCGGTACTGCGGCAGGCATGGCGGCGAGCGCCGCCACGGCCTCGTCGAGCGAGGCCGGCAGCGTCACGGACTGCGCCGCCTGCGGTGCGTGCGTGGTCAACCCAGCTGCCCCTTCCCGATGTCCCGGTCCCGGCGCTCACGCCTGTCCGCCGTACGGTACGTGCTCACCGCCGGGACGTGGCAACTCTGGCACATCTTCCGTGGCGCCCGGCGCGAGGGTCGGCCGGGCGCCCCTTCGGCCTTCCCCTCCCGGCGCCACCGCGCCAACTCGCCCGATTCGCACCGTATCTTCGGAAGATTCCGGCATACCGGTCTACGTCCCCCCATGGCGGCATCCCTCCCCGGCGGCCACGCCTCCCGCGGAGCCCGGCGGCCAGGCCTCCGGCGGCGTCCGGCGGCCACCTCTCCCGCGACGCCCGGCAGCCGGTCCTCCCGCGGAGCCCGGCGGCTACGCCTCCCGCGGCGTCCCGTCGATCGGCCGCCCCAGGACGCCCGGCCGCCGCTGCCACGGCCGGGGCCCGGTCGGCGGCCGGTAGCCGACGCCCAGGGCGTCGAGCCGGGCGTAGTGCGGGCCCATCCGGGCCTCGAACGCCGCGAAGTCCCGGGCGGCGGGCTCCGGCTGCGGCGACCACACGACCTCGGCGAAGGCCGCCAGGCGCGGGAACACCTGGTAGTCGATCCGGTCCTGGTTCTCCATCACCTCGGTCCACACGTTGGCCTGCGCGCCCAGCACGTGCCGGGCCGCCCGCGGCGACAGCTTCGGCGGGACCGGCTCGAAGCGGTAGACGTCCTCCAGGGTGCGGACGTACCCGATGGGCATCGGCTCGTCGGGGCCGCCGTCCTGACGGTGGTCCAGGTAGACCTGCTGCTCGGGGCACATCACCACGTCGTGCCCGGCCTCGGCGGCGGCGATGCCGCCCGCGGACCCGCGCCAGGAGGAGACCGCGGCGCCGTCGGCGAGTCCGCCCTCCAGGATCTCGTCCCAGCCGATCAGGCGGCGGCCGCGCGCGGTGAGCCAGCGGTCGAAGTGCCGGACGAACCAGGACTGCAGGCCGTCCTCGCCGTCCACGCCCAGCTCCCGGATGCGCGCCTGGGCCGTCGGCGACTCGCGCCACTGGCGCTTGGGGCACTCGTCACCGCCGATGTGCACGAACGGCGAGACCTCCGGCGGGAAGAGCTCCAGCACCTCCTCGAAGACGCCTTCGTAGAACCGCAGCACGGCCTCGGTGGGGGCGAGCACGTTCTCGTTGATGCCCCAGTCGTCCCAGACGCCGAGGGCGGCGGTGTCCACCACGTCGGTGTTGCCGAGTTCGGGGTACGCCGCGATGGCCGCCTGCGAATGGCCCGGAATGTCGATCTCGGGAACCACCCGGATGTGGCGTTCGGCGGCGTACGCCACGATCTCCCGGATGTCGTCGTGGGTGTAGAACCCGCCGTGCGGGGTGTCGTTCCACAGCGGCGAGGCCCGGTGTCCCCACCGGCTGCGCGGGCGCCAGGCGCCGACCTCGGTGAGCCGAGGGAAGCGTGCGATCCGGATCCGCCAGCCCTGGTCGTCCGTCAGGTGCAGGTGCAGCACGTTGAGCTTGTGCGCGGCCAGCAGGTCGAGGTAGCGCAGCACCCCGTCCTTGGGCAGGAAGTGCCGCGCGACGTCGAGCATCATGCCGCGCCAGCCGAAGCGGGGCGCGTCCTGCACGCCTCCGACCGGGAGGGTCCAGGTCCGGCGCACCGGGGCCTTGCGGTACGCGTCCGGGCCGAGGAGCTGACGGAGCGTCTGGGCGGCCCAGAACAGGCCGGCCGCGTCGGCGCCCTCCAGGAGCACACCGCTCTCCCGCACGTGGACCTCGTACGCCTCGGGGCCGAGCGTGTCGGCCAGGCGGGGGCGCAGGACCAGCTCGATCGTCTGCCGGCGCCCGCCCGGCCCGGCCTCGGGGCCGGCCGGCGGCAGTTCCCAGCCGGTCGCGGCGCCCAGTTCGCGGCGCAGCCAGCGGGCGGTGGCCGCGGTGCCCGGCCCGGCCGGTAGGGTCGGCGTCGGATGCGTTCAGCGAAACGTGCGTTGCGCACTGCGCAACGCACGTTTCGCTGAACGCATCCGACGCCGACCCTAC
>NZ_RPRY01000178.1 GCF_003949795.1 Streptomyces sp. WAC06614
GTTCGGGCGTGGGGGGGTCGGGTTCGGTGTCGTCATGCTGCGGCTCCGCCCCCCGTTCCGTGCCCTCGCGGCTGCCTGCCCGTACTTTACGGCCCGTTCGGGCCGATCTTGCCGTCGGCGACCCCTACCCACCGGTATGACGTTCTGGCAAGCTGCGCGCATGACTTCCCCCGCCGCCGACCGGGCCCGCTACGACCGGGCCACCGCCCATCTCGAGGCCCCGCTGGCCGTCGTGGACCTGGCGGCCTTCGACGCGAACGCCGAGGACATCGTCCGCCGGGCCGGCGGCAAGCCGGTGCGGGTGGCGAGCAAGTCCGTCCGCTGCCGGGCCCTGCTCGAACGCGTCCTGGCCCGGCCGGGGTTCGCGGGGATCATGTCGTACACGCTCGCCGAGTCGCTGTGGCTGGCCCGCTCCGGCTTCGACGACGTCCTGCTCGCCTATCCGTCGGCCGACCGCCGCGGCTTCGCCGAGCTGGCCTCGGACCCCAAGCTGGCCGCCGCGGTCACGGTCATGGTCGACGACCAGGCGCAGCTGGAGCTGATCGACCGGGCCCGGGACGGTGGGCGCGAGGAGATCCGGGTCTGTCTGGAGCTGGACACCTCGCTCCAGCTGCTGGCCGGCCTGGTCCGCTTCGGCGCCCGCCGCTCGCCGCTGCGCGAGCCCGCCGAACTGGCCGCGCTGGCGCGGGCGGTGATCGCCCGGCCCGGGTTCAAGGTGGTCGGGGTGATGGGGTACGAGGGGCACATCGCCGGGGTCGGCGACGCCCCGGCCGGGCGGCCGCTGCGCGCGCAGGCGGTCCGGCTGATGCAGCGCACGGCCGCCGCGGAGCTGGCGGCCCGCCGGGCCGAGGCGGTCCGCGCGGTCCGCGAGGTGGTCCCGGACCTGGAGTTCGTCAACGGCGGCGGCACCGGCAGCGTCCAGCGGACCGCGGCCGAGGAGGCGGTGACCGAGATCGCCGCGGGGTCGGGGCTGTACCAGCCGCGGCTGTTCGACCACTACACCTCGTTCCGCGGCCGCCCGGCCGCCCTGTTCGCCCAGCCCGTGGTGCGCCGTCCCGGCGTGGGCGTGGTCACCGTGCTCGGCGGTGGCTACCCGGCCTCGGGCGCCCCGGGCCGGGACCGGCTGCCGGTCCCGTACCTGCCGCAAGGGCTGCGCTACGACCGCCAGGAGGCGGCCGGTGAGGTGCAGACCCCGCTGCTGGGCGCCCCGGCCGACGATCTGCTGATCGGCGACCGGGTGTGGTTCCGGCACGCCAAGGCGGGCGAGATGTGCGAGCGGTTCGAGGAGCTGCACCTGGTGGAGGGCGACCGGGTGACGGCCTCCGTCCCGACGTACCGGGGCGAAGGCCGCACCTTCCTCTGATCCCGCCGGTGTCCCGTGTCCCCTACAGCGGGGTGACGTAGGCGCCCGAGATGCCGCCGTCGACCAGGAAGTCGCTGGCGTTGACGAACGAGGAGTCGTCGCTCGCCAGGAAGGCGACGGCGGCGGCGATCTCCTCGGCCTCGGCGAACCGGCCGACGGGGATGTGGACCAGGCGCCGGGCGGCCCGCTCGGGGTCCTTGGCGAACAGCTCCTGCAGCAGCGGGGTGTTGACCGGTCCCGGGCACAGCGCGTTCACCCGGATGCCCTCGCGGGCGAACTGCACGCCCAGCTCGCGGGACATGGCCAGCACGCCGCCCTTGGAGGCGGTGTACGAGATCTGCGAGGTGGCCGCGCCCATGATCGCGACGAAGGACGCGGTGTTGATGATCGAGCCCTTGCCCTGGCGCCGCATGTACGGCAGGGCGGCCTTGCAGCACAGGTAGACCGAGGTCAGGTTGACCTCCTGGACCCGCTTCCAGGCCTCCAGGCCGGTCTCCAGGATGGAGTCGTCGTCGGGCGGGGAGATGCCGGCGTTGTTGAAGGCGATGTCGACGGAGCCGTAGGTCTCGAACGCGGTGCGGAACAGCGCCTCGACCTCCTCGGGGTCGGTGACGTCGACCTTGACGTAGGTGCCGCCGACCTCCTCGGCCGCGGCCTTGCCCGCCGTCTCGTCGATGTCGCCGCAGACGACGTGGGCGCCTTCGGAGGCGAGCCGGCGGGCGGTGGCGAGCCCGATGCCGCTGCCGGCCCCGGTGATGACGGCGGTACGGCCGACCAGGCGGCGGCAGACGATCTCTTCGGTGCGGTCGGTCATGGTGGTTCAGGCCTCCGTGCTGATGAAGACGTTCTTGGTCTCGGTGAAGGCGGCGAGGGCGTCGGGGCCGAGTTCACGGCCGAGCCCGGACTGCTTGTAGCCGCCGAAGGGGGTCCAGTAGCGGACGCTGCTGTGGGAATTGACGGACAGGTTGCCGGCGGCGACGGCCCGCGAGACGCGGATCGCACGGCCGACGTCGCGGGTCCAGATCGACCCGGAGAGCCCGTACTCGGTGGCGTTGGCCAGGCGTACGGCCTCCTCCTCGTCCTCGAAGGGCAGGACGACGGCGACGGGGCCGAAGACCTCCTCGGTGGCGACCGGCGCGGTGGGGGCGACGCCGGTGACCACGGTCGGCGGGTACCAGAAGCCGGGGCCCTCGGGGGCGGTGCCGCGGATCGTGGTGAGGCCGTCGGTGACGTAGGAGCGGACCCGCTCGCGCTGGGCGGCCGAGATCAGCGGTCCCATCTGGGTCTTCTCGTCGCCCGGGTCGCCGACCCGGACGCCTTCGATCCCGGGGGCGAGCAGTTCCAGGAAGCGGTCGTGGACCTCGCGCTGGACCAGGATCCGGGTGCGGGCGCAGCAGTCCTGGCCGGTGTTGTCGAGGAAGGACATGGGCGCGGCAGCGGCGGCGGCGTCGAGGTCGGCGTCGGCGAAGACGATGTTGGGGCTCTTGCCGCCGAGTTCGAGGGTGACGCGCTTCACCCGGGCGGAGCACTTGGCCATGATCTGCTTGCCGACCCGGGTGGAGCCGGTGAAGACGATCTTGGCCACGCCCGGGTGCTCGACGAGGGCGTCGCCGGCGACCGGCCCGGTGCCGGGGAGCACCTGGAACAGGTGCTCGGGGATCCCGGCCTCCAGGGCGAGCTCGGCCAGCCGCAGGGCCGTCAGCGGGGTGGTCTCGGCGGGCTTGAGCAGGACGGCGTTGCCGGCGGCGAGGGCGGGGGCCAGGCCCCAGGCGGCGATCGGCATCGGGAAGTTCCAGGGGGCGATCACGCCGATGACGCCGAGGGGTTCGAGGAAGGTGACGTCGAGTCCGCCGGGAACGGGGATCTGGCGGCCCGAGAGCCGCTCGACGCCGCCGGCGGCGAAGTCGAGCAGGTCGCGGACGTTGCCGGCTTCCCAGCGGGCGTTGCCGACGGTGTGGCCCGCCTCGCGGACCTCCAGCCGGGCGAGTTCCTCGATGTGGTCGTCGACCACGGAGGCGAAGCGGCGCAGCAGGCGGGCGCGGTCGGCGGGGGCGGCCGCGGCCCAGCCGCGCTGGGCCGCGGCGGCCCGGGCGACGGCGGTGTCGACATCGTCCCGTGTGGCGGCCGGGACGAGGGCGACACGTTCTTCGGTGGCCGGGTTGAGCACTTCCAGCTGGACGGGGTCCGGCTCGACGGGCACGTGGTTCCTCACAGTCGTTCGAAGGAGCGGCGCAGTTCCCAGTCGGTCACCGCGGAGTCGTAGGCGTCGAGTTCGACGCGGGCCATGTTGCGGTAGTGGGCGACCACCTCGGGGCCGAAGGCGGCCTTGGCGATCTCGCTGGTCTCCCAGAGCTCGGCCGCCTCCCGCAGGGTCGAGGGGACGTGCTCCAGGTCGGCGGCGTAGGCGTTGCCGGAGCAGGCCTCGGGCAGTTCCAGGCGGTTGTCGATGCCGTAGAGGCCGGCGGCGACCAGGCCGGCGACGGCGAGGTAGGGGTTGACATCGCCTCCGGGGAGGCGGTTCTCGAAGCGCATCGAGCGGCCGTGGCCGACGACGCGCAGGGCGCAGGTGCGGTTGTCCACGCCCCAGGCGACGGCGGTGGGGGCGAAGGAGCCCGGCCGGAAACGCTTGTACGAGTTGATGTTGGGGGCGTAGAGAAGGGAGAACTCGCGCAGCGCGGCCAGTTGGCCGGCCAGGAAGTGGCGCATGGTCGGCGACATGCCGCCCGGCCCGTCGCCGGCCATGGCGTTGCGCCCGTCGGCGTCGGTGAGGGAGAGGTGGATGTGGCAGGAGTTGCCCTCGCGCTCGTCGAACTTGGCCATGAAGGTGAGCGCGACGCCTTCCTGGGAGGCGATCTCCTTGGCCCCGGTCTTGTAGACGGCGTGCTGGTCGCAGGTGACCAGGGCCTCGTCGTAGCGGAAGGCGATCTCGTGCTGGCCGAGGTTGCACTCGCCCTTGGCGGACTCCACGGTGAGGCCGGCGGCCTGCATCTCGTTGCGGATGCGGCGCAGCAGGGGCTCGACGCGGCCGGTGCCGAGGACGGAGTAGTCGATGTTGTACTGGTTGGCGGGGGTCAGGCCGCGGTAGCCGGAGCTCCAGGCCTGCTCGTAGGTGTCGCGGAAGACCATGAACTCCAGCTCGGTGCCGACCTGGGCGGTGAACCCGAGGTCGGCGAGCCGTTCGAGCTGGCGGCGCAGGATCTGCCGGGGGGCGGCGACGACCGGGCTGCCGTCGTGCCAGGCCAGGTCGGCCAGGACCATGGCCGTGCCCTCGTTCCAGGGGACGCGGCGCAGGGTGGCGAGGTCGGGGTGCAGGGCGAAGTCGCCGTAGCCGCGCTCCCAGGAGGACATCTCGTAGCCGTCGACGGTGTTCATGTCGGTGTCGACGGCCAGGAGGTAGTTGCAGCCCTCGGTGCCGTGCTCCAGCACCTCGTCGAGGAAGAACGGTGCGGCGAACCGCTTGCCCTGGAGGCGCCCCTGCATGTCGGGGAAGGCCAGGACGACGGTGTCGATCTCACCGCTCGCGACGAGGGCCCGGAGCTCCTCGACGGCCAGCGGCGGCGTGCGGTCAACCACGGGATTCTCTCCTTCGGTGAGCCGAGTAGGCCTAAGGTATTGAAAAGAACCATTGCTTGGGAAGGGGAAAGGCCGAGATGACGGACACGGCCGGCGAGAGCGGTACGGGCGTGGGGGCGCCGCCCGGTTGGGCGCGGCTGACTCCCGTGCTGCGCCAGGTACGGGCGGGCAACGGTTTCGAGGAGGCCCTGGAGCAGATCCTCCAGGTGGTCCGGCTGGGCCTGGTGCCCGCCGGGGAACGGCTGCCACCCGAGCGGGAGTTGGCGGAGCGGATGGGGATCAGCCGGGTGACCCTGCGCGAGGTGCTCAAGGTGCTCCAGGACCAGGGCCTGGTGGAGTCCCGGCGCGGCCGCTACGGCGGTACGTTCGTGCTGCCCCGGCCCGACCCCCCGGCCATGGGCGCCGAGGAGGCACTGCGCCGCCGGGTCGCCTCGGTGGACATGGAGGACGTCCTGCGGTTCCGCGAGGTCCTGGAGGTGGGCGCGGCCGGGCTGTGCGCCTCCCAGGGGCTGACCGCACCGGAACGGGCGCGGCTGCGGGCGGCGCTGGCCGCCACCCATGACGCGCCGCTGTCCGACTACCGCCGCCAGGACACCCTGTTCCACCTGGCCCTGTGCGAGCTGGCCGGCTCCGCCACCCTGACGGCCCAGTACGCCGCCGTCCGGGCCACGGTCAACGACCTGCTGGACTGCATCCCGCTGCTGGTGCGCAACCTGGAGCACTCCCAGCAGCAGCACACCGTCCTGGTGGACGCCGTACTGGAGCGGGACGCGGAGGCCGCCCGCGCGGTCATGCGCGAGCACTGCTGCGGCACGGCGGCGCTGCTGCGGGGCTTCCTGGCGTGAGGGGGGTGACGGCGGCGACGGACGGGAGGCACGCGCGGCACGCGGCGGGGGCGACGGCGGCGACGGACGTAACCCGGGTTTAACGCAAGGGTCTTGCGCACCGCCCGCCCGACAGGCAAAGGTACGCGGCACAACCATTGCCCTGAGGCAGGAGCGCACATGGCCGACGACATCGAGGCACCGACACGCACCACCGCCGCCGTGCCCGGACCCACCCCGTCCCCCGACGGCGACGACGGCTACCTCGAACGCCGCACCCTGCGCCGCGGCTCCGCGGGCTGGCTGCTGCTCACCGGGCTCGGGGTCGCCTACGTCGTCTCCGGCGACTTCTCCGGCTGGAACGCGGGCCTGAAGGAGGGCGGCTTCGGCGGACTCGCCGTCGCCACCGTCGTCATGGGCGTCATGTACGCCTGCCTGGTCTTCTCCCTGGCCGAGCTGTCCGCGATCCTGCCCACGGCCGGTGGCGGCTACGGCTTCGCCCGCCGGGCGCTCGGGCCCTGGGGCGGCTTCCTGACCGGTACCGCCATCCTCATCGAGTACGTCCTCGCACCCGCCGCGATCGTCATCTTCATCGGTAAGTACGTCGAGTCCCTGGGTCTGTTCGGGCTCACCTCGGGCTGGCCCGTCTACCTCGTCTGCTTCGCGCTCTTCCTCGGCATCCACCTGTGGGGGGTCGGCGAGGCCCTGCGCTTCTCCCTCGTCGTCACCGCCGTCGCCGTCGTCGCGCTGCTGATCTTCGCAGTCGGAGCCTTCACCGCATTCGACCCCGGCAAACTGAACGACGTCCCCGTGGACCCCACCGCCCTCGGCTCCGGCTCCTGGCTGCCGCTCGGCGTGCTGGGCATCTGGGCGGCCTTCCCCTTCGGCATGTGGTTCTTCCTCGGCGTGGAGGGCGTCCCGCTGGCCGCCGAGGAGGCCAAGGACCCGGTGCGCTCCATGCCCCGCGCGCTCACCCTGTCCATGGGCGTGCTGGCCCTGCTCGCCCTGCTCACCTTCCTCGCCTCGACCGGGGCGCGCGGCGCCGACGCCATCAAGGAGGCCGGCGATCCGCTGCTGGTGGCCCTGGAGGGCGACCAGGGGCTGTCCTGGCTGCGCACCTTCGTCAACTACGCGGGTCTGGCGGGCCTGGTGGCCTCCTTCTTCTCCCTCATCTACGCCGGCTCCCGGCAGCTGTTCGCCCTCTCCCGGGCCGGCTACCTGCCCCGCTTCCTGTCCCTGACCTCCCGGCGCAAGGCCCCGTACCTGGGGCTGCTGATCCCCGGCGCGCTCGGCTTCGCGCTCGCCGCGGCCACCGGTGACGGCCAGCGGCTGCTCAACATCGCGGTGTTCGGCGCCGCCATCTCCTACGCCCTGATGGCCCTGTCCCACATCGTGCTGCGCCGCCGGGAGCCCGACCTGCCCCGGCCCTACCGGACTCCGGGCGGGGTGGTCACCTCGACGGTGGCCTTCGTACTGGCCCTGGCGGCCCTGGTGGCCACCTTCCTGGTGGACAAGGACGCCGCATTCATCGCACTGGCCGTGTACGCGGCCGCGCTGGGCTACTTCGCGATCTACAGTCGGCACCGGCTGGTCGCCTCCGCGCCGGAGGAGGAGTTCGCGGCGCTGGCGGCGGCCGAGGCCGAGCTGACCCGCGACTGACCGCTCCGCACCACCCCCTCGTCGTCCGTTGGAGGTACGCACCGTGTCCAGGCCGCTCATCGGCATCACCACCTACGTGGAGTCGTCCACCCGCTTCGGCGTGTGGGACGGCGTTCCCACGGTCCTCACCCCGACCGGGTACCACCGGCTGGTCCAGGCGGCGGGGGGCGCGGCCGTGCTGCTGCCGCCCGACGAGCCCGGGTCGGCGGCGGAGGTGCTGAGCCGGGTGGACGGCCTGGTCGTAGCCGGCGGCCCGGACGTGGACCCGGCCCGCTACGGCGCCGAGCGCGACCCCCGCACCGGCCCGCCGGCCACCGAGCGGGACGCGTGGGAACTGGCCCTGATCGGAGCGGCGTTGGCGGCGGACGTCCCCGTCCTGGGCATCTGCCGCGGCATGCAGGCGCTGAACGTGGCCCTGGGCGGCACGCTGATCCAGCACCTGGACGGGCACATCGAGACCCCGGGCAGGATGTCCTGGCACCCCGTCACCCCGGTGCCGGGCACCCGCTACGCCGCGCTGGTCCCCGAGGAGGCGCAGGTCCCGACGTACCACCACCAGGCCGTCGACCGGCTCGGGCGGGGCCTGGTGGTCTCGGCCCACGCGGCGGACGGCACGGTGGAGGCCGTCGAACTGCCCGACCCGGACCGCTGGGTGCTGGGCGTGCAGTGGCACCCGGAGCGCGACGAGGACACCCGCGTGATGGCCGCTCTGGTCGAGGCCGCCCTGGCCCGTACGGCGGTCGCGGTGGGCTGAGCCGGTCCCCCGGCCCCGGCCCGCGCCCGCGCCCGCGCCCGCGCCCGGGTCAGCGGGCGGCCGGTGCCCGGGTCAAGGACAGCAGGTCGCGCGCCGGACCCGCCGGGCGGGTGCCCGTGGGCCAGATCGCGCGCAGGGCCCGCCCCAGTACGGCGCCCTCGACCGGGACCTCGATCAGACGACGGCCGGCGAGCTCGTCCACCAGGGCCAGTTCCGACAGCACGCACGGCCCGGCCCCGCTGACGGCCGCCGCCTTGACCGCGGTGGTCGACGCCAGCTCCAGCAGCGGCGCGGCCAGCCCGCCGTGCGCGGCCAGGGCGGTGTCCAGCACCTGCCGCGTCCCCGACCCCCGTTCCCGCAGCACCAGCGGGGTCGCGGCCAGCTCCGCCGCCGGGACCGGGGACCGGCGGCGGGCCCAGGGGTGGCCGGGGGCGACGGCGACGACCAGCCGGTCCTGGGCGATCACCGCCGAGGCCAGCCCCTCCGGCACGGTCACCCCCTCCACGAATCCGAGGTCCGCCTCGTGCCCGAGCACCCGGGCCGCCACCAGGGCCGAGTTCCCGGCCTGGAGCGAGACGGCCGTGGCCGGCCACTGCCCGCGCAGGGCGATCAGCCAGCCCGGCAGCAGGTACTCGGCGATGGTCATGCTGGCCGCCACCCGCAGGCGGGAGTCCCGCCGGCCGCGCAACGCCTGCGCGCCCGCGTCGAAGGCCTCGGCCGCCTCCACGATCCGCAGGGCCCAGTCCGTGACCAGCGCCCCCTCGTCCGTGAGCTTCGAACCGCGCGGGGAACGGTCGACCAGGGCCACCCCCAGCAGGGTCTCCATCGCCCGGATCCGGCTGCTGGCGGCGGGCTGGGTGATGCCCAGCTCCCGGGCGGCGGCGCCCAGGCTGCCGAGCCGGGCCACGGCCAGCAGCAGTTCCAGGGCACCCAGGTCCGGGACCCGGTGGGCCAGCGGAACGTTCCTCCTACTCATAAATGGAGTTTATGGCCTCATAGGAGATCGCCGTCTACGCAGGTGATCGCCCCGGCACGACAGTGGAGACATGGCCACCGTCGCCGAGACCCGGCACCCGCACCACGTCCCGCACCGGCACCACCCCCTGCCCGGTCCGTTCACCACCCCGCAGCCGCGCCGCCTGCCGGCGCTGCGCCACCTGGGCCCCAACTGGTACGCGGCCGTGATGGGCACCGCCATCGTCGCCAACGCCGGCGCCTCCTTCCCGTACGGGGTCCCCGGCCTGCGCACCGCCTGCCAGGTGGTCTGGGCCCTGTCGGCCGTGGCCCTGGTGGTGGTCCTCGTCGCCCGTGCCGGGCACTGGCTGTACCACCGCGACCAGGCCCGCGCCCACCTCCTCGACCCGGCCGTGGCCCCCTTCTACGGCTGTCTGGCCATGGCCCTGCTGGCCGTCGGCGCCGGCACCCTGCTCGTCGGCAAGGACCTCGTCGGCGAGGGCGTGGCGGTCGCCGTGGACGCCGTGCTCTTCACCGCCGGTACCGCCGTCGGCCTGGTCGCGGCCGTGGCCGTGCCCTACCTGATGGTCGTGCGGCACCGGGTGGAGCCCGGCCAGGCCGGCCCGGTCTGGCTGCTGCCGCTGGTGGCCCCCATGGTCTCCGCCGCCGTCGGCCCGCTGCTCGTGCCCCACCTGCCCGCCGGGCAGGCCCGCGAGGGGATGCTGCTGGCCTGCTACGCCATGTTCGGCATCAGCCTGCTCGCCACCCTGATGCTGCTGCCGCTGATCGTCGGCCGGCTGATCGTCGCCGGTCCGCTGCCGCTGGCGCTGACCCCGACCCTGTTCCTCGTGCTCGGCCCGATGGGCCAGTCCGTCACCGCCGTCAACCAGCTCGCCGACCAGGCCGCGGGCGCCGTGCAGGCCCCGTACGCCGGAGGCCTGGCCGCCTTCGCCGTGGTCTACGGGGTCCCCGTGATCGGCTTCGCCCTGCTGTGGCTGGCGCTGGCGCTGGCCATGGTGGTCCGGGCCGCCCGGGCCGGGATGCCGTTCGCCCTGACCTGGTGGGCCTTCACCTTCCCCGTCGGCACCTGTGTCACCGGCGCCGAGGGCCTGTCCCGGCACACCGGACTGGTCGCCTTCCAGTGGCTCGCGGCCGCCCTGTTCGCCTTCCTGGTGGCCGCCTGGCTGACCGCCGCCGTGCGGACCGTGCGCGGCCTGGCCGCCGGCCGGCTGCTGGCCCCGCCCGCACCGGCCCCCGCCGCCGCCCCCGCCCGCTGACCCCCGGTAGCGCCGGTGCCCCGGTCCCGCTGAGCGCCGTACGGAGCCTCCCGTCCCGTACGGCGCTCAGCGCGCCTCGGCCAGCGCCCGGGCCAGGACCTGCGGGGCCTCCACCAGCGAGGGCCCGTACCAGGTCAGGTGCCGGCCGCTGACCAGGGCGGCGGGGATGCCGGGGAAGGCCTCGGGGCCGTCCTCGGCGGTGAAGCGGTAGGGCTCGTCGGGGAGCACCACCAGGTCGCACCCGGACGCCGCCAGCTCCTCCGCGGGCACCTTCGGGTACCGCTCGGGGTGGCTGCCGTAGGCGTTGACCACGCCGAGCCGGGCCAGCAGGTCCCCGGCGAAGGTGTCGCGGCCCAGCACCATCCAGGGCCGCCGCCACACCGGCACGAACGCCCGCCGGACGCCGACCGCCTCCACCCCCGCCCAGGCCTTCTCCGCAGCGGTGAGCCATCCGGGCCGGGGCAGCCCCAGGGCGCCGGTCAGCAGCCGGTCCAGCTCGGCGAAGGCCTGCGGCAGGGTCCGCACCTCCGTGACCAGGACCGGGAGCCCGGCGGCCCGGAGCGCGGCCAGGTCCGGGGCGCGGTTCTCCTCCTCGTTGGCGATCACCAGATCGGGGCGGAGCGCCACGATCGCGGCCACGTCCGGGTTCTTCGTCCCGCCGATCCGTACGGCGTCCAGCCCGGCCGGGTGGGTGCACCAGTCGGTGACCCCCACCAGCAGCTCCGGGGGCCCGCTCGCGGCGACCGCGTCGGTCAGCGAGGGCACCAGCGAGACGACGCGCCGCACCGGGTCAGTGCCCCGGGGAGGGCGGCTCGGAGGTCGCGTGGATGTGGTCGCCCACCGCGACCACCAGGATCCGCGTGTCCTCGGTGACCGTGCGCCAGCGGTGGCGCACCCCGCCCGACAGGAACAGCGAGTCGCCGCTCTCCAGCCGGTAGGCCCGGCCCTCCGCCTCCACCTGGCAGGCGCCGGAGACCACGTACATCAGCTCGTCGTTGCGGTGCTGGTACTCGCGCCCGGCGTCCTGGTCCCCGGTGAACTCCAGGGCGTGCAGCTGGTGGTGGCCGCGCACCAGCGGCCGTACGCCCGGCACCGGCTCCAGGCCGGAGGCGTCGGCGGCCCGTACGAGATCCACGGTGCGCGCGGTGTCCGAAGCCGCCAGCAGTTCGACGGCCGTGGTCTGCAGCGCGTCGGCGACCCGCTCCAGGGAGCGCATGCTGGGCCGGGCCCGTTCGTTCTCTATCTGGCTGAGGAAGGGCACCGAGAGCCCGCTGCGCGCCGACACCGCGGCGAGGGTGAGCTGGAGCGCCCGGCGCCGCTTGCGCACGGCCACTCCGACCCTGAGCGGTTCCTTGACGTCCTTTTCCTTTTCCTTGTCGTCCATGGCGGGGCTGCCCTCCCCTTGTCCGGCGCACATGGATGTGCTGTAAGCACCTTACGCAGCATCGGCCCCCGGTTTCGCGTGCACGGGCGGACCCGTGGGTGCGCCCGAGGTGAACTCCAGTGCCCGGACCGTCACTGTCCGTGGTGTACGGCATGATCGGACAGGTGACCCGACGCCTGATGCTCCTCGACACCGCTTCGCTCTACTTCCGCGCGTACTTCGGCGTGCCGGACTCCGTCCGGGCCCCCGACGGCACCCCCGTCAACGCCGTGCGCGGACTGCTGGACTTCATCGCCCGGCTGGTCCAGGACCACCGCCCGGACGAGCTGGTGGCCTGCATGGACGCCGACTGGCGGCCGCACTGGCGGGTGGAGCTGATCCCCTCGTACAAGGCGCACCGGGTGGCACAGGAGGTGCCGGCCGGCCCGGACGAGGAGGAGGTGCCCGACACCCTGGCGCCGCAGGTGCCGATCATCGAGGCGGCGCTGGACGCGTTCGGGATCGCCCGCGTGGGTGTCGCGGGGTACGAGGCGGACGACGTCATCGGCACGCTCACGGCCCGGGCGACCGGCCCGGTGGACATCGTCACGGGCGACCGGGACCTGTTCCAGCTCGTCGACGACGCCCGGCAGCGGCGGGTGCTGTACCCGCTGAAGGGGGTCGGCACCCTCCAGGTCACCGACGAGGCGCTGCTGCGCGAGAAGTACGGGGTGGACGGCCCGGGGTACGCGGACCTGGCGCTGCTGCGCGGGGACCCGAGCGACGGCCTGCCGGGGGTGCCGGGGATCGGCGAGAAGACGGCGGCGAAGCTTCTGGCGGCGTACGGGGACCTGGCCGGGATCATGGCGGCGGTCGCCGATCCGCGCTCGAAGCTCACTCCGACGCAGCGCAGGCGTCTGGATGAATCCCGGCCGTACATCGAGGTCGCGCCGAAGGTGGTCCAGGTCGCCCCGGACGTCCCGCTGCCCCCGTTCGACCCGGCGCTCCCGTCCGTTCCGGCGCATCCTGAGGTGGTGGAGGCGCTGGCCCGTCGGTGGGGTCTGGGCGGTGCGGTGTCGCGGTTGACTGCCGCACTCCGCCCTGACGTGCTAGCTTAGCCTAACCTAAGTTTCAGGGGAGTCAGGGGAGACGCCGTGGCTGAAGGACGCGTTCGCACAGTCGGCACCGCAGTCGTCGTACGCACGGAGCGGCTCACGCCACACATGGTGCGCGTCGTCCTGGGCGGTGAAGGGCTGCGCGGATTCGCCGCCGAGGAGTTCACGGACCATTACGTCAAGCTCCTGTTCGCCCCCGAGGGCGTCTCCTACCCCGAGCCGTGGGACCTGGACCTGATCCGGGCCACGTTCCCGCGCGAGCAGTGGCCGCGGCAGCGGGCGTACACCGTCCGGCTGTGGGACCGGGCCCACCTGGAGCTGACCATCGACTTCGTCGTCCACGGCGACGAGGGCCTGGCCGGCCCGTGGGCCGCCCGGGTCCGCCCGGGCGAGCCGGTCCGCTTCCTGGGCCCCGGCGGCGCCTACGCCCCCGACCCGCAGGCCGGCTGGCACCTGCTGGCGGGCGACGAGTCGGCGCTGCCCGCGATCGCCGCGACCATGGAGCAGATGCCGCCGGGCGCGGAGGTCTTCGCCTTCGTCGAGGTCGACGGCCCGGACGACGAACAGAAGATCGCCACCCCGGACGGGATCACGCCCCTCTGGGTCCATCGCGGGGCCCGCCCGGTGGGCGAGGCCCTGGTCGAAGCGGTCACCTCCCTGGAGTTCCCCTCGCCCGACGTACAGGCGTTCGTCCACGGCGAGGCCGGCTTCGTCAAGGAGCTGCGCCACTACCTGCGCGTCGAGCGCGCGGTGCCGCGCGAGCAGCTGTCGATCTCCGGCTACTGGCGCCTCGGCCACACCGACGAGGGCTGGCGCGCCGTCAAGCGCGACTGGAACGCCCAGGTCGAGGCCGAGCAGGAGGCCTAGGCCGCTCGCCCCGGCCTTCCCGACCCCGCCGGGCCGCGCCGCCCGGCGCACGCTCCGCGCGTGCGGGGCCGCCGCGTCGGCGGGAGAATGTGGCCATGCGTACGGCGCGGTCGCTCGGCGTCGCCGGGCTCGTCGTGGCGCTGGCCGCCGGCCCCGCGAGCGCCGCGCCCAGCCCGCCTCCCCCGCCGCGCCCGCAGATCGGCGACGCCCAGCTGCGCACCGCCCTGGACCGCCTCGACGGCTACGTCACGGACGGCATGAAGCGCACCGGGGTCCCCGGGGTCGCCGTGGCCGTCGTCCACCGGGACAAGGTGGTCTACCTCAAGGGCTTCGGGGTGCGCCAAGCCGGCCGGCCCGAGCGGATCGATCCCGACACGGTCTTCCAGATCGCCTCGGTGTCCAAACCGATCGCCTCCACCGTGGTGGCCGGCACCTTCGGGCGCGCCGAGGACTGGGACCGCCACCGCGACCTGCCCGGCTTCGCCCTCAAGGACCCCTGGGTCAGCGCGCACGTCACCACCGCCGACCTGTTCTCCCACCGCAGCGGCCTGCCCGACCACGCCGGTGACCTCCTGGAGGACCTGGGATACGACCAGTCGTACATCCTGGGCCACCTCCGCCTGGAGCCCCTGGCCCCCTTCCGGGCCAGCTACGCCTACACCAACTTCGGCATGACCGCGGCGGCCGAGGCCGTCGCCCGGGACCACGGCACCACCTGGGAGAAGCTCAGCCAGGACACCCTGTTCAAGCCCGCCGGGATGACCCGTACCGCCACCACCTACCAGGCCTACGCCGCCCGGCCCGACCGCGCCGTCACCCACGTCCGCGCCGACGGCGGCGGCTGGACCCCCGGCCCCGCCCGGGTCCCCGACGCCCAGGCCGCGGCCGGCGGCGTCAGCTCCACCGCCCGGGACCTGGCCCGCTGGATGCGGCTCCAGCTCGGCGACGGCAGGCTCGACGGCCGGCAGGTCGTCGCGGCCGCTCCGCTGGAACGCACCCACGTCCCCGCGATCGTCTCGCAGCCGCCCGCCACCCCCACCGCTCGCGCCGGCTTCTACGGGCTCGGCTGGAACGTCTCCTACGACGACGCCGGGCGCCTGCGCCTGAGCCACTCCGGCGCCTTCGCCCTCGGCGCCAACACCAATGTCACGATGCTCCCGCTGGAGGAGCTCGGCATCGTCGTCCTCACCAACGCCGCCCCGGCGGGCCTGGCCGACGCCGTCGCCCTGGACTTCTTCGACACCGCCGAGCACGGCAAGGCCACCACCGACTGGCTGGGCCTGGCCGCCGGGCTCTACGCCCAGGAGGCGCAGGCGGAACGCTCCCCCACCGACTACGCCCACCCCCCGTCCGG
>NZ_RPRY01000179.1 GCF_003949795.1 Streptomyces sp. WAC06614
CTGATCTCCCGTGCGCCCGAACGGGTGCCTGCCGGGGCACCCGTTCGGGCGCACGGGAGATCAGTGTGAGGGGCATGAGGGTTCCTAGCCGTAGGTTCGTGCAGGGGGAGGGCGGGCTCAGGCCCGGTTCACCGGCTCCTCGGCCAGGAACTTCTCCACCACGGCGTTGAAGGCCGGCGGGTTCTCCAGGAAGGGGAAGTGCGAGTTCGCCACGTCGGAGGTGAAGACGTGCAGGCGGGCGCCGGGAATCCGCTCGGCGACGAAACGCTGTGCATCGGGGTGGACGTGGCTTCCCTCGCAGCCGATCACCAGGGTCGGCACGTCGATCCGGGGCAGCACGTCCCGCCAGTCCTGCGCACAGTGGTCGAACAGCAGCGGCACGCCCGCGTGGGCGGGTGTCGACCGGATCTCCCGGGTGACGAAGGCCAGCACCTCGGGGTCGGGTTCGCCGGAGAACATGCCGCGCACGAAGTCGGCGCGGACGGTGTCGCCGTCGGGACCCGCGAGGGCGGCGCCCAGGTACAGCAGCCCCGACACGTCGAAGAGGGCGCCGGCGTCGCGCTGTTCCCGCTCGGTCGTCCAGGGCACGGCGGCGACCGCCGCGGGCTGGTCGACGGCGACGAAGCGCCGGATCCGGCCGGTCCCGTACTGGTCGATGAAGCTCCACCACACCGAGACGCCCATGGACCAGCCCAGTGCGTCGAACCGTTCCAGGCCGAGGTGGTCGACGAGTTCGAGCACGTCGCGGGAGAGCCGGGCGATGCGGTAGCCGTGGCGCGGCTTGTCCGACCACCCGTGGCCGCGCAGGTCGACGGTGACGACCCGACGGGCGGGTGCGAGTCCCTCGACCTGGTGGCGGAACATCGCCTGCGTCTGCCCCCAGCCGTGCAGCATCACCAGCGGGACGCCCTCGCCTCCGGTGTCCTGGTACGCGAGCCGTGCGCCGTCCGTCGTGATCAGTTGTTTCATGACCCTCCCCTGGTCGGAGGCGGTACGTCGGCCCCGCCCGTCCCGCACATCATCGAACGGGGCCCGAGGCCCCCACCACCGCGCGCTGTAGGAATCGGACCGTGGATCCTCCTCACTTTGTCGAACCGGGTCCGGGTCGGAGGTCCCTGCCGGGGCCCGGGGCGAGCAGGTCCCCGACCCTGAGGCCGAGGTGCAGCGTCAGCCGGTGGGCGCCGTCGTCGAGGTCGAGTCCGGTGATCGCCTGGATCTGGCGCAGGCGGTAGTACAGCGAGGTGCGGTGGATGCCCAGGGTCTGCGCGGTCCTGGGGATCGAGCCCGCGTGTTCGAGGAAGCAGCGCAGGGTCTCCCGCAGGCGCTCGCCGCCGTGGGCCTCGGCCAGGGTACGGAGCGGCTCCGGGACCAGCGACGCGTTCAGGGCGTGCTCGGGGAGCTGGAGCAGCACGGCGAGCTCCCCGAGGAGTTCCCAGTCGCCGATGCTGTGCAGGGAGGGCAGCCGGCGGGCCGCGCGGGCCGCCACGAGCGCCTGCTCGTACGAGGTCCACGCGTCGTCCAGGCCGGCGTGCCGGCCGCCGACGCCGATCACGGGGTCCGCCGACGGGTCCAGGAAGGTGCGGAGTTCGTCGAGGATGTGGGCGGACTGGGCGGCGACCTCGTCCTGGTGCGGCGGCCGGTCGCGCAGCTGCAGCAGGAGCGCCCGTTCCTTGCCGATCGCGATGAGTCCCTGGGCGGAGCGCCGCTGCCGGTACCCCTCCAGGGCGGCCCACAGGGCGGCCTCGGACTGGCGCACGAGCTCCGTCCCGCACCGGAGCTGCACCACGGTGACCAGGACGTGCTCCGCCGCGCCGAGCAGCCCCGTCTCCTTGCCTCGCCGGCGCGCGGTGGTCCGTGCGGCGACGTCGGCGCCGACGAGGGCGAGGGCCAGGTCCCGCTCGTCGGTCTTGCGGGTGTCGGCGGCGAGCTGTTCTCCGTACATCTGGGCCGCGATGGCGTCCGCGGCCCGGGCGATGGCCGTCGTCTCCTGCTCCCCCAGCGTCTTGTCGGGGACGACCACCACGAGCAGCCCGAGGAGGTGCCCCCGCTCGCGCAGCGGCACGACGTACCGGGGCAGCAGTCCGAGATCGTCACGGCCGTCGATGAACCCGGGCCTGGACCACTGGGTCACGCCCTGGGCGAGCACGTAGCGGATGGCCGCGTTGTCGGCGCGGCCCTGCAGCAGGGTGCCGATGCGCACCGGGTCCTCGTCGCCGAAGTGGCGGCTGGTGCAGACCATGCGGACCAGCGGGTCGTCGACGGCGACGGACCGGCCGAGCCGCTCCGCGAGCTCGTCGACGAGTGCCTGGAGCTCGGGGCTGCCGGGGCGGGCTCGCTGGAGCCTTACGGTCATGCGTCGTTCCTCTCGATCGACCGTCCCCGCGGACTTCTTCCTTCCGCGGTTCGTGACCAGTCTGAGGAGGCGACCACGTCGGCACATCGCATGAATCGTCCATTGCGAGGACACCCACGGGGGATACGAAGCGACTACTCTCCGCTGTCACGGAGCTTCACCAGCCGGGTGAGCTCCGCGCGCGAGGTGACGTCCAGCTTGGTGAAGGCCCGGCGCAGGTGGGAACCGACCGTGTGCGGGGAGAGGGAGAGCTGCTCGGCCGCCTGATGGTTGGTCAGCCCGCGGGCCACGAGACGGACGACGCGGGTCTCGGCGGCCGTCAGCTCGGGCCAGACGCGGTCGGGTCCGGCCGGCGAGGGCCGCTTGCGGACACCGGCCGCCCGCAGGCGGCGGCGCACCCGTGCGACGTCCCGTGCGGCGCCCGCGCGCTCGTAGAGGGCGAGGGCCTTCTCGAAGTACGGCACCGCTTCGGCCCGTCGGGTGACCGCCAGCTTGCGTCCGGCGTCCTCCAGTGCCGACGCCCGGGCCAGCACCCGGGGGCAGTCCTCGTAGAGCCGGACGGCGCGTACGAGGGGGGCGAGGTCGTTGTCGAGGAGCCCCCGGGCGTGGGCGGCGGTGGCGGCGAGGAAGGTGAGGCCGGGGTTGAGCGCGGCGCGCCGCTCGGCCTGGGCGACCGCCTGCGCGGCCCGTTCGAGCGCGCCCGCCCGCAGCGCCAGACGGACGAGCACGGGGGCGTCGGCGGGGTCGATCAGGCCGGCGTACGCGGGCCGGTCCTCGGCGGGCGACGTCATCACCTCGTCGAGTTCGGCCATGGCGCGGTCGGGCCGGCCTTCGGCGTCGGCCGTCAGGGCCAGCATCCAGGAGCCGAAGTGCCGGACGACGGGCGCGTCGTCGCTCCGCATGCGCCTGGCCTGCGCCGCGTACGTCCGGGCGGTCGGCCGGTCGTCGGTGTGCAGCGCGACGCGCAGCATCACGTACCGGAGGGTGACGTCGGCGAGGTTGCCCGGGCCGGGATCGTCTTCCGCGGTCGCGGCTTCGCAGTCGGCCCGGGCGTCCGCCAGCCGTCCGGCTTCCAGCAGGATGCGGGAGCGGGTCATGAGCCACATGCGGGTGGCGGCCGTGCGGCCCTGCGTCGCGGTGGTGCGGATGCCCTCCTCGACGACGGCGAGCGCCTCGGCGGTGCGTCCGGTGGTGTGCGCCAGGAGGGCGTGCCACAGGGCCTCCGGAACCCACAGCGAGGTGCTGACGCCCAGGGCGTCGGCCAGCGCGGCGGACCGCTCGGCCTGCCGGAACGCCTCGGTCAGGTCCATGCGGTGGAAGCTGACGGCCGAGCGGACCGTGGTCAGGGTGGCCTCGGCGCTGCGGTCCCCCGCGGCCGCCGCGGTCTCCCACGCCTGCGCGGCGACCTGTTCGGCGGCCGTGTGCTCGCCCGACATCGACAGGCCGACCGCGAGCACGGCGAGCAGTCGTCCGCGCGCGGTCAGGGAGATCCCGGGCAGGGCCGCGCCGGCGCGGGCCTGCCGGACCGCCTCGGAGAAGTCGAAGGGGACGGCGAGGCGTGCCAGGGCGAGGCGTACGAGGGCCTCGTCCTCGGGTCCGAGGCCGCCGGCCGCCAGGGCGGTGGCGCCCAGCTCCCGGGCCTGGGCGGCCCGGCCCGTCTGCCAGAGCAGCGGGATCGTCTCGGCGATGATCCGCGGGCGCTCCGGAGCGGCCGCTCCGGCGAGTTCCAGGGCCTTGAGGCTGCGCTCCGCGGCGGGTCCGGGCGCGGTGGCCGCGAGTTCCGCCGCTTCGGTGCGCAGCCGGTCGGCCCGCGCGGCGTCCCCCGGCGCCGGCCTGTGGGCCTGCGCGGCATCCGCCGGTGTGCCCGGGGGCAGCCCGGCGGCCTGTCGGCGCAGGGCCTGCCGCAGGGGCACAGGGAGGCCGGCTTCCACCGCCTCGCGGATCAGGTCGTGGCGGAAGGCGAGGTGGTCGCCGCTCTCGGCGAGCAGATCGGCGTCGAGTGCTTCCCGTACGGCCGTGATGAGCGCCGCAGAGGACCTGCCGAGCAGTTCGGCGAGCAGCGCGACGGTGACCGTGCCGCCCACGGCGGCCGCCGTCTGCACCAGCTCGCGCGCCTCGTCGGACAGCTGGTCGAGGCGGCGTGCCACGGAGGGGAGCTGCCGCGGGGCGGGGGGTCCGGCCGGCATCCGGGCCGTTCCGCTCTCGATCGTCACCGCCTCCTCGCGCAGCGGGCCGAGCAGTTCGACCAGCAGCTGGGGCACCCCCTCGGCCCGCTGGGCGAGGCGCAGGACGTCCGGGTCGGGAGGGGCGCCGAGGACGTCCTCGGTGATCCGGGCGACCGCACGGTCGTCCAGGGCTTCCATGACCAGCTCGCGTGCGCCCGCCTGACGGATCCGGTCCAGGGTGGTGCGCACTCCCGACGGCACGCTGCCGCCGCGCACGGCGACCAGCCACAGGATCGGGTACGACGAGAGTCCCGCCGCCAGGGTGTGGAAGGTGAGGAGGGTCAGGTCGTCGCACCACTGGAGGTCGTCGAGGACGACGAGCAGGGGTCCGTTCCGCGCCGCCTCCCGCAGGCGCTCCCCCAGCTCCTGGAGCAGCCAGAACCGCTGGCCGGGGGTCGTGGCGAGGTCCCGCAGGCGTTGGGCGCCCGACAGCGGTTCCTCGCCGGAGAGGACGCCGTCCAGCAGCGGCCCGAGCGGTACGAACTGTCCGTCGGGGTCCGCCGCTCCCTCGAACACCCGGGTCCCGCGCCGTCGCGCGGCCGCCGCGGCCTCGGCGAGGATCCTGGACCTGCCGATGCCGGCGGGACCCTCCACGCGGACGATGCCGCCGTCGCCCCGGCCGAGCGCGTCGAGCCGCTCCTCGATGAACGCCAGTTCGGCGTCCCTGCCCCGCAGGGGTGTCGGTACGCCGTCGAGCCCCTCGGGCACGGTCCTCGTCGTCACTGGGTTCACGCTCATACGGCGGAACAGTATGAACCATGGGCACCACCCCGGCGCGGCCCGGTCCGGGGCCCGTCTCAGTCGAAGCGCAGGTCGGCCAGCCGGCGTTCGAGGAGGGTGACGTCGTCCTCGGGCTCCGCCCCGACCGGGCGCGCCGCCATGAGCGTGGCGAGCTCGGCGCCCGCGCGGCGGACGCGGCCGGGCAGGCCGTCGGTGTACTGGTCCCCGCCCGAGCCCCAGTCCTCGGAGGCCGCGAACACGGCGGTGGGGACGACGACGGCGCGGAGGTGGGCGAAGAGCGGGCGGACGGCGTGCTCCAGGACCAGGGAGTGGCGGGCCGTACCGCCCGTCGCCGCGGTCAGCACCGGCTTCCCGGTGAGGGCGTCCGGGTCGATGACGTCGAAGAAGGACTTGAAGAGCCCGCTGTAGGAGGCCGCGAACACGGGGGTCACGACGATCAGGCCGTCGGCCGCCGTCACCGCGTCGATCGCGGCGCCCAGGCGCGGGGGCGGGAACCCGGTCACGAGGTGGGAGGCGATGTCGCCGGCCCGTTCGCGCAGCTCCACGACCTCCGTCGACGCCTGGTGGCCCTGGGCGGCGAGTGCGTCGCGGGCCGCTTCGGTCAGCCGGTCCGCGAGCAGGCGGGTGGAGGAGGGGGTGCTCAGCCCGGCGGAGACGACGGTCAGCTTCACGCGGCCGGCACCTCCCGGACGGCGCGGAGCGACGCATGCGTCGGGGCCTGCGGCACGTCGGCCGGACGTCCCTTCGCGAACTCCGCGCGCAGGACGGGCACGACCTCTTCGCCGAGGATGTCGAGCTGTTCGAGGACGGTCTTCAGCGGCAGGCCCGCGTGGTCCATGAGGAACAGCTGGCGCTGGTAGTGGCCGACGGTCTCCCGGAACGACAGGGTCCGCTCGATGACCTGCTGGGGCGAGCCCACCGTCAGCGGGGTCTGCTCGGTGAAGTCCTCCAACGACGGGCCGTGGCCGTACACGGGCGCGTTGTCGAAGTAGGGCCGGAACTCCCGTACGGCGTCCTGGGAGTTCTTCCGCATGAAGACCTGGCCGCCCAGGCCGACGACGGCGTCCTCCGGCCGGCCGTGACCGTGGTGCGCGAACCGGCGTCGGTAGAGCTGCACCATGCGTCGGGTGTGGTCGGCGGGCCAGAAGATGTTGTTGTGGAAGAAACCGTCGCCGTAGAAGGCGGCCTGCTCCGCGATCTCGGGGGACCGGATGGATCCGTGCCAGACGAAGGGCGGGACGCCGTCCAGGGGCCGCGGTGTGGAGGTGAAGGCCTGGAGCGGCGTACGGAACGTGCCCTCCCAGTCCACCACGTCCTCGCGCCACAGCCGGCGCAGCAGCGCGTAGTTCTCCTTGGCGAGGTTGATGCCCTGACGGACGTCCTGGCCGAACCACGGGTACACCGGACCGGTGTTGCCGCGGCCGAGCATGAGGTCGACCCGGCCGTCGGCCAGGTGCTGGAGCATCGCATAGTCCTCGGCGATCTTCACCGGGTCGTTGGTGGTGATCAGCGTCGTGGACGTGGACAGGATCAGTTTCTCGGTGCGGGCGGCGATGTGGCCGAGCAGGGTGGTCGGTGACGACGGGACGAACGGCGGGTTGTGGTGCTCGCCGGTCGCGAAGACGTCGAGGCCGACCTCCTCCGCCTTGAGCGCGAGGGCGACCATCGCCCTGATGCGCTCGTGTTCGGTCGGGGTGCGACCGGTGGTGGGGTCGGGGGTCACGTCCCCGACGGTGAAGATGCCGAACTGCATGGGTGTCTGCTCTCCTGAGCCGGGTGACGCCGGGGTTCCGGCGTCACCCGGCGGTCAACGGTGCGGTGTCACTTCGCCAGGAAGGCGAGGAGGGCGGTGTTGACCTCCTCGGCGTGGGTCCACAGCAGGCCGTGCGGGGCGCCTTCGATCTCGACGTAGTCGGCCGACGGCAGCGCCTTGTGGAAGGGGCGCGCGGTTCCCTCGGCCGGCAGGATGCGGTCGGCGGTGCCGTGCAGGATCAGGGCCGGCACGTCGACGGCGGGGATGTCGGCGCGGAAGTCGGTGTACCAGGTGGCCGGGGCGGCGGAGGCGGCGAGGGAGCCGCCGCGGGCCGCGGTGTCCCAGCTGTTGCGGACGGCCTCCTCGCTGATGCGGGTGCCCAGGTTCTCGTCGAGGTTGTAGAAGTCGTCGAAGAAGGCCGTGTAGTAGGCGTACCGGTCGGCCTTGACGGCGGCGACGACCCCGTCGAAGAACTCCTTCGGGGCCACCCCGTCCGGGTTGTCGTCGCTCTTGAGCAGGCAGGGCTCCAGGGAGGCCAGGAAGGCGACCTTGGCGACGCGGCCGGAGCCGTACGTGGCCACGTAGCGGGCGACCTCGCCGGTGCCCATGGAGAAGCCGACGAGGACGGCGTCCTTCAGGTCGAGGGTCTCCATCACCGTGTTCAGGTCGGCGGCGAAGGTGTCGTAGTCGTAGCCGGTGGTCGGCTGGGAGGAGCGTCCGAAGCCGCGGCGGTCGTACGTGATCAACCGGTGGCCGGCGTCCAGCAGCGCGGCGCTCTGGCGCTCCCAGGAGTGGCCGTCGAGCGGGAAGCCGTGGATGAGGACCACGGGCTGCCCGGCTCCCTGGTCCTCGTAGTACAGCTCGACGGGGCTGGTGTTCTCCTGGCCCACGGTGATGTACGGCATGGGGATCTCCCTCGATTCGGGGTGGCTGGTCCGCGCGTCGGAACGGCGCGGTGTGCCCGTCACGCTAGGACCGGCCGCGCGCCCGCTGTTGCCGTCCCGCGCACCGCCCCTTGCACGGGGGCGCAGAGCTCCCGCTCAGGCGTCGCCGGCCGCTCCGTCGTCGTCCTCCGCGAGGACGATGCGGGCCAGGTGGACCCTCGAACGCACTGCGAGCTTGCGGAAGATCGACGCCAGGTGGGTGTTGACCGTGTGCGGGGAGACGACGAGGGCCTGCGCGGCCGACCGGTTGGTGTGGCCCGCGGCGATCAGCCGGGCCACCTTCCGCTCCGAGGCGGTGAGCGCCTCCCAGCCCTGGTCGGTGCGCGGCCGCGGACGTCCGGTGCGTCGCCGGCCGGGGCGGCGTGCGGCCCGTTCCAGATCGGCCCGGACCCGTTCGGCCTCGGCGTCGGCCCCCGCCCGGGCGTAGAGGTCGTGCGCCCGGGTCAGGGCGGGGGTCGCGGCGGTGTCGCCCGCGGTCAGCAGCGCGCGCCCCAGGTCGGCGGAGGCGGCGGCCAGGGGCAGCGGCCGGGGGCCGTCCCGGAGGATGTCCACCGCCCGCTCCAGGAGTCCTCGGTCGGCGTTCACCAGGGCGCAGGCGTGGGCGGCCGTGCCCCGGGCGGTCGGCACGGCGGGGTTGCGGGTGGCGTGGGCGGCGGCCTGGGCGGCGAGGTCCTCGGCCAGTTCGCGGTCCCCGCCGCGCAGGGCGATCCCCACGGCCTGGACGACATGGGGGCGCAGGAGCCGCCACCGCAGGAAGGGGTGGTCGCGCTGGACGGAGCGGACCAGTTCGGCCGCTGCGGCGTGGTCGCCGTCGGCGTCGGCGAGGACGGCCTCGAAGTAGCGGTGCGTGGCGTGGTTGCCCGTGTTCGGCCGGTCGGCGACGGTCGTCCGCACGACGTCCAGGTGGGCCCGCGCGGCCTCGCGGTCGCCGCGCAGCATCGCGAGCAGGCCGCGGTTGACACGGATGTTGACCAGGTTGCCGGGCACCTGGAGGTCCGCTTCGAGGCGTTCGGCGGTGACGAAGTCGGCGTCCGCGTCGTCGAGCCGCCCGAGCCCCAGGTTCAACGTCCCCTGGGCCCAGATGAGCATGGCGGGGCGCAGGGGGGCCTCGCCCGCCGTCCGGAGCAGTCGCCGTACGGCGTCGAAGTCGTCCAGGTGGATCAGGGCGACGGCCTCCTCGGGGAGGAAGGCCGAGTCGAACACGCTCAGCGCCGTGTGGTGGGCGACGGCGGCGGCGCAGTCGCCCGCGTTGAGGGCGATCTCGCCCAGACCCCACAGGGCGAGGACGCGCGCCTCCCGGTCACCGGCCCGCTCCGCCTCGGCGAGCGCCCGTTCGCCGGTCTCCCGAGCGGCCCCGAGGTCGCTGCCGCGGGAGCGGGCGAGCGCCTGCCGGGCGGTCAGCCGGGCGCGGATCGCCGGGTCGGTGACGGCTGCCAGCGCCGTCGTGGTGCGGCGGGTCAGCTCGTGCACGTCGTCGAGGTGCCAGAGCGCGTCGCCCAGGACGCACTGCAGACGGGCGAAGACGTCCAGGGGCGGCTGCCGGGCGAGCAGCACGTCGCCGGTGTCCCGGGCCTGCGCGTACCGGCCCGCGCGGGTCAGCGCGACGACGGCCCGCTCCCCCACGTCGTACGCCAGGGGCGCCCGGGGCGGTACGAGCTCCAGCGCGCGGACGGCCAGGTCGGCGGCGAGGTCGGGCATCACGGCGATGACGTCCTCGGCGGCCGTGCCGAGCAGGGCGATCGCCTCGGTGTCGCCGGGTTCGGCGCTCTTCAGCAGGTGCGGGACGGCGTCGCCGGAGCTCCGGCCCGCCGCGACGAGCCGGCCGGCGGCCTCCCGGTGCAGGGCCCGGCGCACGGAGGGGGCGAGGTCGGCGTACACGGCCTGGCGCAGCAGGTCGTGGCGGAACAGGAGGCGTGCGCCGTCGTCGTGGAGGAGCGCGGCGGCGATCGCCTCGTCCACTTCGGCGCTCAGTGCGGAGGCGGGCCGGCCGCACAGGGCGGCGGCGTCGGCGAGGGAGAACGCGCGGCCGAGGACCGAGCCGATCCGCAGGAAGTGCAGGGTGTCGGGCCGGAGGTCGGCCAGGCGGCCGCGTACGCCGAGGACCAGCCGCTCGGGCGGTTCCGCGCCGTCCGCGCCCGTCGCCGCGATGCCCGAGAGCATCTCGGCCGCGAGGAAGGGGTTGCCGCCCGCCCCGTCGAGGAGCTGCTCCACCTGCGCCGGCAGGTCCCCGCCGAGGACGTCGCGCGCCAGCTCGGCCAGGGCCGTCCCGGACAGCGGCCGCAGGGGGAGGGTCGTCGTCAGCGGCCCCTGCCCGTACAGCTGCGGGTCCTCCCTGCTGGTGAGCAGCCAGAGGACGGGGGAACTGAGCAGCCGGGCCGGCATGACGCTCAGGGCGAAGCGGCTCAGCGGGTCGGCCCATTGGACGTCGTCGACCGCGATCAGTACGGGCGCGCCCGCCGAGCGTTCCTCGATCAGCTGGGCAAGGCGTTCGACGAGCCAGATGCGCTGGTCGTGGTGGCCGGCGAGGTCCGCGACGTCCGTGCCGGAGAGCAGCGGCGGGTCACCGTGCAGGAGGCCCGAGGCCAGGGAGGCGAGCGGCGCCAGCTCGTGCAGTTCCTCGGCGCGTCCCTGGCTGACGACGAATCCCCGGGCCCGTGCCAGCGTGACGGTCTCCCGCAGCAGGGCGGTCTTCCCGATCCCGGGCTCGCCGAGGAGCAGGGCGACGGCGCCTCCCTCGCCGTCGCGCACCGCTTCGACCAGGGCACGCAGCTGCTCCAGTTCGGCCTCGCGGCCACGGAGGCCGGGCCGGCTCAGCCCCGTCGCCCCGCCCCGCCCGTCGGGTCGGTCGGGGCGGCCGGGTCGGTCGGGGCGGCCGGGTCGGTCGGGGCGGCCGGGTCGGTCGGGGCGGCCGGCGCTCATCCCTTGACCGATCCGGCGAGCAGTCCCCGGGCGAAGTGCCTGCGCAGGCAGAGGAGGACGAGCAGCGGGACGAGCGAGGCCACGAAGGCTCCCGCGGTGAGCCGCTGCCACTCGTTGCCGTAGGTCCCGGCCAGGTTCGCCAGTCGGACCGTCATCGGCGCGGTCGCGGCCGTTCCGCCCGAGAGGGTCAGTGCCACGAGGAGGTCGTTCCACACCCAGAGGAACTGAATGAGGGCGAAGCTGACCAGGGCCGGGCGGGCCAGCGGCAGCACGATCCGCAGCAGCAGCGTCCCGTGCGACGCGCCGTCGACACGGGCGGCCTCGATCAGCTCCCGGGGCAGCGCCGCGAGGAAGTTGTGCAGGAGGAACACCGCGAACGGCAGCGCGAAGGCCGTGTGGGCGAACCAGACCTGGCCGAACCGCGCGGGACCGGTGAGGTGCCACGCGGGCAGGAACAGCCAGCCCTGGGAGAAGAGCCTCAGGAGGGGGACGAGCGCCATCTGGAGCGGCACGACCTGGAGCGCGAAGATGCCGACGACGAGCGCGTCGCGCCCCCTGAAGTCGATCCAGGCCAGGGCGTACGCCGCGAAGAAGGCCAGGACGAGCGGGAACAGCACCGAGGGAAGCGTGATGACGACGGAGTTGACGAAGTACTCCGCGAGCCGCCCCGACCCGTTCCCCCCGCCGGACAGCACCTCCGCGTAGTTGTCGAGCGTGAGGTGCGGCGTACCGAACACGGTCCACCAGCCCGTCGCCTTGATCTCGTCCTCGGGGCGGAACGAGGAGAGCAGCAGACCGAGGGTCGGGGTCGTCCAGAGGATCGCGATCACCACGGCGACCGACGTGGAGGCGCGGGAGGCCAGCCGCTCCCGGACGCCGTTCACCCGCTCCTCCGCTGTACCCGGACCACCCGGACCTGGTGGGCGACGAAGGGGGTGACGAGGAGGAAGAGGAGCACGGCGAGCGCCGCGCCGCGGCCGGTCTCGCCGTGGCGGAAGGCCTGGTCGTACGTCTCGTGGGCGAGGACGCCCGTGTCGAACTGCCCGCCGGTCATGGTCCTGACGATGTCGAAGGCCTTGAAGGTGCCGATCGCCTGGGCGAGGAGGACCACGCGCAGCGTGGGCCTGATCGACGGCACGGTGATCCGCCGGAAGATCTGCCCGGGGGACGCACCGTCGAGCCGGGCGGCCTCGGTCAGCTCCGCGGGTACGGCCCTGATCGCGGCGGTCGCCAGCACGGCCGCGAAGCCGGCCTGGGTCCACACCATCACCACGACGAGGAACAGGACGTTCCAGGGAGAGTCGACGAGCCATTGCCGCGGTGCGCCGCCGCACGCGACGACGAGCTGGTTGAGCAGTCCGATCTGCCGGGCTTCCGCGGGACGGTAGGCGTAGACGAACTTCCAGACGACACCGGCGCCGACGAAGGAGATCGCCATCGGCATCAGGACCAGGGACAGCGCGAACGTCCTGCACCGCGACCGGGCGACGGCCGCCGCGTAGAGCAGACCGACCGCGGTGGAGGCCAGCGGCACGAGGACCACCCAGGCCAGGGTGTTGCGCAGCGCCACCAGCGCCCGGTGGTCGGTGAACATCCACACGTAGTTGTCGAGGCCGGCCCACGTGTCTCCCCCGCGGTCGGTGAACGACAGCGCGAGGGTGCGCAGGCCGGGCAGGAGCAGACCGATCGTGAGCAGCAGCAGCGCGGGCGCCAGCAGGACCAGGGCCGCGGCCCTCCTGCGTACCGGCCCCCGGTGCAGGACGAGGAGGACCAGGCCGACGACCGCCGCGAAGGCGGCGACGCCCTGGAGCAGGTACAGCAGCTTGGGTTGCTGGGCGACGGCGTCGAACGCGATCACTTTCTCGGCCAGGACCGTTCGACGGACTCGGCGACCTGCCGGGTGCTCGCGCCGCCGATCCAGTCGACGGCTCCCTTCCAGAACGTCCCGGCGCCGACCGACGCCGGCATCAGGTCCGACCCGTCGAACCTGAACTGCGTCCCGGGGTCCTGGAGCAGCTGGATCGACAGCCGGTCGACCGGGGTCGCGGCATGCGCCGGGTCCACACCCTTGTGCGCCGAGACGAACGGGCCCTTCTTCATCCGCGCGTTCGCGAAGGCGGCGGAGGCCAGGTACTCCTGGAACGCCCGCACCTCGGGGCGGTCGGCGAACGCCGAGGTGAACACGCCACCGCCCAGGACGGGGCGGCTCGACGGGTCGGCACCCGGCAGCAGGAAGACGTGGACGTCCTTGTCCGGGCCGATCTCGGTGCCCTTGGGCCACAGGTCGGCGTAGAACGAGGCCTGCCGGTGCATCGCACAGTCGCCGGAGAGGACCGGTGTGCCGGCCTCCTGGAAGGAGATCGACGCGATCGAGCGGGCCGGACCGAAACCGCCGTTGGCGTACCGGTCGTTCTTGAGGATGGACCCCACGGTGTCCATGGCCTCGATCACCTTCGGGTCGTCGAAGGGGATCTCGTGGGCGACCCACCGGTCGTAGACGTCCGTGCCCTGCCGGCGCAGCAGGACGTCCTCGATCCAGTCCGTCACGGGCCAGCCGGTCGCCTCGGCGGACTCGATGCCCGCGCACCAGGGCTTGACGCCCGACGCCGCGACCTTCTCGGTGACGGCCATCAGCTCGGTCCACGTGCGGGGAACGCTCAGCCCCCGGTCGCGGAAGAACGTCGGGGAGTACCAGACGAACGACTTCACGTTCGCGACGAGCGGCGTGCCGTAGAGGGTGCCGTCCACGGTGGCGTAGCCGTTCCAGTCCGCCGACCAGCCCTGCTGCGCGAGAGCCGCGACGCCGGCGCTCACGGGCTTCAGCTTCCCCGCCCGCGCGAAGCGTTCCATGAGGCCGGGCTGGGGGAAGAACGCCACGTCGGGGGCGTTCCCGCCGTCGACCCGGAGCTGGATCCGGGCCTCGAACTCCCCGTCGCCCTCGTACTGGACGTCGATTCCCGTGCAGTCGGCGAAGTCCGCCCACGTCTCTTCGAACAGGTCGGCCTCCCGGTCCCGGTTCTCCGCGTACACGGTGACCCGGGTCCCGGGGTGCGTGCCGTAGCGGGCGTACGGTGCACAGTCCACGGTGGGGTGCGCGTGCGGACCGCGGTCCTGCGGGTTGCCGCAGGCGGTGGTGACGACGGCGAGGGTGATGACGGCGAGCGCGAGCCTCGCGCCGGACCTCATGGGTGTGCTTCCTCCGATCGCCCGCCGCAGGTGCTCGGCGGGCGTTTCGGAAAGCTACCGGGTTCGAACGACATAGACCAATCGTTCGATGTTCAAGCGCCGGGTCAGTGCCCCGTGGCCTTGGCCGCGTCCAGGATCAGCTCCACCACGGCCTCGGGCCGGGCGAGCATGACCAGGTGGGAGGAGTCGACCTCGACGGTGGTCATGCCGGCCCGCTCGTACCCGTACCGCTCCACATCGGGGTTGATCGTGCGGTCCGCGGAGGCGACCAGGCCCCACGAGGGCTTGGTCCGCCACGCGGCGACCGGTGCCGCCTCCGAGAACGCCCGTGCGGCGAGGGGGCGCTGGGAGACGGCGAGCACCGCGGCGAGGTCGGGGTCGACGTCCGCCGCGAACAGGGCGGGGAACCGGTCGACCGCCACCGAGACGTCGGTGCCGCTGTCGGTGGAGCCGGGCACGGGGAACGGGGTCTGCACGAGCGCGTCGGCGAGACCGGAGTCGGGGAAGCGGCCCTGCAGCTCGCCCAGGCTCTCGCCCTCCTGCAACGCGTATCCCGCGAGGTAGACCAGGGCGCGGACGTTGTCCTCCGTACCGGCGAGGGTGATGACGGCGCCGCCGTAGGAGTGCCCCACCAGGATCACGGGGCCTTCGACGGCACGGACCACGGACGCGATGTACGCGGCGTCGTCGACGAGGCTGCGGTTGGGCACCGCCGGAGCGACGACGTTCAGGCCCGCGGCGGTGAGTGCGGGGACGACCCGGGCGAAGCTGGAGGCATCGGCGAAGGCGCCGTGGAAGGTGACCTCGCCGTCCAGCTCCGCAACCTGGAACGCCAGGCGGGCGTACGCCGCACCCTCTGACCCGGCCGCCGGGCCCCGACACCCC
>NZ_RPRY01000180.1 GCF_003949795.1 Streptomyces sp. WAC06614
CCGCCGCACCCGTGCCGGAGCAACGCACCCCCGCCGAGGCCGAGCCCGCCGCCGAGGCCGAGCGCGGACCCGCGGCCGAGGCCGAGCCCGGGCCCGCGTCCGCGTCCGAGGCCGGGCCCGCGCCCGCGTCCGAGGCCGAGCCCGGGCCCGCGTCCGGCGAGGAAGCGGCGGCGGGGGCGGAAGCCCCCGCAGGGGTCCGGTACGGCCCCTGGGGCGTGCCGCTGCACGTGGTGGACGTGGGGCGGCAGCCCGCGCCGGCCGGTCGGGTGGTGGCGCTGCGGCACGTGGTGGCCGGCGCGCTGGCCCTGGCGCTGCTCGCCGGGGGGATCGGCGGCTGGCTCGGGGTGCTGGCCGAGCGGGAGAGCAGCACCCGGCTGGAGCTGCCCCAGGCCGGCCCCGGCACCCCGGCCCGGGCGCCCGAGAGCGTGGCCGGCATCGCCGCCGCCGCGCTGCCCGGCGTGGTCACGCTGCACGTCCGCGGCGGCACCGGCAACGGCACCGGCACCGGCTTCGTCCTCGACGACCAGGGGCACATCCTCACCAACAACCACGTCGTCTCCGACGCCCGCGACATAGCGGTCACCTTCAGCACCGGCGAAGCCGTCTCCGCCCGCGTCGTCGGCCGCGACACCGGCTACGACCTGGCCGTGGTCAAGGTCGACGGGGTCCGCGGCCTGCACCCCCTCCAGCTCGGCAACTCCGAGAACGTCAAGGTCGGCGACCCGGTCGTGGCGATCGGGGCCCCGTTCGACCTGTCCAACACCGTCACCGCCGGGATCATCAGCGCCACCGGCCGCCCCATCACCGCCGGCGGCAGCAAGGGCGACGGCAGCGACGTCTCCTACGTCGACGCGCTCCAGACCGACGCCCCCATCAACCCCGGCAACTCCGGCGGTCCGCTGCTCGACGGCGGCGGCCGGGTCATCGGGATCAACAGCGCCATCCGCGGCGCCGAGAAGACCGACACCGAGCGGCAGGGCGGCAGCATCGGCCTCGGCTTCGCCATCCCCGTCAACCAGGGCAAGCGCGTCGCCGAGGAGATCATCCGGACCGGCCGCGCCACCCACCCCGTCATCGGCGTCACCCTCGACATGCGCTGGAACGGCGACGGAGCCCGGGTCGGCAGCCGGACGAGCGCCGGCCCGGCCGCCCGGGCCGGGGTCCAGGACGGGGACGTGATCACCAAGGTGGACGGACAGCTCGTGCACAGCGGTGACGAACTCATCATCAAGGTCCGGGCCCACCGCCCCGGCGACCCCCTGACCCTGACCGTCCAGCGCGGCGGCCGCGAGCGCACCCTGGAACTCGTGCTCGGCTCGGCGAACGGTTCATGAAGACCGGACGGAATGCGGGAGCACTGTACGGTCCTGCGGACCGGGGCGGGTACCGTTGTCGTGGCCTGGAAGAAGAGAGCCGAGGAGCGGCAAGGTGTTCAACGACATAGGCGCACTCGAACTCGTCACGATCGTGGTGCTGGCCATCCTCATCTTCGGGCCCGAGAAGCTGCCGAAGGTCATCCAGGACGTGTCCGGCTTCATCCGGAAGATCCGTGCGTTCTCCGAGAGCGCCAAGCAGGACATCCGCTCGGAGCTGGGCCCCGAGTTCAAGGACTTCGAGTTCGAGGACCTGAACCCCAAGACGTTCATCCGCAAGCAGCTCACGGAGAACGAGGACCTCCAGGAGATCCGCAGCACCTTCGACCTGCGCAAGGAGCTGACGGAGGTCACCGACGCGGTCAACGGCCACGAGCCCGCGCCGGCCCCCGTCACGGCGGGCAACGGCACGGCGGCCGCCGCCGGCACCGGTCCGGACCTGCTGAAGAAGCCCGACCTGCTGAAGAAGCCCGAGGTGCCCGCCGCCGACCGGCGGACCCCGTTCGACGCCGACGCCACCTGAGGCACGACCTTCCCGGAGTCGGGCATTCCGGTGGCTATCCTGCTCGGATGGAGACGACGAGCAGTAGCCGGGTGGGGGTGCAGCCCGCCGAGGCGCCCGCCGTACCCCCGCACGAGCAGGCGACGCCGGACCAGTCCGCCGTCGAACCGGCAGCGGACGCTTCCCCGGACCGGGCCGGGCCCCGCGCGGTCCCCGCGGCCCGCCGGACCGTCGAGGGTTACCTGCGGGCGGACTTCCCCTGGTACGGCCTCGACGAGGCCTTCACCGGCCCCCGCTGGCTGATGCAGGTCGGCACCGCCGCCGACGGCACGGTCGAGCACGGCTCGGTCGGCCACGGCGACGAACCCACCGTCCGCAGCGAGGCCACGGGCGCCGAGAGGGAGCGCTTCGCGGTCGTGATCACGGTCGCCAGCAACCCGCTGCGCCGCAGCAGCGACGGCACCGGAGTGCTGGAGGCGACCTCGGTGTCCTCCGCCGCCTGGCTGGCCGGCTCCGGCCTGCTGGCGTACACCTGGCCCGGCCAGATGGACCACGGCCTGCGCAGCAGCTGGCTGGACCAGCAGACCGAGACCGCCTGGGAGCTCGCCGACGACCTCGACGGCTCCGACTGGTCCGTCCTCTCGCTCCCCGTCGACGGGGAGCCCACGCCCTTCCACTACCGCGAGTCCGAGTTCGGCTGGGTGCTCGCCGGTTCCACCAAGGGCGGCGTCCACCTCGGCGCCTACGGGCGCGGCCTGAGCGCGTACGGGCTGGCCTTCAGCGCCATCGACGACATCGCCGGGCAGTACGCCTGACGCCCTGCGGTGCCGCGTACGAAGGGGCGGGCGGTCCGACCGGACCGCCCGCCCCTTGCGCGTACCACTAGAACTTGTTGCGCGGCGTGATGCCGAGGGACATGCCCGACAGGCCCCGCTGGCGCCCGCCCAGCTTGCCCGCGATCGCGCGCAGCGCGGCGCCCGCGGGGGAGTCGGGGTCGGCCAGGACCACCGGCTCGCCGTTGTCGCCGCCCTCGCGCAGCCGCACGTCGATCGGGATCTGGCCCAGCACCGGGACGGTGGCGCCGGTCGTGCGGGTCAGGCCGTCCGCGACGAGCTGGCCGCCGCCCGTGCCGAACACGTCCACCATCTCGTCGCAGTGCGGGCAGGGCAGGCCCGACATGTTCTCGACGACGCCGACGATCTTCTGGTGGGTCTGCACGGCGATCGAGCCGGCCCGCTCGGCCACCTCGGCCGCGGCCTGCTGCGGGGTGGTGACCACGAGGATCTCGGCGTTCGGCACCAGCTGGGCCACCGAGATGGCGATGTCACCGGTGCCCGGCGGCAGGTCGAGCAGCAGCACGTCCAGGTCGCCCCAGAAGACGTCCGCGAGGAACTGCTGCAGCGCACGGTGCAGCATCGGGCCGCGCCAGACCACGGGCGCGTTGCCCGGGGTGAACATGCCGATGGAGATGACCTTCACGCCGTTCGCGGACGGCGGCATGATCATGTTCTCGACCTGGGTGGGCTTGCCGTCCACGCCGAGCATGCGCGGCACGCTGTGGCCGTAGATGTCGGCGTCGACCACGCCGACCTTCAGGCCGTCCGCGGCCATCGCCGCGGCCAGGTTCACCGTGACGGAGGACTTGCCGACGCCGCCCTTGCCGGAGGCGACCGCGTAGACGCGGGTCAGCGAGCCGGGCTTGGCGAACGGCACCTCGCGCTCGGCGGTGCCGCCGCGCAGCGACGCCGCGAGCTCCTTGCGCTGCTCGTCGCTCATCACGTCCAGCGAGACCTCCACGGAGGTGACACCGGCCACCTTGCGGACGGCGTCGCCGACGTTCTTGGTGATGGTCTCGCGCATGGGGCAGCCCGACACGGTGAGGTAGACCGTCACGGCCACGGCCCCGCCGTCGCCGATCTCCACCGATTTGACCATGCCGAGCTCGGTGATCGGCCGGTTGATCTCGGGGTCGTTCACCGTCGCCAGCGCGTCCAGGATCGCGTCCTGCTCGGGCACGGCGGCGGAGCTTGTGTCGGTAGCCATGACCCGATGGTACGGCTCGGTAGCATGCGGCCGGAAAGCCTGTCAGCGGTCGCCTTCGTCACGTTCCGCGGGGAACAGCCGCCGCTCGTCCATCTCCTTGATCAGGTCCTGGAACTCGGACCTGATCCAGTCCCGGGTGGCCACCTCGCCCAGGCCCATCCGCAGCGCCGCGATCTCCCGGGTCAGGTACTCGGTGTCCGCGATCGACCGCTCGTTCTGCTTGCGGTCCTGCTCGTGGGTGACCCGGTCCCGGTCGTCCTGCCGGTTCTGCGCCAGCAGGATCAGCGGGGCCGCGTACGAGGCCTGGAGGGACAGCATCAGGGTCAGGAAGATGAACGGGTACTCGTCGAACCGCAGGTCGTCCGGCGCGAAGATGTTCCACAGCACCCACACCACGATGACCAGCGTCATCCAGACGATGAACCGGCCGGTCCCGAGGAAACGGGCGATCTTCTCCGACAGCCGGCCGAACGCCTCCGGGTCGTACTGCGGCAGCAGCCGGCGCCGGGCCGGCCGCGGCACGTCCAGCCGCGCCCGCGACCGCGACAGGGCGCTCGCGCCCGACGCGACGGGCGTCCGCGCCCGCGCCCGCTCGGCGGCCTCCTCCTGACGCTCCCGTTCGCGCTCCCGCTCGACCAGCCCGTGCTCGCGCGCCAGCCGGGCCGCCTCCCGGCGGGCCCGGATCTGCTCCCGGCGCCGCTGGTGGGCCTGGTCGCGCCCCCGCTCCTCAGCCACCGACGACCTCCTCGGAGTGGAAGTCCGTCTCCCGCCAGTCGTCCGGCAGCAGGTGGTCCAGGACGTCGTCCACCGTGACGGCGCCCAGCAGCGAACCGCCCTCGTCGACCACCGGCACCGCGACCATGTTGTACGCGGCCAGATAGCTGGTCACCGCCTGCAGCGAGGCGTCCGGCCGCAGCGGTGGCAGGTCGGTGTCCACGATCGAGCTGACCAGCGTGAACGGCGGGTCGCGCAGCAGCCGCTGGAAGTGCACCGTGCCCAGGTACTTGCCCGTCGGCGTCTCGTCCGGCGGCCGGCACACGTACACCTGCGCCGCCAGCGCCGGGGACAGGTCCGCCTGCCGTACGCGGGCCAGTGCGTCGGCGACCGTGGCGTCGGGGCGCAGCACGATCGGCTCCGTGGTCATCAGACCGCCCGCGGTGTTCTCCTCGTACGACAGCAGCCGGCGCATGTCGGCCGCGTCCTCCGGCTGCATCAGGTCCAGCAGCCGCTCCTGGTCGTCCCGCGGCAGCTCCGACAGCAGGTCGGCCGCGTCGTCGGGGTCCATGGCCTCCAGGACGTCGGCGGCCCGCTCCTGCTTCAGCTTGCCGAGGATCTCGATCTGGTCGTCCTCCGGCAGCTCCTCCAGGACGTCCGCCAGCCGGTCGTCGTCGAGGGCGTTGGCCACCTCGGCGCGCCGCTTGGGCGACAGGTGGTGCAGCACGTTGGCGAGGTCGGCCGGGCGCAGCTGCTCGAAGGTGGCCACCAGGCTCTCGGCGCCCTGCCCGTGCTCCTCCAGGGAGAAACCGGTGACCGCCGACCACTCCACGGTCAGCGTCTCGCCGCGGCGGCGCAGCGCACCGCCCTTGCCCTTGCGGACGAAGATCTTGTCGATCTCCCAGTCGCGGCGGGCCGGGAGCTGCTGGATGGCCACGTCCAGGACGGTGACCTCCTCCCCGGTCGCGGCGAGCGTCACCCGGCGGTCCAGCAGTTCGCCCAGGACCAGCCGCTCGGTGGGCCGCTGCTCGAAGCGCCGCATGTTGACCACACCGGTGGTGATGACCTGGCCGGACTCCACGCCCGTCACCCGGGTCATCGGCAGGAAGATCCGGCGTCGGCTGACCACTTCGACCACCAGGCCCAGCAGCCGGGGCGGGCGCCCGCCGACGCGGAGCATCGCCACGAGGTCACGGACCCGGCCCACCTGGTCGCCGTTGGGGTCGAAGACCGGCACCCCCGCCAGGTGGGAGACGAAGATCCGCGGGGCGCCTGCTGCCATCCCGTGCGCCTCCTCGATCGGTCGTCGGCCTCGTCGCGGGCGGACACGGCCGTCCCGTCGCCCCTCAGGCTACCCCTGCCGTCGGGATCCGCCCTGGTGGGGCGGTCCGCCCGGGCCACGGCCGCGGCCGGGTGGACGGTACGCTGCCTGCGGCCGCCCCCACGACGACGAGAGGCACCTGCCCGTGACCGCGTACTTCCCCGCCGTTCGGCTCCGCCGGGCCGCCTTCGTGGGCGCGCTGTGCGCGGGCCTGGCCGTCACCGGTACGGGCTGCGGGGCGGATCCCGACGAAGGCACCAACGGGGTGGGCAAGCTCCCGGCCGACCAGATCGAGGGCAAGGCGCGGGCGGCGGCGGGCGCGGCGAACTCGGTGCACCTGTCGGGCACCCTGGTGGTCGGCGGCAAGACCTTCACCCTCGACCTGCGGCTGAAGTCCGACGGCGGCTCGGGCGAGGTGAAGTCCCCGGAGAACACCTTCCAGGTGCTGCGGGTGGGCGACGCGCTCTACCTGAAGGCCGACGCCGCCTTCTGGGGGCAGTCGCCGTCGGCGGGCAAGCTGACGGACAAGTACGTGAAGGTGCCCGAGGGCGACCCGACGTACAAGCAGTTCCGCGGGTTCACCGACATGAAGGTGTTGCTGGACGGGCTGCTGGGGCTGGACGGCAAGCTCGCCAAGGTGGAGGACTACACCAAGGTCGGGCACACCCGGGCGGTGCAGGTCACCGCGAACCAGGGCAAGGGCGGCAAGCTGTCGGTCTCGCTCCAGGGCACCCCGTACCCGCTGCGGATGGAGCGGGCGGGCGGCGCCGGCAAGGTGGACCTGGCCGAGTGGGGCCAGTCCTTCCAGGTCGCCCCGCCGGCCCAGGACCAGACCGTCGACTACGGCTCCCAGCTCCCGACCACCAAGGACGGCGCCGGGCAGGGCCCGGGCGGCACCGGCTCCGGGGCCTCGCCCAAGCCGTCCGCCGACGGCAGGTCGACCACGGGCCAGGGCGCCAACCCGGGCGGCTGAGCGGCGGCCACGGCCCCGGACACCGAGCGGCGGCCACGGCCCCGGACGCCGAGCGGCGGCCACGGCCCCGGACGCCGAGCGGCGGCCACGGACCCGCGCCGGCCGTGGCCCGCGGTGCCGGGCGGCGGCCCGCGGGTGCGCCGGGCTCAGCCGCGGGCGGCCTTCTTGCGCTTCAGCAGCAGCTTCGGCAGGGCTGCCGGGACCGGCCGCCGGGTGATCGCCGAGGTCGGCAGCGGCTGCGCCGCCAGACTGTCCGCGGGCAGCTCCGTACGGGCCCCCACCGGCTCCAGCCGCAGCAGCCGGCACTCCCGCGCCCAGCGCTCGGTCATCTGCTCCGAGTCGGGCGCGTTCAGCCGCTTGCCCTTGAGCTCGGCGACCGCCGCCTCCCAGCCCTCGCTGTGCGGGGCCAGCTCGCGGACCTGCGCCGTCCAGGCGACCAGCCGGCCGCCCTTGTCCTTGCTGCGGACGGTGACCTCGGCGGTGGCGCCGTCGGCGAGCCCCGGGAACGGCTGCTCCCCGGGCCCGTCGCCCAGCACGTGCGCGGCACCGTCCACCCAGGCGTGCCACAGGGCCCGGTCGGGCCCGGTGCCGCGGACCCAGATGAGCCCGGACTTCTTCGTGGCCTCCTCGACGAGGGCCAGCGCGAACGTGCTGTCAGTCATGCGCACAGGGTAGGCGGCTACAGCCATCCGTTGCGCCGCAGGGCCCGGTGGATGTAGAGGCAGGAGCCGACGATGCCGGCCATGACGGTGGGATAGCCGTACTGCCAGTGCAGCTCCGGCATGTGGTCGAAGTTCATCCCGTAGACCCCGCAGATCATGGTCGGGACGGCGACGATGGCCGCCCACGAGGTGATCTTGCGCATGTCCTCGTTCTGCGCGACCGTCGCCTGCGCCAGGTTGGCCTGGAGGATCGAGTTCAGCAGCTCGTCGAAGCCGACGACCTGCTCGTGGACCTTCGCCAGGTGGTCGGCCACGTCCCGGAAGTACTTCTGGATGTCGGGGTCCACCAGCCGCATCGGCCGCTCGCTGAGCAGCTCCATGGGCCGCAGCAGCGGCGAGACCGCCCGCTTGAACTCCAGCACCTCGCGCTTGAGCTGGTAGATCCGGCCCGCGTCCGTGCCCCGCGGACTGCCCTTGGCGGGCGCGCTGAAGACGTCGCTCTCCACCTCGTCGATGTCGTCCTGCACGGCCGCGGCCACCGCCACGTAGCCGTCCACCACGTGGTCCGCGATCGAGTGCAGGACCGCCGAGGGGCCCTTGGCGAGCAGCTCGGGGTCGTCCTGGAGGCGGTGGCGCAGGCTCTTGAGCGACCCCTGGCCGCCGTGCCGGACGGTGATCACGAAGTCCGGGCCGGTGAAGCACATCACCTCGCCGGTCTCCACGACCTCGCTGGTCGCGGTGAGTTCGGCGTGCTCGACGTAGTGGATGGTCTTGAACACCGTGAACAGCGTGTCGTCGTAGCGCTCCAGCTTCGGCCGCTGGTGCGCGTGCACCGCGTCCTCCACGGCCAGCGGGTGCAGCCCGAACTCGGCGGCGATACCGGCGAACTCCGACTCGGTCGGCTCGTGCAGACCGATCCAGGCGAAGCCGCCCTCGCTGCGGACCCGGCGCATCGCGTCGCGCGGGGTGAGGCAGGTGGTGCCCTGCAGGCGGCGGCCGTCACGGTAGACGGCGCAGTCCACGACCGCGCTGCTGGCGGAGGGGTCGCGGGTGTGGTCGTAACCGGGCTGGACGGGGGTGGACTTGCGCAGGGCGGGACGTACGACTGCACGCAGGTCACGGATCATCGACATGGCAGGCTCCTTCGCACGCACGGTTGCGGTCCGCGCGGGGTGGGAGACCCTCCGCCGGGCCGCACGGGCAGGCGGAAGGACACAGGACGGGTGTCGATCAAAAGATCAAGGGCGAGCCCCGGGGGCTCGATCAAGCCCTGGGGCTCGTGGGCCTCAGCGGCACGACGGGCGGGCAGGGCCCGTGGCGGGGTGGTGGCCGGTACTGCACGATCGACTTCGATCCACCGCAGCCCCACCTCCTCCGGCCGGTCCCCCGTGGGGGATGTCCTGTGTCCCGGGCGTGCCCGGCTCCACCAGCACCTGCTGGGAGCCCTCTTCGAACGCACGCCCCGACCAGCGGTCAACACTATCAGCCGACAGATGGTCAAAACCCAGGCTTTACCCGCTTCATATGAGATCTATGCTCGCGGCATGGCAGATCTTCTGGCAATCGTCGAGGCCCGGCTGCGTTCCGCGCTCGGGGAACCCGACGCCCGCGCCGCCGTCACCTTCCTCGGGACCGACCGCATCGAGGTCCTCCGCTTCCGTGCCGGCGACCTGGTCCGCTACGCGACCCTGGGCATGTCCGCGCACCCGATGACCGACCCGACCGACCTGGTCGCCGACCCGGTGCGCGGCCCGCGCGCCGAACTGGTGCTGACCGTACGGGCGGGACACGCGGACACCGACAAGGTGCTCCGGCCGCTCGCGGTGCTCGCCGCCTCGCCGCAGGTCGAGGGCCTGGTCGTGGCGCCGGGCGCCTCCCTGGACGTGGGCGACCCGCTGTGGCCGGGGGCGCCGTTCACCTCCGTGCTCGTGGCCGAGCCCGGCGGTCTGGTGGAGGACCTGGAGCTGGACGCCCCGATGGACCCCGTGCGCTTCCTGCCGCTGCTGCCGATGACGCCGAACGAGGCGGCGTGGAAACGGGTGCACGGCGCGGCCGCGCTCCAGGAGCGCTGGCTCGCGCGCGGGACGGATCTGCGGGACCCTCGGCGTACCTCGGTCGCGCTGGACTGACCCCGGCCACCGGACTGACCGCTGCCACCGGGGGTACGCATCGCATCCGGACGGGTGATCGTCCCTTGACGCGGGGGCGGCCGGGGAGGAGCGTGGCTAATTATGAGGGGCGAACCGAGTTGCCCGAAGTGCGGTGGCCGGGTCAGGGCGCCCGGTCTATTCGCAGACTCCTGGCAGTGCGCGGTGCACGGGACCGTTCACCCCCTGCAGCCGGTGATCCCGCCCAGTGTCGAGGCCCTCGCCGTGGTCGTGCGGCGGGCCGAGGTGCCGGTGTGGATGCCGTGGCCGCTGCCGGTGGGCTGGCTGTTCACCGGGGTCGCCCAGGCGGGCGACGACCGCAGCGGGGCCCGCGCCACGGCGGTGGCCCTGTCGGGCCCCGCCCCGCTGGGCGGCATGGGTGAACTCCTGCTGGTGGCCGAGGAGCTCGGCGTCGGCCTGGGCGCGCGGTACGCGGGCATCGACGGCCCCGACCCCGGCCCGTACATCGACGTCTCGGGGCCCCCGGCCGCGAAGATGCTCGCCGCAGGCCGCCCCACCCCGCTGTGGCACGTCCGGGGCGTCCCGGAGGACCGCGCGGTCTTCGCGGGCGAGGCGCGCGGGATGTGGCTGTGGGCCGTGGTCTGGCCCGAGAAGTCGGGCCTGCTGATGTACGACGAACTGGTCCTGGCGGACCTGAGGGACGCGGGCGCCGAACTGGAAATGCTCCCGTGCGGCGCCCTGAGCCCAAGAATCCTCTAGCCCCCGCAACCGAGCCCCGGCCCGCAGCCGAGCCCCGGCCCGCAGCCAAGCCCCGGCCCGCAGCCTGGGCCGGGTGAGACCTGACCTGTCGGCGACTCGGAGCTCGGCCGAAGCCCCGCCAGGCGCGGGGAACGGCGCGGGTGACCCCTGACGGCCGATGGTCGCGGGTATGGATCGGCCCTGGCGGCGGTGCCGCGCACTTGGCTCCGCCGCGGGGATGCCTGCTGTCTGCGGGCCGCAGGGTGTGGGTGGCCGGGCGCGCAGTTCCTCGCGCCCCTGGCGGCGGCTTCGGTCGGGGCCTGGTCCCCGGGGGGGGCGCGGGGAACGGCGCGGGTGACTTCTGACGGCCGGTGGTGGCGGGTGTGGATCGACCCCGGCGGCGGTGCCGCGCTCCTGGCTTCGCCGCGGGGATGTCTGCTGTCTGCGGGCCGCCGGCCGTGGGTGGCCGGGCGCGCAGTTCCTCGCGCCCCTGGCGGGGCTTCGGTCGGGGCCTGGCCCCGAGGGGCGCGGGGAACGGCGCGGGTGACCCCTGACGGCCGGTGGTCGCGGGTGTGGATCGACCCCGGCGGCGGTGCCGCGCTCCTGGCTCCGCCGCGGGGATGTCTGCTGTCTGCGGGCCGCCGGCCGTGGGTGGCCGGGCGCGCAGTTCCTCGCGCCCCTGGCGGCGGCTTCGGCCCTGGCGGGAGGGGGGAGGGGCGGGGCGCGGTTATGCTGGGGTGTCCCCCCGTCCGTCCTGACCCTGGAGCCGTGCGTGCGTATCGACCTGCACACCCACTCCACGGCCTCCGACGGCACGGACACCCCGGCCGAGCTCGTCCGTAACGCGGCCGCCGCCGGGCTGGACGTCGTCGCGCTGACCGATCACGACACCGTCGCCGGTCACGCCGAGGCCCTCGCCGCGCTGCCGGCCGGCCTCACCCTGGTCACCGGCGCCGAGCTGTCCTGCCGGCTCGACGGCATCTCGCTGCACATGCTGGCCTACCTCTTCGACCCGGCGGAGCCCGAGTTCGCGCAGGAGCGGGAGCTGGTGCGCGACGACCGCACCCCCCGCGCGCACGCGATGATCGCCAAGCTCAACGAGCTCGGCGTGCCCGTCACCTGGGACCAGGTGTCCCGGATCGCGGGCGACGGCTCGGTCGGCCGCCCGCACGTCGCGACCGCCCTGGTCGAGCTGGGCGTCGTACCGACGGTCTCGGACGCGTTCACCCCGGACTGGCTCGCCGACGGCGGCCGGGCTTGGGCGCCCAAGCACGAGCTCGACCCGTTCGAGGCGGTCCGCCTGGTCAAGGCGGCCGGCGGGGTCTCGGTGTTCGCCCACCCGGCGGCCGTCAAGCGCGGCCGGACCGTCCCGGAGAGCGCGATAGCCGAGCTGGCCGCCGCGGGCCTGGACGGCATCGAGGTCGACCACATGGACCACGACGCGGACACCCGCGCCCGGCTCCGCGGCCTCGCCGCCGAGCTGGGGCTGCTCACCACCGGCTCCAGCGACTACCACGGCAGCCGCAAGACCTGCCGGCTCGGGGAGTACGCCACCGATCCGGAGATCTACGGCGAGATCACGCGCCGGGCGTTCGGCGCGTTCCCCGTCCCCGGCGCGGGCGGACCGGCCACCGGCTGAGCCGCCGCCGGAAGCCGGCCGACCGGGACGAGCCCGTGCTCGTGCTCGGGTCCGGGCTCGCGCCCGTGCCTTGTCCACGCCCGTATCCGTATCCGTGCACGCCTCGCCGCGTCCTCCGTCGTCCGCCCCTGGCCGGGGGCCGTCCGATTGGTCCGATCAGTCAGATCGGTCCGATCGGCGCGGGCCCGGACGCGGGCCGTCGGTGGGTGGGTGCGGGCGTCGGGGACGGGGCCGGGCCTCGGTACGGGTCGCGGCCCCGGTGACGTTCAGGCCCGACTTCCGCTTCGGCTTCCGCTCTCGCTCTCGCGACTTCCGCGGCGGCACCGCACAGGTGCCGCCGTCCGAGGGCTCGCCGCCGTCCGGCGTGCGGGTCCGCCCCCTTTGTACGACCACTCCTGCAAGGCAACTTCTTCGTGTTCGACTTCGCCGTCTTCGGCTCCCTCTTCCTCACCCTCTTCGTCATCATGGACCCCCCGGGGATCACGCCGATCTTCCTGGCGCTGACCTCCGGCCGTCCCGCCAAGGTCCAGCGCCGCATGGCCTGGCAGGCCGTCTGCGTCGCCTTCGGCGTCATCGCCGTCTTCGGCATCTGCGGCCAGCAGATCCTCGACTACCTGCACGTGTCGGTCCCCGCGCTGATGATCGCGGGTGGTCTGCTGCTCCTGCTGATCGCCCTCGACCTGCTGACCGGCAAGACCGACGAGCCCAAGCAGACCAAGGACGTGAACGTCGCGCTGGTGCCGCTGGGCATGCCGCTGCTGGCCGGTCCGGGTGCGATCGTGTCGGTGATCCTGGCCGTGCAGAAGGCCGACGGTTTCGGCGGGCAGCTCTCGGTGTGGACGGCCATCGCGGCCATGCACGTGGTGCTGTGGCTGACCATGCGGTACTCGCTGGTGATCATCCGCGTGATCAAGGACGGCGGTGTGGTGCTGGTGACGCGGCTGGCGGGCATGATGCTGTCGGCCATCGCCGTCCAGCAGATCATCAACGGTGTCCTCCAGGTGATCCACAGCGCGTGAGCCGACACGAAGGCCCCCGCCACCGGGTTCGGTGGCGGGGGCCTTCGACGTGGGTGCGGCGGCGCGCCGGGTGGCGCGGCGGCAGCGGTCAGGAGGACGCGGACTCGGCCGGGCGGATGAGGATGCGCTGGCCGATTGCGGCGGCCTGCTGCACGATCCGGTTGACGGAGGCCGCGTCCACGACGGTGCTGTCCACGGCGGTCCCGTCGACGTCGTCCAGGCGCAGAATCTCGAAGCGCAAGGCTTCTCTCCCTTCGTCGGTGTTCTCCTCGCACTGGGAACAACGAAGTGTAAGAGGCAAACATTCCCTACGCTAAGGAAATTTTTTCCTAGGCTAACTAGCCTCGGTCCTGCCCCTCCACGGCACCGCCCCAGAATCCGGTCAGGGCCCGGGCCGTCGCCTCGGGGTCCTCGGCGTTGGGTGAGTGCGCGGTGCCGGGGATGACCTGGCGCTGCGCGCCCAGGCGCTGGGCCATATCGTCCAGCCACGGGACCGGCCAGGCATAGTCCACGGCGCCGGACAGCACCAACTTCGGCAAGTCCGTCAGCTCGGCCAGCTCCGCCACCCGGTCGGGCTCGGAGATCAGGACCCGGCCGGTGGCGATCAGCTGCTCGGGTACGGTGCCCAGCCAGCGTTCGCGCAGGAAGGCGGCGAGCTCGGGGGAGTCGAGGACGGCGTCCTCCTCCTGCGCGCGCATGGCCTCCCAGACCGCCGGCATGTCCTCGCGCAGCATCTCCAGCGCGGCGATCAGCAGCTTGGTGCGGTCCTGCTGGTCGGGGGCGATGGCGGCGGGGCCGCTGCTCATGAGGGTGAGCGAGGTGAAGGCGGTGGGCTCGCGCAGGACGGCGGCGCGCGAGACGAGCCCGCCGAAGGAGTGCCCGACGAGGTGCAGCGGCGAGGTAGCCGTGCCGGCGGTGGCCATGAGCGCAGCGGCCTGGGCGAGGAGGTCGCGGGCGAGCTCGTCCAGGGCGTACGCGGCCTCGTCGCGCGGGCCGGGGCTCTGGTACTGGCCGCGGCCGTCGACGGCGACGACGCGGTAGCCGGCCGCGGCGAGCGGTTCGAGGAGCCCGACGAAGTCCTCTTTGCTCCCCGTGAACCCGGGCACGAGAAGGGCCGTGCCGAGGACGGGCCGCCCTGCCTCGTGCACGGCGAAGTCGCCGCGGGCGGTGTGCAGGGTGTAGGCGTGGGCGGCGGCCGGCAGAGCCAGGAGCGGAGGCTTACTCATACCCCGAGGCTACCGGCCCGTAACCGGGGCCCCGGCCCCCGAACCCCGCCCCTGCGCGGGGCGCCGACCGGAGCCCGGCCCTAGGGGCGCGGGGAACGGCGCGCTCGGCCGGTGGCGGTCGGCGGTCGCCGATGACGACACTCAGGCGGTGCCGCGCACCTGGCTCCGCCGCGGGGCTGTCTGCGGTCTGCGGGCCGCGGGCCGTGGGTGGCTGGTCGCGCAGTTCCCCGCGCCCCTGGCGGGGGCTTTGGGCGGAGCCCGCCTCCGGGGCGCGGAGAACGGCGCGCTCGGCCGGTGGCGGTCAGTCGTGCGGCGGTGCCGCGCACCTGGCTCCGCCGCGGGGCTGTCTGCGGTCTGCGGGCCGCGGGCCGTGGGTGGCTGGTCGCGCGGTTCCCCGCGCCCCTGGCGGGGGCTTTGGGCGGAGCCCGCTTCCGGGGCGCGGGGAACGGCGCGCTCGGCCGGTGGCGGTCAGTCGTGCGGCGGTGCCGCGTGCCTGGCTCCGCCGCGGGGCTGTCTGCGGTCTGCGGGCCGCGGGCCGTGGGTGGCTGGTCGCGCGGTTCCCCGCGCCCCTGGCGGGGGCTTTGGGCGGAGCCCGCCTCCGGGGGTGCGGGGA
>NZ_RPRY01000181.1 GCF_003949795.1 Streptomyces sp. WAC06614
AGCGTTTCGTGGCGGACCCCTACGGTCCGGCGGGCAGCCGCATGTACCGCACGGGTGATGTCGCCCGGTGGTCGCGGACGGGGGAGCTGGAGTACCTGGGCCGCTCCGACGACCAGGTCAAGGTGCGCGGTTTCCGGATCGAGCTCGGCGAGATCGAGACGGTCCTGGCAACTCACCCCTCGGTCGCGCAGAACGCCGTGGTCGTCCGCGAGGACAGCCCCGGCCTCAAGCGTCTGGCCGCCTACGTCGTCCCGGCCGCCGGCACCGTCTTCGACGCGGAGGCCCTGCGCGCCCACATCGGCGCCACTCTGCCCGACTACATGGTCCCGGCCGCCGTCGTCGCCCTCGACGCCCTCCCGCTGACCGTCAACGGCAAGCTGGACCGCAAGCAGCTCCCCGCTCCCGGGGCCGACGCCGCCCCCGGCGGCCGAGGCCCCCGCTCGGCCCAGGAGGAGGTCCTGTGCGGCCTCTTCGCCGAGGTGCTCAAGGTCGACCGGGTGGGCATCGACGACAGCTTCTTCGAGCTGGGCGGCGACAGCATCACCTCCATCCAGCTCGTCAGCCGCATCCGTTCCGTCCTCGGGGTCAAGCTGAGCAACCGCGGCATCTTCGAGACGCCGACCGTCGCCCAGCTCACCGACAAGCTCGGCACCGGCCAGGACGGCGACGGCTTCGAGGTGCTGCTGCCGCTGCGCACCGGCGGCGAGCGGCCCCCGCTGTTCTGCGTCCACGGCGCGGGCGGCCTGAGCTGGCCGTACTCGACCCTGCTCGCGCACATCGCGGGGGAGTACCCGGTCTACGGCCTCCAGGCCCGCGGCCTCGACGGCGAGGGCGCCATCGCCACCAGCGTCGAGGAGATGGCCGCCGACTACGTCGAGCAGATCCGCTCGGTCCAGCCCGCCGGCCCCTACCACCTCCTCGGCTGGTCCTTCGGCGGCCTCGTCGCCCACGAAATCGCCACGCAGCTCACCGAGGCGGGGGAGCGGGTGGCCCTGCTGGCCAACCTGGACCAGACCCCGTACGACGAGTCCTGGCAGGACGACGACTACACCCTGCCCACCGAGCGGGACGTCCTGGAGACCCTCCTGGACTTCGTCGGCTTCGACCTCGCCGAGGTGCGCTCCCAGCCCCTGGACCACCGGCGGGCCATGGAACTGATCCGCAGCCGGGACAGCGCGCTCGGCAGCCTGGAGGAGCACCACATCTCGGCCTTCGTGAAGGTCGGCATCAACAACCACGTGCTCAGCGCCGCCTACCGGCCGCGCCGCTTCGACGGCGAGCTGCTGCTCTTCGTCTCCACGGCCGGCACCGACGACCCCGCGGCCAAGACGGTGGACTCGGTCGCCGCCTGGGAGCCGTACGTGGCCGGTGCCGTCACCACCCACCCGGTGCACGCGCACCACGGACACCTGCTCCAGCCCGGACCGGCGGCCGAGATCGGCCGGGTCGTCCTGGAGAAGCTCGCCGGGCAGCCGGCCCTCGTCCGCTGACCCGCCCCGACCACACACACGCACCACGCAGCAAAGGAGTGGCCGTCATGGAAACGGCAATCTCGGCGGAGGGCCTCCGCAAGCGCTACGGCGACCACCAGGCGCTCGACGGCATCAACCTGGAGGTCCCCGCGGGCACCGTCCTGGGGGTGCTCGGACCCAACGGGGCGGGCAAGACCACCACCGTGCGCATCCTCGCGACCCTGCTCGACCCGGACGAGGGCCGCGCCACCGTCGCCGGCTACGACCTGGCGACCCAGGCCAAGCTCATCCGCGCCAACGTGGGCCTCACCGGCCAGTACGCGGCCGTCGACGAGCGGCTCAGCGGCCGCGAGAACCTCCAGCTCATCGGCACCCTGCTGCGCCTGGGCCGCAAGGGCGCCCGGGCCCGTGCCGACGAACTGCTGGAGAAGTTCGGCCTGGTGGACGCCGCCGACCGGATGGCCAAGACGTACTCGGGCGGCATGCGCCGCCGCCTCGACCTCGCGGCGAGCCTCGTGGCCAGCCCCCCGGTGCTCTTCCTGGACGAGCCGACCACGGGCCTGGACCTCACCAGCCGGCTCGCCCTCTGGGAGATGATCAAGGAGCAGGTGGACAACGGCGTGACCGTGCTCCTGACCACCCAGTACCTGGAGGAGGCCGACCAGCTCGCCGACCGGATCGCGGTCATCGACAAGGGCGTGGTCATCGCCGACGGCACCCCCGACGAGCTCAAGCGCGAGGTCGGCGGAGAGCGGCTGGAGGTCTCCGTGAGCTCCGCCGCCGACCTGGCCGCCGCCACCCGGGTGCTGGCCGACGTCTCCCCGCAGGAGCCGGTCGTGGACCGGGAACACCGTACGGTCTCGGTGCCGCTGGCCGGCGGGGTCAACACCATCGCCGCGGCCGCCACCGGTCTGGAGCGGCTCGGCATCGAGCCCCAGGACTTCGCCGTCCGCCGCTCCTCCCTGGACGACGTCTTCCTGGCCCTGACCGGCCGGCCGGACCAGGACGCACACCCCGCCGGATCCGCCGGACCGGCGCAGCAGGACGACCGGACCGCGCAGGAGCGGGACGAGAAGGAGATGCAGGCGGCATGACCGAGGTGCTCAGCGACTCGTTCGCACTCGCGGGCCGCCAGATGCGGCACATCCGGCGCATGCCGGAACAGCTCCTCGGCATCACCGTGATGCCGGTGGCCTTCGTCCTCGTCTTCGGGTACCTGTTCGGCAGCGCCATGCAGGTACCCGGCCAGGGCGGCTACAAGGAGTACATCATGGCCGGCATCTTCGCCCAGGTGATGCTGGCCAACCTCACCACCACCGCCGTCGGCGTCGTGGAGGACCTCAACAACGGCCTGGTGGACCGCTTCCGCGCGCTGCCGATCTCCCGCTCCTCGGTCCTGCTCGGCCGCACCACCGCCGACCTGGTCCTGGTCGCCTGGACCAGCGCCATCATGGCCGTGGTCGGCTATCTGATCGGCTGGCGGGCGCACAACGGCGTGCTCCAGACCCTGGCCGGCTTCGGCCTGCTGCTCCTGATGGGCTTCGCGATGTCGTGGCTGGGTGCCCTGGTCGGGCTGAGCCTGCGCAGCCCCGAGGCGGTCAGCGCCCTGTCCGGCGTGGTGATGATGCCGCTGGCCTTCCTCTCCAACGCCTTCGTGCCGCCGGAGGGCCTGCCCGGCTGGATGCGCGTGGTCGTGGAGTGGAACCCGGTCAGCGCGGTGGTCTCCGCCGCCCGCGACCTGTTCGGCAACGAGCGCGGCACCTCCAGCGGCGCCTTCCCTTCCGAACACCCGGTCGTCGCCGCCCTCGTGGTGCTGCTCGTCCTGCTCGCCGTCGTGATCCCGCTGGCCGGCCGCGCCTACCAGCGGGCCGCCGCCCGGCGCTGAGCCCGCAGGGCCGCGGCGCCCGGCAGCGCCCGCGGGCGCGCCACGACGCACACGGGCCCGGCCCCCTCGACGGGGGCCGGGCCCGCGCGGACCGCCATGCGGCCGGCCGTCTCAGCGCCGGTGGCCGGAGCCGATCATCATGAACAGCACCCGCACCACCAGCACCGAGCTGATCACCAGCAGGTTGTAGCCGAACAGGTCGAACAGACCGAAGCCCTTGCCGAGCATCGGGCCGCCCTCGGTCCGCAGCAACTGCACGCCGACCAGCCCGATCACCCCGCCGAGGAACGCCAGCAGCACCTCGTGGACCAGCGAACGCAGGAACCGCCGGTCCTCGGGATCCGCGAACAGCCGGACCCCGACCGTGAGCTGGCCGCCCTCCACCGCCGCACCGATCCGCTCGATCCGCCGCGGCAGCCGGCGCAGCATGGGCACCAGTCCCAGCAGTTCCTCGGTCACCGACCGGCCGAGCGCCTCCGGCCGCAGCTTGCGCAGGTGCTGGGTGACGGCGAACGAGCGCGCCTCCGCGACGATGTCGAAGCCGGGCACCAGACGGTCCAGCGACCCTTCCATGGTGGCCAGCGCCCGGAACACGGCCGCTATCTCCGGCGGCACGCTGATCCCGTGCCGCGAGACGATGGCGAACAGGTCGGCGAACATCTCCCGGTCCGGTTTGACCCCGGGAGCGAAGTGCCGTGCCAGGAACTGGCCGAGCGCCCGCTCCAGCTTCCGCTCATCTATGTGCTCGGGGTGCACCACCAGCGCCAGCAGCGCGTCCGCCAGCCCGGCCGGGTCACCGCGGTGCAGGGCCAGCAGCATCCCGCCCAGGGTCCCTCGCAGCGCACGGTCGATCCGCCCGACCGAGCCGAAGTCGAGCATGCCGAGCCGGCCGTCGTCGAGCAGCAGCAGATTGCCCGGGTGCGGATCGGCGTGGAAGACACCACTGGTCATGATCTGACCCAGCAGGCACTCCAGCATGGCGCTGGCCAACGCATGGCGGTCCAGCCCGCGCTCGTCCAGCAGCCCCGACACGCTGTGCAGCGGCGTGCCCGCCATCCACTCGGTGACCAGCACCCGCTTGCCCGACAGGTCCTGGTGGACCTCCGGCACCCGGATCACCGAGTCCCCGCCGGCCGCCTTGATCGCCGCGGCCACCGACAGCGTGTTGCGCGCCTCGATACGGAAGTCCAGCTCCTCCTGGACCGATACGGCGAACCCCTGCGCCAGGGTGAGCGCACCCACGCTGCGGCCCCAGTCCGTGTGCTGCTCCAGCCGGGCCGCGAACCGGTAGAGGATGTCCAGGTCGTCCACCACGATCTCGCGCGCCCCGGGCCGCTGCACCTTCACCGCGACCTGCTGCCCGCAGGCCAGCCGCGCCCGGTGCACCTGGGCGATGGACCCCGCGGCCACGGGCCTGGGGTCGAACTCGGCGAACACCTCGCCCGGCGGCGCCCCCAGCTCCTCCTGGAGCACCCGCTCGACGGCCTCCCACGGCTCCGGCGAGGCCTGGTCCTGCAACGAGCTCAGTTCCTCGATGAACTCCTGCGGGAGCAGGTCGTACCGGGTGGACATCACCTGCCCCAGCTTGACGAAGGTCACCCCGGCCTCCTCCAGCGCCAGCCGCAGCGACGGGGCGAGCGCCGCGCGCTCGGCCGCCGCCTCCGGCCCGCGCCGCGAGCGGCCGCTGACGAAGCGGCCGAGCCCGTGCCGGACGAAGATCCGGCTCAGCCGTGCGTAGCGGCGGGCGCGGGCGAAGCTGCGCCGCACCGAACCGGGCAGCCGCACCAGTCCGCGGACCGTGCCCGAGGGCACCAGCACCTCGGTGGCGGCCAGGAACAGCATGGCCACCACGAGGGAGACGCCGACCTCCAGCGTGATCAGGGCCAGGGGCTGCACATCACGCAGCGGATAGCTGACCAGCGTGCCCGCGGCCAGCCCGACCACACCCGTCAGCACCGCGCGTCCCTTGCCGAGCCGGACCCCGAGCAGCCGCCGGGCCCCGGAGGCCAGTCCGGCGACGAAGACCGTCAGGGAGAGCGCGGCCAGCAGGACCAGAACGGCCGTGTTCATCGCCGGCTGCGGCGCCGCAGGGCGTACGACAGGGTCACCAGCGCCAGCAGCGGCCCCCACAGCAGCAACGGCGCGTACAGCCAGCCCATCACGGTCCGGTGCGTGCCGGTCAGATTGCCCTGGTCGACGGTGTCCCACAGCAGGAGCTGGCTGACCGTCACCGCGGTCATGACCAGGGCACCGAGCAGCGCCGCCGTCACGGCCGCCCCGGTGCGCACCGGACGCCCGCCGATGAACGGCAGCCGGCGCGGCGCGACCAGTCCCCAGTCCCGGACCAGACCCAGCGTCAGCAGCGCCGCGCCCTCCTGGGCCAGGGAGATCAGCGGAAGGATCAGGTATCCGGTGCCGGGCAGCCCGTAGTCGGTGCGCAGCACCTCCTCGCTGTAGCCCACCGGCACGCCGGCGGTCATGGCCAGGCGCCACAGGGTCGACGGCAGCGCGATCAGCGGGACGGCGTGTGCGGCCCAGACCGCCCACCGCGGTGGCGGCGGGGTGTCCAGGACCGCCGGGGGGGCCGGGGTGCGGCTGACTTCGGTTGTCATAGGAGGAGGCTGCCAATCTGATCGTCACGTGAGCAACCGGACCGGGAATTCTAAAAAACCGCGGGATGCGTCCACCGTGCCGCTGTCAGCTTGCTGCCACAACGGCTCGAAGTGGTCAGGCGCGTTGAGCTGCCGGGCGCCGAGGCGGAAATTTGAATAGGTAGGGCTGTCCTGCTGGGATTCATTTCCCGTCAACCGAAAGGAAAGAGCCATGATGAAGAAGGCCTACGAGGCGCCGGTATTCGCCGCCGCCGGTTCCTTCCGCGCCGACACCGGCATGGGTCTCCCCGCCGGATTCTGGGACTGGAAGGGCATTCGCGGCTGGCTGTAATTCCCGGATCTCTCGCAGGAGCTGATGATGCCGGACCGCGGCGCACCGTTCTTCTTCGTATTCCCTGACAACGAGGCTGCGTCCGCCGTGGCCCGGCACCTGCGCGAGGAACAGCCCGGCCTTCGGTCCGTGGCCCATGCCTCCGGACGCGACTGGATCGTCGGCCGGTGGGAACCGGCCGGACTTCTCGTGGCGCGGGCGGGCCGTACCGCCCTCGCCCTGATCGGTACCTTCCCGCAGTCCGTGGCCGGCGCGCTGGAGCGCCGGGCCGGCCTGCTGAGCGACCCGGCGGAACTGGACGGGCTGGCCCCCACCCTGCCCGGCCAGTTCCACCTGCTCGCCTCCGTGGACGGCGCCCTGCGCGTCCAGGGCTCCGCCTACGGCGCCCGGCGCGTCTTCCACACCCGCACCGGCGCCACCCTGGTCGCCGGGGACCGCGCCGTGGCACTGGCCCGCCTGGCCGGGCTCGAACCGGACCCGACCGCCGTGGCCGTGAGCCTGCTGGGCATGGCGCCGGCCCCGCTCGACCAGCGCCCGCTGTGGTCGGCGGTCACCGCCGTCCCCGCGGGCACCGCCCTGCTGGCCCGGCCCGACGGAGCGTCCTCCTACCGGCGCTGGCACCGGCCCCCGGAGCCCGCCACCTCCCTGGAACAAGGCGCCGCCGCGGTCCGGGAGGCCCTGCTCGACGCGGTGGAGGTCCGTACCGCCCCCGGCGGGCTGATCAGTGCCGACCTCTCCGGCGGCCTGGACTCCACCAGCATCAGCTTCCTCGCCGCCCGGGATCCCCGCGCCCGGATCGTGGCCTGCACCTCCACCGGCGACGAGGCCTTCAACGAGGACGGCCGCTGGGCCCGCTGGGCCGCCGAGGACCTGCCCGGGGTCGAGCACTTCATCCTTCCGAACGAGGAACTGCCCACGTTCTACGACGGCTTCGACGACCCCGGGCTGCCGCTCGACGCCCCCAACGCGCTGGTCGCCTCCCGCCGTCGTGCCACCGTTCTGCCCCGCCGGATGGCCGCCCGCGGCTCCCGGCTTCATCTGACCGGCAACGGCGGGGACAACCTGTTCGTCGGCCTGCCCCACCACCTGCACGCGCTCGTCGCCCGGCGTCCGCTGGCCGCCCTGCGCCGCCTCGGCGGATTCCGCGCGATGCTCTCCTGGCCGCTGCTGCCCGTCGTCCGCCAGCTCGCCGACCGCCGCGGATACCGCCGGGCCCTGGCATCGGTCTCCCTGCGCGGCGCACCGGCGCCGATGCCGGGCCGGCCCTCGCTGGGCTGGCTGTACCCGCCCTGCCCGGCCTCCTGGCTCACCGAGGACTGTCTGCACCTGCTGGAGCGGGAACTGGCCGAGGCCGTCGCCACGGCCGAGCCGTACGGGCCCACCCCGGGCCGGCACGTCGAACTGTGGGCCCTCCACCAGCTCGCCCGCGACAACGAGGCCGCCGAGGCGGCCGGCCGGGCGGCCGGCGTACCCATGTCCGCCCCCTTCCTTGACGACCGGGTCGTGGACGCGGCCCTCTCGGTCCGTGTCGAGGACCGGGTCGACCCCTGGGCGTACAAGCCGGTGCTGGTCCGCGCGATGGACGGACTGGTGCCCCGCCGCTCCCTGTCCCGCGCCACCAAGGGCGAGGGCACCATGGACGCCGCCGCCGGCCTCTACCGCAACCGCGCGGCGCTGACGGGGCTGTGGGAGGACAGCCTGCTCGGCCGCGCCGGCCTGGTGGACGAGGCGGCCCTGCGCCGCCTGTGCTCCGCCGCCTCCTCGCCCGAACTGCGCGACGAGCGCTTCGTGTCGACCCTCGCGGCCGAGATGTGGCTGCGCACCGTCCTGACGACCCAAGGAGCCCTGGCATGAAACTCGTGCACCGCGCGTACCTCAAGCTCGCCGCCACCGAGTACGGCGCCGTGCTGCTCGACACCAGGTCGGGCGGGTACTGGCAGCTCAACCCCACCTCGGCCACGATCGTGGGCGTCCTGCTGGACGGGGGCCGGGCCGAGGACGCCGTCCGCCGCCTCACCGAGGAGTACGACGTCGACGCCGAGCGGGCCGCGGCGGACGTCGACACGGTCCTGGCGGCCATGGCCGAGGCGGGAGTGGTGGCGGCGTGAGCGTGACCACGGCCCTGCCGGCCGACCGCACCCGCTTCCCGCTGCGCCGCCGGCTGGCCGCCCGTACGGCCGTCGGCGCGGCGCACCTGCTCACCCGGCTCGCCCCGCACCGGCTGGAACGGGTGCTGACCCGGGTCGCGCGCGGCGCCGTCCCGTCGACCGCGGCGCAGGCCACCGAGGCCCGTGAGCTCGTGCTCGCCGCGAGCCTGCGCATGAACGGGCAGCGCAGCTGCCTGCCCCGGTCCGTGGCCGTGGCACTGACCTGCCGGCTCGGCGGCCACTGGCCGACATGGTGCGTGGGAACGCTGATGAGCCCGCCGTTCAGCCCCCACGCGTGGGTGGAGGCCGACGGCGGGCTCATCGGCGAGAAGGGCGATCACGCGCACTGGGCGCGGCTGATCTCGGTGGCCGCGCCCGGCGCGGTCACTGGCAGCCGCGCTGCCAGTTCCAGCCGATGAACGTGTGCCGCAGCTGGACGTCGAAGCGGCAGGTGGCGCTCCCGTCGGCGTTCAGGTCGACGTACGAGTGGTGGGTGTTGGCGTACCAGCCGCCCGTGACGTCGAAGATGCCCTTGTAGGTGAAGTCGGCGTGCGCCTCGGTCCGCGAGGCGGTGCAGTCGGTGGCGCAGTCGGTGTTCTGCGTCGCCGACTTCAGGCTCCAGCCGGCGTTCCACGGCTCGCGGTTCCACTGCTGCGTGGCGTCGGTGGTGGCCGTGGTGATGCGGGCGCCGTCCGTCGTCCACTGCGAGGTCGTGTACAGGCCGGTCATCCGGATGTTGCAGCAGTCGAACATCTCGTTCCAGCTCTTGAACTGGCGCGTGGTACCGGCGGTCGTGGCCGCCGCGGCCACCCCCGCGGGCGCGGCGGCGGACTTCTTCGCCGCCGCGCCGTCACGTGCGGGGACGAACGTGACCTCACCGAGGACCGGCCGGCAGTCCTCGCCGATCGTGACCTGCTGCTGGACGGCCATGCCGGCCGGCGGCGCGGGCAGTTCCCCCGTCAGGCGCACCTCGCCGCAGGAGGTCCGCTCGGCCGGCGCGCCGGCCGCACCGGCGGCCTCGGTGGCGGAGGCGGTACCGGCGGTGAGCGTCAGCGACAGCATTCCGGCGGCGAGCACGGCGGCGAGCGTGTTTCGGTTGCGCAATTCCCCAAGCCTTCCCTCGTGAGTGGTCGCAACGGAGCGTAGGCGGGGATCCGGGCCGGGCGGACGGGCCGTCACAACCTTGGCAGGAAGGTGACATTGCCTGGTCGGACGGGGTGCCGGGCCCCCGCGCGAAGCCGCGCGGGGGCCCGTGGGGGAACCGTCACACCAGGCTCGGGTCGTCCGCCCGGGAACCCTTCCCCGCGGAGGACCCGGCCGTGCCCGCACCGCCGGGGGCGGCCGCCGTGGACGGCAGGGTCAGCTCGTGCCCGGGCCACCAGGCGCGGTGGCCGAGCAGGCTGGTCAGGGTGGGGACCAGCAGCAGGGCCATGACGAAGGCGGTGAGCAGGATGCCGAACGCGACGGCGAAGCCCATCTGCTGGAGCATGGAGTTCTCGGCGAGCATCAGCACACCGAAGGTGCCGGCCAGGATGACCGCGGCGGCCGCGATGGTGGGCGCGGACGCGGAGACGGCCCGGCGGACGGCCTCGCGCGGGGCCCGCCCGGCACCGATCTCCTCCCGCAGCCGGGAGACCATGAGGATGTTGTAGTCCGTGCCGATGGCCACCACGAAGAGGTAGACCACCACGGGCAGGGTGAACAGCAGCCCCTTCTCGCCCGCGCCCGTCTGGAACACCCAGACGGTCGCGCCGAGGGTCGCGGCGAACCCGAGGGCGACCGACGCCATGAGGTACAGCGGGGCGACCACGCTGCGCAGCAGCAGGCCCAGGATGAGCATGATGGCGAGGCCGGCGGCCGGGAAGACCACCCGGTAGTCACGGTTGACGGCCGTGCTGATGTCGGCGAGCACCGCGGAGGTGCCGCCGACCAGCGCCCGGGTACCGTCGGGCGCCGCCCGGTGGGCGGCGTCCCGCAGCGGCCCGGACACCAGGTCCAGGGCCTTGTCCTCGGTGGGGCGGTAGGTCAGTACGACGCTGTACCGGGCGATGCTGCCGTCCGCGCCGGCCTGGGCGGGGGAGACCTCGCCGACGCCCTCGATCCGCAGGGCGGCGCCGAAGGCGTCGAGCTGGCCGCGGTCCAGCGGCGTTCCGTCCCGCTTCTCCAGGTAGACCGTGGTCGGGTCCGTCTGCCCGGCCGAGAAGCCGCGCTGGAGGTCCTTCATGGCGGTGACGGACTCCAGGTCCTGCGGCAGGGAGCTGTCGGCGTCGAACTCCGGCCGGAAGCCGAGCACTCCGACGGCGAGCACCGCGAGCACCGCCGCGCTGACCCCGGCGATGACGCCGGGGCGGCGGGCGGCGGCCGAGCCGATCCGGCCGGCGAGGGCGTTCTTCGGCTCCTTGCGCCACGCCTTCGACGGCCAGAACGCCTTCGTGCCCAGCAGCGAGAACACCGCCGGCACCAGGGTCAGCCCGGCCAGCAGCGCCACCGCCACCGAGATCGCGAGCGAGGGACCCATGGCCCGCAGCATGCCCATGGTGGACAGCAGCAGGGCGAGGAACGCGACGACGACCGCGCCGGCGGCGGAGGCGATGGTCTCGCCCACCAGCGCCACCGCGCTGATCATGGCCTGCTTGGGGTCCTGGCCGCCGCGCAGCTGCTCGCGGTAGCGGAAGAGGAGGAAGAGGAGGTAGTCGGTGCCGACGCCGAAGAGGACCACGATGAGGATGGCCGAGATGGAGGCGTCCGCCTTCAGCCCACCGAGCTCGGCGGCCGTCGAGATCAGTCCGGTGGCCACCATGAAGGCCAGGCTGATGATCACGACCGGCAGGATCGCGATGAGCGGGCTGCGGAAGATGACGAGCAGCAGGACCACGATGAGCAGCAGCGTGGCCGACATGATCATGGCGTCGGTGTCCCCGGAGGCCTCCTTGGCGTCCACCGCGCTGGCGGCGGCGCCGGTCAGGCCCATCGTCAGATCCGTCCCCGAGAGCAGGGGCCGGGCCTCTTCACGCAGTTTCCTGACGGATTCGCCGAGTTCCGGGTCGTAGGGGTCCTTGACCGTGGCGAGGACCTGCGCCAGCGCGATCTCACCGTTGGGCGAGACGGCCTCCGGGCCGGTCGTGACCGCCTTGACCTTCGTCAGGCCCTTGTCCTGGAGTCCGGCCGCCACCTTGGCGACGGCCGCCTTGTCGGACTCCGTGAGGGCCTTCTTGTCCGTCCGCTGGAACACGGCCACGGCCGCGGGCTGCTCATGCTGGGGGAAAGCGCGCTCCTGTGCCTTCGCCGCCTGGACGGATTCGTAGGAGGAGGGCAGGAATTCGGCCTGGTCGCTGGTCGACTTGAGCTGCGGGGCCAGGGCGGCCAGCGCGACCGCCGCGATCAGCCAGGCCGAGATGGTCACCCAGGGCCGGAGGACGGCGAAGCGTCCGATCCGTCCGAACATGAGACTCCTTCACAAGCGTACGGAGGGCAGAGAAATGTCCCCGGGAGCCTAGTCACGGAGGAGAAAGGCTCCCCCTCGCATGTCCGGTTGCTGTCAATTCCCCCCTGGCTGAAGCCGGTTTGTCCGGCGGATGCGGAGCTACCGGTTTCTTCTTCCGTCGCGGGTTCCCCCCGTCGGCACCTGTGGCAGGAAGCTGCCACATCCCTGGTCATGGGCGCGCGAAGGCCCTACTGGCACCTTCATGTCAGCCCTGTTGTAAGGGCCCCGGCCGCCTGTCGATGCTGTCGAATACCCATACGGGAAATCAATGTCCGGTTGTCGCGCGGAGGGGCCATGAGCGCTGTTCACGAGTACGGGGCCGGTACGGCAGCGCCGTCGGACCTTCCCGCCGCCCGGCTGATCGCCCGGCTCGTCCCGGAGGAACCCGAGTTCGAAAGCAGAATGCGGGAATCCCTGGCCCGCGCCGAGAAATGGCTCCAGGCCACCGCCCACGCCGCCTTCGACCCGCGCGTCACCGCCCTCACCGGCCATCTCGCCGACGCCGGCGGCAAGCGGCTGCGCCCCCTGCTGGTGCTGCTCGGCGCCGAGTTCGGTGACCCCTGGGCCGAGGGCGTCACCCAGGCGGCCACCATCGCCGAACTGGTCCACATCGCCTCGCTCCACCACGACGACGTCATGGACGGCGCCGCCACCCGGCACGGCGTGCCCAGCGTGCACGCCCGGTTCGGCGAGCGCGCCGCCGTCCTCGGCGGGGACCTGCTGCTGGCCCGCGCCGCGCAGCTCGCCGCCGACCTCGGACCGGCCGCCGTCCACCTCAATGCCCGCACCGCCGGCCGCCTCGTCGCCGGCCAGCTGCGGGAACTGGCCGGCCCCGCCCCCGACGAGGACCCCGTCACCCACTACTTCCACGTGGCCGCCGGCAAGACCGCGGCGCTGCTCGCCATGTCCCTGGGCATCGGCGCCGTACAGGCCGGTGCGCCCGCGTCCGCCGCCGCCGCCCTCACCGAGTACGGCGAACAGCTCGGCATCGCCTTCCAGATAGCCGACGACCTGCTCGACCTGACCTCCTGCGCCGGGCTCACCGGCAAGGAACGCGGCAAGGACCTGCTGGCCGGCGTCCCCAGCCTGCCGGTGCTCCTCGCCCGCGAGAGCACCGACCCCGACGACGCCGAACTGCGGGCCCTGCTCGCCGCCGGCCCGGTCCCGCCCGCCGCCCTGCCGCGCGCCCTGGAGCTGTTCGCGCGCTCCTCGGCCCTCGCCGAGACCGAGGCCGTGATGCAGCGCCGCCTGGAGCGCGCCCGTACCGCGCTGGCCGTCCTGCCCGCCCTCCCGGCCCGCCGCGCCCTGCTCGCCCTCTGCGACTACGTCGCCCTCCGCACCAGCTGAACCGCAAGGAGCCCCCGCCCATGACCATGGCCGAACGGGTCGCAGAACTCGCCCGCATCCGACAGGACGTCCTCGACGGCGTCCCCGCCGCCACCGAGGCGCAGCACGCCAAGGGCAAGCTGACCGCGCGGGAACGGATCGACCTCCTGCTGGACGAGGGGTCCTTCCACGAGGTCGAGCAGCTGCGCCGACACCGGGCCACCGGCTTCGGGCTGGAGCACAAGCGCCCGCACACCGACGGTGTGATCACGGGCTGGGGCACCGTGGACGGCCGGACCGTCTTCGTCTACGCCCACGACTTCCGCATCTTCGGCGGGGCGCTGGGCGAGGCGCACGCGACGAAGATCCACAAGATCATGGACATGGCCATCGCGGCCGGTGCGCCGCTGGTGTCGCTGAACGACGGCGCGGGCGCCCGGATCCAGGAGGGCGTCTCGGCGCTCGCCGGCTACGGCGGCATCTTCCAGCGCAACACCAAGGCCTCGGGCGTCATCCCCCAGATCTCCGTCATGCTCGGCCCCTGCGCCGGCGGCGCCGCGTACAGCCCGGCCCTGACGGACTTCGTCTTCATGGTCCGCGAGACCTCGCAGATGTTCATCACCGGCCCCGACGTGGTCCGCGCCGTCACCGGCGAGGAGATCACCCAGAACGGCCTCGGCGGCGCCGACGTGCACGCCGAGACCTCGGGCGTGGCGCACTTCGCGTACGACGACGAGGAGACCTGCATCGCCGAGGTCCGCTACCTGCTGTCGATGCTCCCCGCCAACAACCGCACCACCCCGCCCGCCGTCCCCGCCGACGACCCCGCCGACCGCCGCTGCGAGCGCCTGCTCGACCTGGTCCCGCTCGACGGCAGCCGCCCGTACGACATGCGCGAGGTCATCGCCGAGATCGTCGACGACGGCGAGCACATGGAGGTCCACGAGCGCTGGGCCACCAGCGTCATCACCACCCTCGCCCGCCTCGACGGCCGGGTCGTCGGGATCGTCGCCAGCCAGCCGCAGTCCCTGGCCGGGGTCCTCGACATCCACTCCTCCGAGAAGGCCGCCCGCTTCGTCCAGCTCTGCGACGCCTTCTCCATCCCGCTGGTCACCCTGGTCGACGTGCCCGGCTTCCTGCCCGGCGTCGGCCAGGAGCACGGCGGCATCATCCGGCACGGCGCCAAGCTCCTGTACGCCTACTGCAACGCCACCGTGCCGCGGATCTCGCTGGTGCTGCGCAAGGCGTACGGCGGCGCGTACATCGTGATGGACTCCCGCTCCATCGGCGCCGATCTCGCGCTGGCCTGGCCGGCCAACGAGATCGCCGTGATGGGCGCGGAAGGCGCGGCCAACGTCGTCTTCCGCCGCCGGATCGCGGCCGCCGACGACCCCGAGGCGGTCCGCGGGCAGCTCGTCAAGGAATACAAGAGCGAGCTCATGCACCCTTACTACGCCGCCGAACGCGGCCTCGTCGACGACGTCATCGACCCCGCCGACACCCGCAGTGCCCTGATCGCCGCGCTCGACATGCTCCGCACGAAGCACGCCGTGACCCCCGCCCGCAAGCACGGCAACCCCCCGATGTGAGGAGACGACCTTGACCGGCAGACCCACCGCCCCGGTACTGGAAGGCCCCCTGGCC